>NZ_DASXJS010000219.1:0-23248 GCF_036497245.1 Actinomycetospora sp. | reverse complement strand
TCAAACTCTCCAACAAAAACCGTTAGAAGAGAACAAACCCTCTCCTGACAAAACATCCAGCTCAAACAAAACCCCAAAAAAATGGGGCCAAAGCACACAAAACGTCAGCACACTGTTGAGTTCTCAAAGGACGACCACACGGACTGCCAGCCACCCTCACGGGGCGACCGCACCATCCGGTGCCATCAGGATCACCCTACCAAACCAGCTGGAGGGCAACCGTTCCAACTTATCCTGTCTCCGGGCCCGGGAGCAACCCCTTTGCCCTGGCGACATGGAGAACACTACAGGGCCGCTGTGGGCGCTGTTCCAGGGGGTGGGGCTTCCGCCGTCGTCGCAGGTCGGGCCGCGTTTCCGGCCCGACCCACGGACGTCACCCGCCGGACACGAGCTCCACGCCCGCCGTCGTCCGCTTGCCCCGGCGGACGACGAGCCACCGACCGTGGAGGAGGTCGGCGTCCGCCGGGGTCCAGTCCTCGGCATCGACCTTCGCGTTGTTCACGTAGGCGCCACCCTCGGCGACCGTCCGCCGTGCCGCGCCCCGGCTCGAGGCCAGGCCGGTGCCGACGAGGAGGTCGACCACCGTCGGGTTCTCGGTGCGCGGGACCGACGTCGACGGCACCTCGGCCAGTGCCGCAGCGAGGGTGTCGGCGTCGAGCTCGCGCAGCTCTCCCCGCCCGAACAGGGCCTGGCTGGCGGCCTCGACCCGGCGGACCTCGTCCTGCCCGTGGACCAGTGCCGTCACCGACTGGGCGAGAGCCCGCTGCGCCGCGCGCGCCTGCGGTCGGTCGACGGTGGCCTGCTCGAGCTCCTCGATCTCCTCGCGGGGCAGCCAGGTGAACGCCCGCAGGTACTCCCCGACCTTGGCGTCCTCGGCGTTGATCCAGAACTGGTAGAAGGCGTACGGGCTCGTCAGCGAGGCGTCGAGCCAGACGGTGCCGCCCTCGGTCTTGCCGAACTTCGAGCCGTCGGCCTTCGTGATCAGGGGTGTACCGAGGGCGTGGGCGGTGCGGCCCTCCACGCGGTGGATCAGGTCGATGCCCGCGGTCAGGTTGCCCCACTGGTCACTGCCCCCGGTCTGGAGCGTGCACCCGTAGCGGCGGTAGAGCTCGAGGAAGTCCAGGGACTGCAGGATCTGGTAGGAGAACTCGGCGTAGCTGATGCCCTCGTCGGACTCCATCCGCCGGCTCACGGCCTCCTTGGCGAGCATGCGCCCGACGCGGAAGTGTTTGCCCAGGTCCCGGAGGAAATCCAGCGCCGAGATGCCCTCGGTCCAGTCCAGGTTGTTCACGAGCAGGGCCGCGTGCTCCCCGGTGAAGTCGAGGAACGGCCGGAGCTGCGCACCGATCTTGTCGACCCAGTCCGCGACCACCTGGCGGTCGTTGAGCGTGCGCTCCGAGGTCGGCTTCGGGTCGCCGATCAGCCCGGTGGCGCCGCCGACGAGGGCGATCGGCCGGTGCCCCGCCTGCTGGAAGCGGGCGAGGGTCAGCCACTGGAGCAGGTGCCCGATGTGCGCGCTCGGGGCCGTCGGGTCGATCCCGGAGTAGAGGGTGACCGGTCCGGCGTCGAGGTCGCGGCGCAGCGCGTCGAGGTCGGTGCTCTGGGCGACGAGGCCCCGCCAGGCGAGGTCGTCGAGGATGTGCGGTGCGGTCACCGCCCCATTGTGTCGTGCGAGCGCCGTGCGGGACGACAGCTACCAGTCGGGCCCGTCGGCGCGTTCCCGCCCGGCCTTGTAGGGCGTGACGGCGGACGAGCCCGCGACCCACAGCCGCCACGGCCGCTGCTGGCCCGCGGCGACGCCGACGCGGGGACCGGTGCGGACGGCGTCGTCGGGGACCCGCTCCCCCGGCTCGAGCCGCACCGGCGACGCCGGGTCGACGAGGTCGACGCCGTTGTGCTCGCGCCCCAGCCCGAGCAGCGCGCAGAGACGGGCGGGCCCGCGCGCCAGCTCGGCGTCCCGTCCCCGCGCGGTCGGGCGGCGGACGTGCGCGATCCCCGGGTCGCTGAGCACCTCGCCCGCCCGCACCAGCACCGCGCCCGCCCGCCCCTCGTCCAGGGCGACGACGTTCGCACAGAAGTGCATGCCGTAGACGAAGTAGACGTACAGGTGGCCGGCCGGGCCCCACATCACCGCGTTGCGGGGGGTGCGGCCGCGGTAGCAGTGGGAGGCGGGGTCGTCCCGGCCCCGGTAGGCCTCCACCTCGACGACGCGGACCCGGACCTCGCCGTCGTCGGTGTCGGCGACCAGCTGGCACCCGAGCAGGACGCGCGCCGCGTCGAGCGGGTCCACCGCCAGCGCGGAGCGGTCCACGAGCGCGGCGGTCACCGGCGGTCGATCGGGACCGCCGCCCAGCCGCGGGCCTCGATGGTGGCGCCGACGATCCGGTCGTACTGCTCGGCGACCCGCTTCGGTGCGGTCCCGCCGTGTGCGTCCCGCGAGGCGATGGAGCCCTCCACGGTGAGCACCGAACGCACGTCCGGGGTGAGCGCCGGGTCGCAAGTGCTCAGCTCCTCGTCGGTGAGCTCGTCGAGGCCCACGTCCCGGGACTCGGCTGCGCGGACGCACGCGCCGGCCGCCTCGTGCGCCCGCCGGAACGGGACGCCCTGGCGGACGAGCCATTCCGCGATGTCCGTCGCGAGGGTGAACCCGGCCGGTGCCAGGGCGGCGAGCCGGTCCGTGTGGATCGTGAGGGTCCGGATCATCCCGGCCATGGCCGGCAGCACCATGGCCAGCTGGGCCACGGAGTCGAACAGCGGCTCCTTGTCCTCCTGCAGGTCCCGGTTGTAGGCCAGCGGCAGCGCCTTGAGCGTGGTCATCAGCCCGGAGAGGTTCCCGACGAGACGGCCGGCCTTCCCCCGGGCGAGCTCGGCCACGTCCGGGTTCTTCTTCTGCGGCATGATCGACGACCCCGTGGACCAGGAGTCGTGCAGCGTCGCGTACCCGAACTCCGCGGTCGCCCAGAGGATCAGCTCCTCGGCGATGCGCGACAGGTCGACCGCCACCATCGCGAGCACGAAGGCCCCCTCGGCGGCGAGGTCACGCGACGCGGTGCCGTCGATGGAGTTGTCGACGGCGTCGCGGAAGCCCAGGTCGCGGGCGACCGCGCCCGGGTCGAGCCCGAGGGAGGTCCCGGCGAGGGCCCCCGAGCCGTACGGCGAGAGCTCCAGGCGGCGGTCGAGGTCCCGGCAGCGTTCCAGGTCGCGCAGCAGCGCCTGGGCGTGCGCGCCGAGATGATGGGCGAGCAGGACCGGCTGGGCGTGCTGCAGGTGGGTGCGACCCGGCATGACCGCGTCCGGGTGGGCGCGGCCCTGCCCGACGAGCGCGTCGACGACGTCGCACACCCCGCGCGTGAGGTCGCGGAGCCGGTCCCGCAGCCACATCCGGAGCTGCGTGGCGATCTGGTCGTTGCGCGACCGGCCGGCCCGGAGCTTGCCGCCCAGCTCGGGCCCGACCCGCTCGATGAGCCCGCGCTCGAGGGCCGTGTGGACGTCCTCGTCGTCCTCGGCGGCGACGAAGGCGCCGGCGGCGACGTCGTCGGCGAGCCGGGCGAGACCGTCGAGCATCCCGCCGAGCTCGTCGTCGTCGAGCAGGCCCGCCCCGTGCAGGACGCGGGCGTGGGCACGCGAGCCCGCGATGTCGTAGGGAGCGAGCACCCAGTCGAACTGGGTGGACTTCGACAGCGCCGCCATCACGGCGTCGGGGCCCGAGGCGAATCGACCGCCCCAGAGCGCCGCGCCCGCCGGTCCCGCGCCGGGCGCGCTCACCGCTGCTCCCGCTCGAGGCTGACGTTCTCGCTCACCGCGGTTCCTCTTCCTGCTGGTCCGGGGATGTCCTGCTCGACCGCGTGCCCAACGTGCTCAGCAGCTCCGCGAGCCCGGCTCCGTCGAGCGGTTCCCGGGCGACGACGAGCACGGTGTCGTCGCCCGCGATGGTGCCCACCACCTCGGCGAGCGACGCCCGGTCGAGCGCGCTGGCGAGGTAGTGCGCGCCACCCGGCGGGGTCCGCAGGACGGCGAGGTTGCCGGAGTGGTCGGCCGACACCAGCAGTTCCGCGAGCAGCCGCGCCAGTCTGTCGGTGCCGCCGGTGACCCCGCGCACCGGGCTGCCGTCGTCGGGAACGACGTACCGGCCCGCCCCGCCGTCGGCGCCGCGCAGCTTGACCGCCCCGAGCTCGTCCAGATCCCGGGAGAGGGTGGCCTGCGTGACCTCGACGCCCTCGCGGGCGAGCATCCCGGCCAGCTCGGTCTGGCTGTGGACCTCCAGGGTGCTGATCAACGTCACGATGCGCGCCTGCCGGGAGGCCCGGCTCGACGCGGGCCGCAGGCGCTCGAGCCGTTCGCGGACCGCTGCCCGGTCCTCCGGGCGGACCTCCTCGACCGACTCGTCCCCGCCCAGCGCCCCGGCCGCGGACCCGTCGACCCGACTCATCGCCCGAGCAGCCAGGTGAGGACGGCCTTCTGGGCGTGCAGTCGGTTCTCGGCCTCGTCCCACACCGCCGAGGCCGGACCGTCGATCACGTCGGCGCTGATCTCGTCGCCGCGATGCGCGGGCAGGCAGTGCAGGATGGTCGCGCCGGGGGCCGCGTGGGCGACGAGGTCGGCGTCGATGCGGTACGGCAGGAAGGGTGCGATCCGGTCCAGGCCGTCCTCCTCGTGCCCCATCGAGGTCCAGGTGTCGGTGACGAGGACGTCCGCGCCCGCCACGGCCGACTCCGCGTCGGCCCGGCAGGCACTGTCGAGCACCGTCGCCGAGCCGCCGGTGTCGGCCGCCCGCCGTTGGGCGGCCTCGAGCACGGTCGGGTCGGGACGGAAACCCTCGGGGGAGGCCACCCGCACGTGCATGCCCGCGGTGACCCCGCCGAGCAGCAGCGAGTGGGCCATGTTGTTCGCGCCGTCGCCGAGGTAGGTCATGGTCAGGCCCGCGGTCCGGCCGTGGCGCTCGACGATGGTCTGGAGGTCGGCGAGGACCTGGCAGGGGTGGAAGCCGTCGGTGAGCGCGTTGATCACCGGCACCGATGCGTGGGCTGCCATCTCCTCGATGCGGTCGTCGGGACCGGTGCGCCAGACGATCGCGTCCACGTACCGCGAGAGGACCCGTGCGGTGTCCGCGATGGTCTCCCCCCGCCCGAGCTGGGCCGCGCGCCCGTCGATGATCACGGGTGTGCCGCCGAGCGCCCCGATGCCGACCTCGAAGGACACCCGGGTCCGGGTGGACGCCTTGTCGAAGATCACCGCCACCGCCCGCGGACCCGCGAGAGGCCGCACCCCGAACGGGTCCGCCTTCATCGTGGCCGCCAGCTCGAGGACCTCCGCCTGCTCGGCCGGGGTCAGGTCGTCGTCGCGGAGCAGGTGACGGCGGGGAGGGCTCGGTGCGGGCGCCCCGGAGCTGCCCGACCCGCCTGCCGGGGCCTCCGGCGGGGCGCTCACGACGCCGCCCCGGCCTCGGCGGCGCCCCGCGAGAGGACGGCGGGCAGGGCGGCGAGGAAGCCGTCCACCTGGGCGTCCGTGACGACGGCGGGCGGGGCCAGCCGCAGCCGCCCGGGGACAGGTCCGTTGACGAGGTACCCGGCCTCGCGGGCCGCCGTGGTGACCGGCCCTGACGCGTCCGCGGTGAGCGCGACGCCGATGAGCAGCCCCGCGGCGTCGACGTGGTCGACGAGCGGGTGGTCCATGCTCTCGATCCGGGTGCCCAGGTCCTTGCCCAGCGCGTCCGCGCGGTCGAGGAGACCCTCGCGGGCGATGGTGTCCAGGACGGCGAGCGCGGCTGCGCAGCAGACCGGGTTGCCCCCGAAGGTGGTGCCGTGAGCGCCGGGGCCGAGCAGGTCGGCCGCCGGGCCGAGGCCGACACAGGCTCCCAGCGGGAGGCCGCCGCCGAGGCCCTTCGCCAGGGTGACGACGTCGGGGACGATGCCCGCCCGCTGGTGGGCGAACCACACCCCGGTACGCCCGATCCCGGTCTGGATCTCGTCGATCACCAGCAGCGCGCCGTGCTCGGCGGTGATCTCGCGGGCCGCCTGGAGGTAACCCTCCGGCGGGATGATCACCCCGGACTCGCCCTGGATCGGCTCGAGGACCACCGCGGCCGTGTCGTCGTCGACGGCGGCCCGCAGCGCCTCGGCGTCGCCGTAGGGGACGAACTCCACGCCGGGCGGCATCGGCTCGAACGGCTCGCGCTTCGCGGGCTGGCCGGTGAGGGCGAGCGCCCCCATGGTCCGGCCGTGGAAGCCCCCGATCGTCGAGACGATCTTCAGCCGCCCGGTGCGGCGGGCGATCTTGAAGGCCGCCTCGTTGGCCTCGGCGCCGGAGTTGCACATCAGCACCCGGCCGTCCGGGGCGCCGAGCAGGGCGAGCAGGCGCTCGCCGAGCTCCACCGTGATCGGGTTGATCACCAGGTTCGAGGTGTGCCCGAGCGTGGCGACCTGCCGGGAGACGGCCTCGACGACCGCCGGGTGCGCATGGCCCAGGAGGTTGACGGCGATGCCGCCGAGCAGGTCGAGGTACTCCCGGCCGTCGGCGTCCCAGACCCGGGCTCCCTCGCCTCGCACCAGGCTCACGGGAGGCGTGCCGTAGTTGCCCATCATGGTGTTCGACCAGCGGCGGCGGAGGTCCTCACCGGTCGGTGTCGCTGTGGTCATGCGGGGGGACCTCCTTCGCTGGCGGACGGGGCGGGGACGACCATCGTCCCGACACCCTTACTGGTGAAGACCTCGAGCAGCACCGAGTGCGCCACGCGACCGTCGATGACGTGCGCACGCGGGACCCCGCCGTCGACGGCCCGCAGGCACGCCTCCATCTTCGGGATCATGCCGCTGGCCAGTCCGGGGAGGAGCTCCCCGAGCTCGTCGGCGTCGATCTCGGTGCGCAGGCTGGAGCGTTCGGGCCAGTCGGTGTAGAGGCCCTCGACGTCGGTGAGGACGACGAGCTTGCGGGCCCCGAGGGCGACGGCGAGCGCGCCCGCCGCGGTGTCGGCGTTGACGTTGTGCACGACGCCGTCCGCGTCCGGGGCGACCGTGGAGATCACCGGGATGCGACCGCCGGCCACGAGGTCGAGCACCGCGGCCGGGTTCACCTCGACCACGTCGCCGACCAGACCGACGTCGACGTCCTCGCCGTCGACCCGGGCCGTGCGGCGGGCCGCGGTGAACAGCCGGGCGTCCTCGCCGGACATCCCGACCGCGAGCGGCCCGTGGGCGTTGACCAGGCCGACGAGCTCGCGGCCCACCTGCCCGACGAGGACCATGCGGACGACGTCCATGGTCTCGGGCGTGGTGACCCGCAGCCCGCCCCGGAACTCCCCCGGCATGTCCAGCCGCTCGAGCATCGAGGTGATCTGCGGACCGCCCCCATGGACGACGACGGGGCGGATGCCGGCGAGCCGGAGGAAGACCATGTCCTCGGCGAAGGCCCGGCGCAGCTCGTCGTCGACCATCGCGTTGCCGCCGTACTTGACGACGACGATCGCGTTCTGGAACTCGCGCAGCCACGGCAGGGCCTCGGCGAGCACGGCGGCCTTGGCCTGTGCCTCCTCCGGCGAGGTCGCCGCCTCTCCGACGGCGGTCGGGGTGCCGGTCATGTCGAGTACGCGCTGTTCTCTTCGACGTAGGCGTGCGAGAGGTCGGTGGTCAGCACCGTCGCGGTCCCCCCGCCGAGCCCGAGGTCGACCTCGACCGTGATCTCCGGCCCGAACAGGTCGGCCTTCGAGCGGTCGCCCACCGCGGCCGCCGCGGAGCAGAGCAGGACCCCGTTCACGGTCACCGCGAGGCTCGCCGGGTCGACGCGGGCCTCGCTCGCCCCGATCGCGGCGGCGATGCGGCCCCAGTTCGGGTCGGACCCGAAGAGCGCCGTCTTGACGAGGCTGTCGCGCGCGACGGCCCGGGCGCCGACCAGGGCGTCGGCGTCGGAGTCGGCCCCGGCGACGGTGACCGCGATGCGCTTGGTGACGCCCTCCGCGTCGGCCTGCAGGCCGCGGGCGAGGTCGGCGCAGACGGCCTCCAGCGCCTCGGCGAACTCGGCCTCCCCGGGGGCGACCCCCGAGGCGCCGGACGCCAGGAGCAGCACCGTGTCGTTGGTGCTGGTGGATCCGTCGATGTCGAGGCGGTCGAAGGTGACGGCGGTGGCCGCCCGCAGCGCACGGTCGGCCGTGTCCGCGTCGAGGACCGCATCCGTGGTGACGACCACCAGCATCGTCGCGAGGCTGGGCGCCATCATCCCGGCGCCCTTGGCGAACCCCCCGACGGTCCACGAGCCGTCGTGCGGGCTCCGCCGGGCCTGCTTGTCCACGGTGTCGGTGGTGAGCACCGCGGTGGCCGCCCGCGTGCCCGCCTCCGGGCCGGTCTCGAGCACCGCGGCGGCGTCGTCGATCCCGGCGAGCAGCGAGTCGATCGGCAGGCGCTCGCCGATCAGGCCGGTGGAGCACACCGCGATCTCGATCGCGCCGCACCCGAGCACCTCGGCCGCCCTCTCCGCGGTGTGGTGGGTGTCGGCGAAGCCGTCGGGGCCGGTGCAGGCGTTGGCGCCGCCGGAGTTGAGCACGACCGCGCGGATCGAGTGCTCGCGCAGGACCTGCTCCGACCACAGCACAGGCGCGGCCTTGACCTGGTTCCGCGTGAAGACCCCGGCCGCCGTCGTCCGCGGGCCGTCGTTGACGACGAGCGCGAGATCCGGGCGGTCGCCGTGGGCCCGCAGACCGGCGCGGACGCCCGCGGCGCGGAATCCGGCGGCGGCGGTGACGCTCACGGGGTCCTCCTCGGCACGGCGGGATCGGGGGTCACGGGGCGAGCCCGGCCGTCGGCAGGCCGAGGGTCTCGTCGAGACCCAGGGCGAGGTTGACCGACTGGAAGGCGCCGCCCGCGGTGCCCTTGGTCAGGTTGTCGATGACCGCGGTGGCCACCAGGCGGCCCGCGTCGAGGTCCACCTCGACCTGCACCTGCACGGTGTTCGCGCCGATGACGTTCTTGGTGGCCGGCTGGACGCCCTCGGGCAGCAGGTGCACGAACGGTTCCGCGCGGTAGGCCTTGGCGTACGTCGCGCGGGCCTCCGCCGCATCGATGCCGGGGTCGGCGAGCGGAGCGCTGACGACCGCGAGGATGCCGCGGGGCATCGGGGCGAGGACCGGGGTGAACGACACCGTGACCGGGCCCGCGCCGAGCCCGGAGAGGTTCTGGATGATCTCCGGGGTGTGGCGGTGCGCGCCGCCGACCCCGTAGGCGGTGGCCGAGCCCATGACCTCGGAGCCGAGCAGGTGCGGCTTGGCCGCCCGCCCGGCCCCGGAGGTGCCGGAGAACGCCACGACGCTCACCTCGGGGCCGACCAGACCGGTGCCGATCGCGGGGATCGCCGCGAGCGTCGCCGTCGTCGGGTAGCAGCCGGGGACCGCGATCCGGCGCGTCCCGGCCAGCGTCTGACGCGTGCCGGGGAGCTCCGGGAGCCCGTAGGGCCAGGACCCGGCGTGCTCGCCCCCGTACCAGCGTTCCCACGCCTTCGGGTTCCGCAGCCGGTGGTCCGCGCCGCAGTCGACCACCAGGACGTCGTCCGGAAGCTGCGCGGCGAGCTCGGCGGAGCGCCCGTGCGGCAGGGCGAGGAACACCACGTCGTGCCCCGCGAGCGCCTCCACCGAGGTCGCCTCGATCGGGCGGTCGGCCAGGGCGGTGAGGTGGGGCTGGTGGGCGCCGAGCAGAGTGCCCGCCGAGTCCCCCGCCGTCAGCGCGCCGACCTCCACCTCGGGATGACCGAGCGCGAGCCGCAGGAGCTCCCCTCCGACATAGCCGCTCGCCCCGGCCACCGCGATCCGCATGCGTATGACTATGCAGGATCACGAAAGGTCATGCAACGGGGTTCGCACGGCTCACCGGGCCGCGATCTCCACCGAGATCGCCTCGGCGTGCTCGATGACCATCGGGGCGCACCGGTCCCGCAGCTCGGCCACCGACAGCCGCGCCGCGTTGACCGAGACGTTGAGCGCGGCGATCACCTCCCCGCGGTGACGCACCCCCGCGGCGACCGACCGCACACCCTCCTCCCGCTCGCCGTCGATCAGCGAGTACCCGTCACGACGGACCTGGTCGAGGACGTCCCGCAGCCGCTGCGGGTCGGTGACGGTCCGGGGCGTGAGCGCGCGGAGCTCCACGGTGCGCAGGTACTCCTCGAGCCGTCCCTCGGGCAGCGCGGCGAGCAGCACCCGCCCGAGGGAGGTGGGATAGGCGGGGAGCCGGGACCCGACGTTGAGCGTGATGGCGACGCTGCGCGGGCTCGGGACGCGGGCCAGGTAGACGATCTCGTCGCCGTCCAGGGCGGCCAGCGAGGACGACTCCTGCAGCGACGTCGAGAGGCTGCGCATGTGCCCCTCCGCGGTCTCCCACCAGGGCGAGGAGGAGAGGTAGCCGTACCCGAGCCGCAGCACCTTCGCGGTGAGGCGGAAGCGACGGTCGTGCTCCTCGGCGAACCCGAGGCGCGTGAACGTCAAGAGGATGCGCCGCGCGGTCGCGCGGGTGAGCCCGGTCAGGTCGGCGACGCGGCTGACGGAGAGCTCCGGGTGCTCGGTGGAGAAGACCGTCATGACCTGCAGCGCCTTGTCGACCGAGTCGATGACGTCGGGATCCTCGCGGGACACGGGGCCCAGTCTGCCCATCGGCCGCCGCCGACCGGGTCCCGCGACACGCCACGCCCTTGACACGCACCCTGCGCTGCGCCGACGGTGTTCGTACGACAGACGCGCAATTGTGCGTCAGTCGCACAATTCGGCGACAGCGAGGTTCCGATGTCGGCACGCACGATCGTCCGCAGCGCCTTCACCACGCGGCTCTGGGTCACCGTCCTCGTCGCGATCGTGGCGGGAGCGGCGCTCGGGCTCGTCGCCCCCGGCGTGGGCGCCGCCCTCGAGCCCGTCGGCACCGGCTTCATCGCCCTGATCCGGATGCTCATCGCACCGGTGGTCTTCTGCACGATCGTCACGGGCGTCGCGTCCGCGGGTCAGCTCGCCTCGGTGGGACGCATCGGCGTGAAGGCCCTCGTCTACTTCGAGGTGATGACCACCCTCGCCCTCGTGGTGGGGCTCGTCGTCATGGACCTCGCCCGCCCCGGGGCGGGGGTCCACGCCCGCGCGGGAGCACTGACACTCTCGGGCAGCGCGGCGCAGTACGCCCAGGAGGGCGCGGGCACGCACTGGTACGACTTCCTGGTCGACATCGTCCCGAGCGGGGTCGTCAATGCCTTCACCGAGGGCAACGTCCTGCAGGTGCTGCTGGTGTCGCTCCTGTTCGCCGTGGCCGTGAAGGCGATGGGGCCCGCGGGCCGGCCGATCGTGGCCGCCGTCGAGCGGATCGGCGACGCGATGTTCGGGATGATCCGCCTGGTCATGTACCTCGCGCCGCTGGGCGCGTTCGGGGCGATGGCCTACACGACGGGCAAGTTCGGCGTCGGGACCCTGCTCAGCCTCGGGAACTTCGTGCTGCTCTTCTGGGCCACCGGCATCGTGTTCGGCCTCGTGGTCTTCGGCGCGCTCGCGCGCCTCTGCGGCCTGCGCGTCCTCGCGCTCTACCGCTACTTCTCGGACGAGCTCCTGATCACCCTGGGCACCTCGAACTACGAGGTCGTCATGCCGGACCTGATCCGCAAGCTCACCCACCTCGGCGCCCCGCGGCGCATCGTCGGGCTCGTCGTGCCCTCCGGCTACGCGTTCAACGGCGACGGGGTGTGCCTCTACCTCGGCTTCGCGTCCCTGTTCATCGCACAGGCCTTCGACATCGAGCTCTCGCTCTGGCAGCAGATCGCCCTGCTTGCGGTCTTCCTCGTGACGTCGAAGGGCAGCGCCGGGGTCGCCGGAGCCGGCTTCGTCATCCTCGCGGCGACCCTCGGCACGACGGGCGCCGTCCCGGTGGTCGGCATCATGCTGATCATCGGCGTCGACCGCTTCCTCTCGACGATGCGCGGACTCGTCAGCCTGGCCGGCCAGATCCTCGGCAGCCTCGTCGTCGCGCGGTGGGAGGGCAGGCTCGACCTGGAGCGGGCGCGTGCGGTGCTGCGCGGCGAGGACGTGGCCGAGGCCGTCGACGAGCCCGGTGACCTGACCGAGCCCGACGCGTCCCCCGCCGACGAGAACCGGCCCGTCTCCGCCACCGCGTCCTGACCGGCGACACCCCGACCCCTTCGACGAGGAGCCCCATGGCCCGCCTGGACGACGCCGACACCGACCCCGCGCCCGGACCGTCCGGAGAGGTGACCGAGCGGATCCTCGCCCGACGCGGCGGCACGCTGACCCCGCTGGACCGCATGCTGCTCCACAGCCCCCCGATCGCCGACGGCTGGAACGCGCTGCTCGGCGCCGTGCGCACCGGCGCGGAACTCGCGGACGACGTGCGGGAGCTCGCCGTGCTGCGGGTGGCTACCCTCAACGGCGCCGATTACGAGTGGCGGGCGCACGAGCCCGTCGGCCGCGACGCCGGTCTCGGGGACACCGAGATCGCGGTGCTCCGTGGCGGTACCGCGGGGGACGGCGCCACCGGGGACGGCGCCATGGGCGCCAGGGCCGACGACGTCCTGGCCCCGCGGCTCGCCGCCGCGCTGGCCTACACCGACGCGATGACTCGGCACGTGACGGTGCCCGACGCGGTCTTCGCCGCCCTCGGCGACCACTTCGACGACCGCGAGATCGTCGAGCTCACCGCGACCGTGGCCGCCTACAACCTGGTGTCGCGGTTCCTGGTCGCGCTGCAGGTCGGCGAGCAGCGCCGGGACGCGGCGTGAGCGACCGGCTCGCAGGCAAGGTCGCGCTCGTGACCGGGGCGGGGAGCGTCGGACCGGGCTGGGGCAACGGTCGGGCGACCGCGGTGGCGTTCGCCCGCGAGGGGGCACGGGTCCTGGCCGTGGACCGGGACGCCGACGCGCTCGAGGAGACCCTCACCCTCGTCGGCGAGGGAGCCGGCGTGGGGGGCGGCGTGGGGGGCGGCGAGGTGCAGGGCCACGTCGGCGACGTCACCGTCGCCGCAGGCGTCGCGGCGGCGGTCGAGGCCGCCGTGGAACGCCTGGGCGGTCTCGACGTCCTGGTGAACAACGTCGGCGGCTCCCGCCACGGCGGGGCGGCTGAGCTCGACGAGCAGGCCTGGCGGACGCAGCTCGACGTCAACCTCTCCAGCGCCTACCTGGGCTGCCGGTACGCGATCCCCGCGATGCGGGAGCGGGGCGGCGGGGCGATCGTCAACATCGCGTCGACGTCGGGGCTGCGCTGGACCGGCTCACCGCAGGTCGCCTACGCGGCCGCGAAGGCCGGCGTCGTGTCCCTGTCCCGCGTCACCGCCGTGCAGTACGCGCCCGAGGGCATCCGGGTGAACACCGTCATTCCGGGTCAACTGCACACCCCGCTGGTCGAGGCCCGCCTGGCGGGACAGCGTGCGGGCGGCGACCTCGGGTCGCTGCTCGAGCAGCGGGTCGCCCGCATCCCACTCGGCTTCATGGGCGACGGTCGCGACACCGCGGCGGCGGCGCTCTTCCTCGCCTCCGACGAGGCTCGCTTCGTGACCGGCACCGAGATCGTCGTGGACGGCGGCATGACCGCCCGGTGCGACTGAGGAGGTGGACGTGCCCGACAACCCCGGGCCACACCCGGATCCGCACCCGCCGTCGTGGGCACTCCCCGCACGGGCGTGCGACGCGCACTGCCACGTCTTCGGCCCCGTCGACCGTTTCCCGTACGCCGCGGACCGGACGTTCACCCCACCCGACTCCCCGCTCGCGGACCTGCAGGCCCTGCACCGGCTGCTCGGCGTCGAGCGTGCCGTCATCGTGCAGTCCGCGGTGCACGGGACCGACCACGCCTCGCTGTACTCCGCCCTGGCCGACGGGGCGGGGCGGTACCGCGGGGTCGCCCTCGTCCGCCCCGACACCGATCCCGCGGAGGTCGCCCGGCTGCACGAGGCCGGGGTCCGCGGCGCCCGGCTCCACTTCACTCCGCACCTGGGGGCCGCGCCGACGGCCGACGAGATCGACGCCGTCGTGCGCCTGGTCGCCCCGCACGGCTGGCACCTCGCGCTGCACGTCGCGGGGAACGGGATCGCCGAGCACGCCGAGATGGTCCGGTCGCTGCCGACGCGCGTCGTGATCGACCACATGGGACGGGTCGACCTCACCGCCGGCCCGCGCTCACCCGCGGTCGAGTCGCTGCGACGGCTCCTCGACACCGGCGACGTCTGGGTCAAGCTCTCGGGCGCCGACCGCGTGGCCACGGCCCCGCCCTCGCTGGCCGACGCGGCCGACCTCGCGGCTCTGCTCGTCCGGTCGGCGCCGGACCGGGTGCTGTGGGGCACCGACTTCCCGCATCCGAACGTCCGCGGGTTCGTGCCCGACGACGGCGACCTCGTCGACCTGCTCCCGAAGATCGCGCCGGACCCCGCCGACCGGGAGCGGATCCTCGTCGACAACCCGACGACCTGCTTCGACTTCCCGTGACCGAGGGTCTGCTGTTCGTGCTCGCCGAGCCCGGTGAGGTGCCGCTCGCCGAGTTCCACGAGTGGTACGACGCCGACCACGCCCCTGCCCGGGTCGCGGTGCCGGGCGTCCACGCGGGCCAGCGGTTCGCGGCCGTCGACGACGGGTCACCGGGCTGGCTCGCCGTCTACCCGCTGCGCCTCGACGCCCTGGACTCCGCCGAGTACGCGAGCGCCCGGGTCCGCAGCCCCTATGAGCGCACCGTCGTCGAGCGGCTCGCGACCCTGGACCGGCGGATCTACCGACGGCTCGACGCACCCGGTCCGCCCGCGCCGGGGCCCGCATCGCTGCTGCTCACCGTCGGGATGACCAGCACGGACCCCGGCGCGCTCGAGGAGTGGTACCTCCGCGAGCACCTCCCGCTGCTGCGTGCCGTCCCCGGATGGCGCCGGGCGACACGGTTCCGGCGCCTCGTGGGCGGCGGGCCCGACCACCTCACGGTCCACGAGCTCACCGACGCGTCGGTGTTCGACGACGCGGGCTACCGGCGTGCGGTCTCCACCCCGTGGCGGGAGGAGATCATGGCGACCGTCGTCGCGTACGAACGGCGCCTGTTCGCGCACCACCGCACGGTGACGACTGCCGGACCGTGACGCCCGGCGAACCGTGACGCCTGGCGAACCGTGACGCCTACCGCTCCAGGAAGTCGTGACGCCCCGGACGGATCCACGTGAGGGCCGGCTGGTCCCCGGTGATCGCGTGGTCCGGGCGCGCCCCGGCCGGGACGGCGGGGGCCGATCCGACCGCGGACGGGAACGACGGGTGCGGCTCGCGCAGGGTCGGCTGGTCCACCTCGACGGTGACGCGGGCCGGAGCCGCGCCCCAGACCGCCGGGGCGGCCACCGAGGGCGCGACCGAGGATGTGGAGTTTCTGACGTCGGACGTCTGCGTCGCCGCATCGCTGACGCCGGCGGCGACGCCCACGGGCACGTCCACGTCCGCATCCCCCCGGCGCGGGGCGGGCACCACGGCGCCTGCGGCCACCGGGTCCCGGCCGAGCAGCGCCGAGCCGACCCAGTCCAGGACGATGCGGGCCTTGCGCTCGGCCGTCGGCATGGCCCACAGGTGGTAGGCGCGGTGCAGCACGTAGGCCGGCCACCCCATCAGCCGCAGCCCGCGGATCTCGGCCACACCGCGCCTGCGGCCGAGACCCGCCACGACGCCGGTCGACGAGTGCCGGTACGGCTGCAGCGGCCGCCCGCCGAGGAACGCCACGACGTTGTCGGCGAGGACCTGCGCCTGCCGGACCGCGTGCTGGGCGGTGGGTGCGGTCAGCACCTTCGGGTCCTCGTCGGCCAGCAGGGCACCGCGCGCGAGGTCGGGCACCGCGGCACCGTCACCCGCGGCGAAGGCGTGCGGCCTGCCGATGACCTGCAGCATCGCCGTGCAGCGGACCTTGCCGGTGCGCTCGAGGGGCAGGTCGGTGCGCTCGAGCAGCGGGTGCGGGCGGGTGCCCGCCGCCACGATCACCGTGTCGGACGGGATCGCGGTGCCGTCCGCGAGCCGCACCTCGCCGTCGAGGGCGGAGACCAGCCCCGCGCCGACGCGCACCTCGATGCCGCGTCGGGTCAGCTTGCCGTGCACGCGCGCCGCGGTCGGCTCGGTGACCTCGGGCATGATCCGCCGGGCCGCCTCGACGAGCACCCAGCGCATCTCGTCCGGGTCGACCCCGATCTGGCGTCCGGCCCGGCGGGTGAGGTCCTCCAGCTCGCCGAGGGCCTCGATGCCCGCGAAGCCGCCGCCGACGACGACGAACGTGAGCAGCCGCCGTCGGCGTGCCGCCTCGGCCGGCGAGGTGGGCGCGATCGAGGCGGCGGCGTCGAGCCGGGAGAGCACGTGGTCGCGCAGCGCGGCGGCGTCGCCGACCGAGCGGAAGCCCAGGGCGCGCTCGGCCAGCCCGGGGACCGGGAGCTCGCGGGCGATGGCCCCGGGGGCGACGACGAGGACGTCGTAGGGGACCTCCCGCGAGGACCCGTCGGGCAGGTGCACGACGGCGTGGCGGCGGACGTCGTCGACGGCCACGACGGAGCCGGTGACGACGTCGCAGCGGTCGAGCACGCGGCGCAGGGAGACCGTGAGGTGCCGCGGCGCGATGGAGCCTCCGGCGGCCTCGGGCAGGAACGGCTGGTAGGTCATGTGCGGCTGCGGGTCGACCACGGTCACCGAGCCGATCGGCACCGAGGCGCGGGAGCGCCCGGGCCTGCTGCCGCGGTGCCTGCCGTCGCCGGCGATGCCCAGGCGGGCCTGGAGTGCCCGCGCGGCGACGAGCCCGACGTAGCCGCCGCCGACGACGAGCACGCGGGCGCCGGGCACGAAGTCTCCGGTGTCGGGCGCGGCGTCCTCGGACGTGCGGAACAGGGCGGTGCCGGCGAGCACGGCGGTGCCCAGACCGAGCGCGACGGTGGCGACGCCGAGGGCGAGCCACACACCGACGACGCCGCCGACCCAGAGGCCGAGCGCCAGCGCGGGGAGCGTGAGGACGCCGAGAACGGCGAGCAGCCGGGCGGCCCTGCGGGGCCGGGGGCCGGACGGTGACCACTGGAACTGGTCGGGACTGCTCATGCGGGGACGGAGCTCCCTCGGGGGTCGGGTGCGAGTCCGCCCCGCCGCCGGGTCGGGGGAACCGGCGGCGGGGACGGACGTCAACGCTAGGGAGTCGCGCATTCGCGCAGCGCCAACATGAGAACCGCGGCACCGGGTGCCGCCCGACGCCGCGATCAGGGCGCCCAACTGCAGTGTGATCGTCCGTTCGGACCAGGAGGTTCCGGTGCTCGCGGAACCCGGCTCTCAGGAAGCGCCGTCCACCCACTCCGGCCCGCCGTCGGTGGCGAGCAACGCCTCACGGAGGTCACCCTTGAGGACCTTGCCGGCCGCGGACATCGGCAGAGCGTCCACCGTGTAGATCCGGCGCAGGCGCTCGTAGGGGCGGACGACGCCGTTCACCGCGGCGGCCAGTTCGCCCACCGCGCCGTCGGGGGCGCCGGGGACGAGCACGACCGCGGCGGTCGGCAGCTCGCCGACCGCGTCGTCGGGGAGCCCCACGACGGCGGCGGTGCGGACCTCCGGCCGCGCGGCCAGCAGTTCCTCGAGCTCGCGCGGGAAGACGTTGTAGCCCTTGTAGAGCAGCATGTCCTTGGCCCGGTCGACCACCTCGAGGTACCCGTCCTCACCGAGGATCCCGATGTCCCCGGTGCGCAGCCAGCCGTCGACGAGTCCGGCGGCGGTCTCGTCCGGACGCTCGTGATAGCGCTGCATCACCTGCGGTCCGCGGGCCCAGATCTCGCCGCGGTCGCCGAGGGTCACCGGCTCGTCGCCGGGCCTGCCGGACTCGACGGGAAGCAGCACGATCTCGGTGTTCGGGACCGGCAGGCCGACCGTCCCGACGCGCCGGGACGCCGACCGCTCCGAGGGCGAGATGCAGAGGCCCATGGTCGCCTCGGTGAGGCCGTACCCCTCGACGACGACGGCCCCAGGCATCAGCGCGGCGATCTTCTCGGCCTGCGCGACGGCCATCGGGCTGGCCCCCGAGGTCACGGTGCGCACCGAGCCCAGGTCACGCGTCGAGGCCTCCGGGTGGGCGAGCAGCGCGTGGTACATCGCGGGCGCCCCGGACAGCGTCGTCACCCGGTGCCGCTCGACGTCGGCGAGGTACACGGCCGGGTCGAAGCGGTCCTGGATCACGGCGGTCGCGCCGGTGACCAGGCCGATGGTCAGGCCGTTGGTCCCCATCGCGTGGAACCACGGGGCGACGGCGAGCGAGACCGCCTCGCCGAGCCGGACCGGGTGCTCCTCGGGCGGCGAGGTCTGCTCCACGGTGACCCCGCCCGCGACGTCCGGCACCGGATCCGCCCCCGCCGACGTCGCCACGTACTGCAGGACGTTGGCCACGACGTTCGCGTGGGTCAGCTCGACGCCCTTGGACCGTCCCGTCGTGCCGCCGGTGTAGGCCAGGTGGGCGAGCGCGACGGCGGGGTCCAGGTCGACCCACGGGGGCGAGGTGTGCTCGCCGACGGGGAGGTCGAGGTGCCGGCCGTCGGTCGTGATCACGTTCTCCAGCGACGGGTCCAGGCTCACGACGGCGACCGCGCCCGCGTCGGCGAGCTGCGCGTCGAGCAGGTCGCGGGGCAGGGCCGGGCTGGCGAGCGCGACGGTGGCCCCGGCCAGCAGGATCCCGTGGTAGGCGATCGGCCAGGCGAGCCGGTTGGGCAGATGCAGCGCGACGACGTCGCCCGGGCGGACGCCCCGCTCGACGAGCGCATGCGCGACGTCGCACGCCTCCTCCCACAGCCCGCGGAAGGTGATGACGTCGTCGTGGTGCACGAGGGCGGGCCGGTCGGAGTACCGGCGGGCCGCTCCGTCGAGCAGTGCGCCGACCGGGACCGTCGGGATGTCGATGCTGTGGGGCGCCGTCACCGCGGACGTCCCCGGTCGAGGGCTGCGCTGCTCCCGTGCCGTAGAGGTCATGACCCGGGAGTCTGCTCCCTGATCGCGGCCCCGTACATGATCACCCGAAGAGCTCCCGTTCCACCCGCCGGTTCTTCCCGGTGCCCGCCCACTTCCAGCAGCCGACCACGCGGCCGTCGCGCACGATCGTCGGCCGGAAGACCCCGTTGCCCCCGGGCACGATCCGGTCCGCGTGCTCGGCATCGAGGATCTCGGCGCGCTCGCCGTAGCCGAGCACGAACTCGTCGAACCCGGGCAGGAGGAGCTCGCCGCCGGGGTCGGTGGCCGATTCGAGGCGCTCCGGGGTGGCCGGGTCGAGGAACATCCCCGCCCCGTCGGAGACGAGGTGCTCCCGCGCGCCGTCGATCGCGGTCCGGACGTCGGCGGCGGGCAGCCCCGTCCAGCGGGCGAAGTCCTGGCGGCGGGCCGGCCCGTGGCCGGTGAAGTAGGTCCGCGCCCACTCGGCCAGCGCTTCCTCCCGGTCGAGCGTGCGCGGCTCCGGCACCCAGTCGTCGAGCAGCACCAGCCCCTGTTCCGGGCTCGATGGTCGAGCTCCGCTCCGCTGCGTCTCCTTGGACGTCACGAACGGCCCGTACGCCAGCACCCCGTGCATCGCGAGCACCGAGATCGTGTGCGTGACGTGCGAGGACTCGAGGGCCAGGCCTGCGTCCGCCCAGCGCTGGGCGAGCTCGGCGCGGGTGAGCCGCCCGCCCCCGGCCAGGGCCTCGCGCGCCACTTCGCCCGCGCGCTCGACGGTCTCGTCGGCCAGCCCGAACTGCGTCCGGCGCTTCGCCGCCTCGGCCAGCGGGCGGGCCGTGGCCAGCGGGAGCATCCAGGCCAGGTCGCGGGCCGGGACGACGTGCAGGGTCCGGCGCATGGGCCAGGACCGGACGACGAGGCCGTCGTCGAACGCCTGCCGCGCCTCGCCGACGTCCCCGGACGACGTCCGCAGCGCGATCGACTCGAGCACGCCCGGCAGGTCCTGACCCTGCGCGGCACCGAGCACCGCCACGGCGTCGGCGGGCGTGGCGCAGCGCGGCCCGACCAGGCGCAGGGCGGCGAGGCGAAGCATGCCGACCGAGCTCGAGCCCACGGAGTTCCCGCCCACGGAGTTCACGGGCGAATCGTCGCAGGCGGTCGGGGGGAGCTGGCAGCATCTCGCCCCATGACCTACTGCGTCGCGGACTACCTCTTCGACCGGCTCGCCGAGGTCGGCGTCGAGCACGTCTTCGGGGTCCCGGGCGACTACAACCTCGCGATGCTCGACCACGTCGTCGGTCACGAGCAGCTCAGGTGGGTCGGGTGCGCGAACGAGCTCGACGCCGGGTACGCCGCCGACGGCTACGGCCGGCTGCGCGGGATGGCCGCCCTGGCGACGGCGTTCGGGGTCGGCGAGCTGTCCGCGATCAACGCGATGGCCGGGAGCTTCGCCGAGCACGTCCCGGTCGTGCACGTCGTCGGCGCCCCGTCGACCGACCACCAGGACGCGCACCGGGTGGTGCACCACTCGCTGGGCGACGGCGTGTTCACCCACTTCATGACGATGCACGAGGGCATCACCTGCGCCCGTGCGGCCGTGACCGTCGACACCGCCCGCGCCGAGATCGACCGGGTGCTCGCCGAGGTCCGGGACCGGCACCTGCCGGGCTACCTGCTGATCCCGACCGATGTCTCCGCCGCCGCCGTCGAACCGCCGTCGGAACCCCTGCCCGCCCCCGTCGACACCACTGATCCGGAGGCGCTGGCCGGGTTCGTCGAGAGCGCCCGTGCCCTGCTGGAACGGGCGGGCTCGGTCGACCGGGTCGCGCTGCTCGCCGGGCTGCTGACCCACCGCGTGGGCGGGCGGGACGTGCTCCGCGAGCTGCTCGGCGCGGGCCCGGTGCCGCACGCGACGACGGTGTGGGCGAAGAGCCTCGTCGACGAGAGCGTGAACCACTTCGTGGGGACGTACGCGGGCGGCGCGAGCGCCGAGGAGGTCCGGGCCATCGTGGAGGACGCGGCGGCGCTGATCGTCGCCGGCGTCCAGTTCACCGACCTGACCAGCGGGTTCTTCACCCAGCGGATCACCCGGTCGCGCACGATCGAGCTCGGGCCGCGGACCGCGAGCGTCGGCGCCGCGACCTTCTCCCCCGTCGAGCTGCCGTCCGCCCTCGGTGCGCTCGTCCCGCTCGTGCGCGAGCTCGCCGCCCAGGGCGGGGCGACGCCGCGGCAGCCTGCCCCGACCCCGCCGCTCCCGGCCGCGGACGCGTCCGAGCCGCTGAGCCAGGACGCGCTGTGGGCGGAGGTCGCGGGTTTCCTGCGCGAGGGCGACGTCGTGCTCGCCGACCAGGGCACGTCGTTCTACGGCGCCTCCACGCACCGGCTCCCGAGCGGGGTGACGTTCATCGGGCAGCCGCTGTGGGCCTCGATCGGCTACACGCTCCCGGCCACCCTCGGCGCCTGCCTGGCCCAGCCCGACTCACGGGGGATCCTGCTCATCGGCGACGGCGCCGCGCAGCTGACGGTCGCCGAGCTCGGGACGATGGTGCGGGAGGGTCTCGCCCCGCTCGTCGTCGTGGTCGACAACGACGGGTACACCGTCGAGCGCGCCATCCACGGGCCGACCGAGCCGTACAACGACATCACGCGCTGGGACTGGACGGCCGTCCCCGCGATGTTCGCCCCGGCCGGCGGGGCCAGGGCGTGCCACGCGGAGACGGTGGGGGCGCTGCGGGAGGCCCTCGCCGCGGCGCGCGACGACCCGTCGACGATGGCCGTGGTCCAGGCGGTGGTCCCGCGCGACGACGTCCCGCAGCTGCTCGCCGACCTGACGAAGGCGCTGGGTCAGGCCAACTCGAAGGCCTGAGCCAGCCACGCGACGGCGAGCGCGTCGACCTGCGCCGCGTGGGCGGTCTGCGGTGCGGCCTCGACCCCGGGCTCCTCGGCGAGCGCGTGGCCCATCCCGTCGATCACGTGCAGGTCGGCGTCCACCCCGCGCTCGCGCAGCAGGTCACGCAGCCGGCCCGCCGGGTAGAGGAACGCCTCGGCGGCGTCCCGCGCGCCGACGATGCAGCGCACCGGCACGTCCCCGAGCTCCCCGGACCTGGCCACGAGATCCATCCGGTCTCCCACGGCCTCGGACTCGGGCGTCCAGCGGTAGTCCATCCCGAAGAACGCCGCGAGCTCCGCCACCACCGGCCGCAACTGCAGGAGCGGGCTGATCAGGACCGCGGCACGCGCATCGACGACCTTCTCGACGACGGCCGCCCCGGCGATCCCTGCCCCCGCCGAGCCACCGACGACGGCGACCGGTCCGCCGCCGATGCCGTGCTCCGCGCGCACCGCGTCGAGGAACGCGGGCAGCTCGGCGACGGCCCGGGCGTTGACGGCCCCGTGCAGGTTGAGGACCGGCTCCTCCTGACCGAGCCGCATGATCTCCTCGAAGCCCGGCGAGCGCGCCCCGCACATCGGCAGGCCGGGGTAGAGCCGCCAGGCGTCGAGACCCTCGAGCGGCAGCGCGGCGGCGAAGGCCTGCTCGGTGCGCGGCGCGTCCATGAGGTGCCAGGCGAGGACCACCGGCGCGTCGGGACGCGGGGTGGCCGGCGGGCGCAGCACGTAGGGCACGCCTGCGGCGGTCCCGATGACGGCGTCGGGGGCGAGTGACATGGCGACCTCCGGAGGTGGACGAGTCCAGTTTAGCTGGACAGCGTACAGTTGGACAGGATGAGGGGACCGGGGCAACGGGCGGGGCTGAGCCGCGAGGCCGTCGTGTCGGCGGCGCGGGCGGTGCTCGAGCAGGGCCCGACGTTATCGATGCGCGCCGTGGCCGCGCGGCTGGGCGTCGCACCGAACGCCCTCTACAGCCACGTCGAGGGCCGGGACGGGTTGCTCGACGCGGTGCTCGACGACCTGCTGGGCGCGCTCGCGCTCCCCGCGCCGGACACGGACCCGGCGGCCGGGCTCACCGAGGTCATGACCGCCAGCCACGAACTGCTGCTCTCCCACCCCGGGCTCGTGCCGCACTTCGTGGCCCGTCAGGGGGCGCGGGGGGAGAACGCGCAGCGGCTCGGGGAGTCGATGCGGGTCCTGCTCGCCCGTGCCGGGGTGGACGACCGCGCGGCGCAGGACACCGCGATCCGCGTCCTGGTGACCCACGCGATCGGCGACGCCGCGGTCGCCGCCTCCCCCGACGGCGGGCCGGTGCCGGTCGACGAGCTGCGGGCGAGCTACGCGACCGGGCTGGGGTGGCTGTTGACCGGTGCGCTCCCGCGCTCGTGAGCACTTTCGGGCGCTATAGCGCCCGAAAGTGCTCACGAGCGCGGGAGCGCACCGGTCAACAGCCACCCCA
>NZ_DASXJS010000218.1:0-36044 GCF_036497245.1 Actinomycetospora sp. | reverse complement strand
TCGCTGGTCAACAGGACCTCGCGCGGCCCGAACATGGCCAGGTGCTTGCGGTACAGCAACCCGATGTTGTCCGGCACGGTCTGCGCGGTGTTGATGTCGTGGGTGACGATCAGGAACGTCGAGTCGGTCTGCGCGTTCAGGTCAATGATCAACTGGTTCAGGTACGCGGTACGCACCGGGTCCAGGCCCGAGTCCGGCTCATCGAACAGGATGATCTCCGGGTCCAGCACCAGCGCCCGCGCCAGGCCGGCCCGCTTGCGCATGCCGCCGGAGATCTCCCCCGGCAGCTTGCGCTCGTCGCCCACCAAGCCGACCATCGTCATCTTCTCCATGACGATGTCGCGAACCTCGGACTCGCTCTTCTTGGTGTGCTCGCGCAGCGGGAACGCGATGTTGTCGAACAGGTTCATCGACCCGAACAGCGCGCCATCCTGGAACAACACCCCGAACAGCTTCCGGATCTCATAGAGCCGGTGCTCGCTGCACCGGACCAGATCCGTGTCGTGAATGAAGATCGAGCCCTTCTCCGGCTTCAGCAGCCCGATGATGGACTTCAGCAGCACCGACTTACCGGTCCCCGAAGGACCCAGCAGCACACTGATCTCCCCCGCGGGCAGCGTCAGCGTCACGTCGGACCAGATGTTCGAGCTCCCGAACGACTTCGAGAGGTTCTTGATCCCGACCTCGACGCCACCCATTGAGTTCCTCCCGGCCTGGTGTCCGACTCCGTCGCGACGCATCGGCCGCAGCGCGATGTCGCGTTGTGCGCCGAGCGACGGCGCAACCCCCCGAAGAGTCGGGCATCACAGCGTCAACGACGGGCGCAGGGCGAGGTTACTGGACGGGTAACTCCGGTCACCCATTGAGTCCTCCCCCCCAGGGGGGACAGCCACACAGCGCAGGCGGCTGTGCCCCGGCGAGGCCGTTTTCGCTGGTACGAACGGTGCACACACGAAAGGGCGGGGTCCGCGTGGGACCCCGCCCTCTCGTGGCGGTGCAAGAGCCCGTACCCCTTCAGGGAGACGGGCGGAGCGGTCGGATCAGGTCAGGCTGATCTTGGCGCCGGACTCCTCGAGCTTCGCCTTCGCGGCCTCGGCGGCCTCCTTGGTGACGCCCTCGAGGAGCGCCTTCGGGGCGCTCTCGACGAGCTCCTTGGCCTCCTTGAGGCCCAGCCCGGAGACGACCTCACGGACGACCTTGATGACCTGGATCTTCTTGTCGCCCGCGGAGTCGAGGACGACGTTGAACTCGTCCTTCTCCTCCTCGACCGGGGCGGCGGTACCGCCGGCGGCCGGGGCGGCCGCAGCGGCGACCGGGGCCGCGGCGGTGACCTCGAAGGTGTCCTCGAACTTCTTCACGAACTCCGAGAGCTCGAGCAGCGTCATGTCCTTGAAGGCGTCGAGCAGCTCGTCGGTGGACAGCTTCGCCATGGTGGGGCGTTCCTTCCTGCGTGGGTGGTGGGCGGGTCGTCGACGCGCCCGGGGGCCGGGGCCGGTGCGTGCCCGGCCCGGTGGATCAGGACTCGGCGTCCTCGGTGGCCTTGGTGGCCTCGGTGGCCTCGGTGGCCTCGGTGGCGGGCTCGCCGCCACCCTCGTTCTGGCGCTTCTCCTGCAGGGCCGCCGCGAGGCGGGCGATCTGCGAGGCGGGCGCGTTGAACAGGCTCGCGGCCTTGGCGAGGTTGCCCTTCATGGCGCCGGCGAGCCTCGCCAGCAGGACCTCGCGGGAGTCCAGGTCGGCCAGCTGGTCGACCTCGGCGGCGGAGAGCGCACGGCCCTCCATGTAGCCGCCCTTGACCACGAGCGCCTTGTTGTCCTTCTGGAACGCGCGCAGCGCCTTGGCGGCGTCGACGGGCTCACCGGAGACGAACGCGATCGCGGTCGGTCCGACGAGCAGGTCGTCGAGACCCTCCACACCTGCGTCGGCGGCAGCGCGCTTGACCAGGGTGTTCTTCGCGACGGTGTAGTTGACGTCGGAACCCAGCGAGCGCCGCAGCTGCGTGATCTGCTTCATCGACAGGCCCCGGTACTCGGTGACGACCATGGCCGAGGCATCGCGGAACTCCGCGGTGATCTCGGCGACGGCGGCCACCTTCTCGGCGGCCGGTGCACGTTCGGCCATCCGCGCCTCCTTTCCTCACTCGGGCGTTGGTGATTCGTCCGCACGGTCACGCCGGGGAGGAGCCCTGTAGGGACGCCTGAGGCCATGAAAAAAGCCCCGTGCGCAGGGGCACGGGGCTGGATGTCTCGGCGGGCCGTGGGCCCGCG
Source organism: Actinomycetospora sp. (assembly GCF_036497245.1). GTDB lineage: Bacteria > Actinomycetota > Actinomycetes > Mycobacteriales > Pseudonocardiaceae > Actinomycetospora. Next base: position 33,780 of record NZ_DASXJS010000218.1, on the reverse strand, counting down.
CACATCGCTGCCTCGTTCTCCTGCGCGGGTCGTCCGGTGAGGGACCTTCGTCCTCCCGGCAACGGCCTCGGCGGCTGCACCAGGAGGAGACCAGCGGTCTCGGGTGGAACTCGGTGACGATGCCGGCGGAACCTGGGTACAGGACCCACCGGGCTTGTCGCCACCAGGCTACGCGACGGCCCGGGCCACCCCGACGAGCGGGGTGACCCGGGCCGGTCGTCGCGCCTGGGTGGGTCTCAGGCGTTCTCGGTCGAGGTGAGGTTCCGCGTGCGGCTCGGGTCCACCGGGATACCGGGGCCCATCGTGGTCGTCACGGTGATCTTCTTGACGTAGCGACCCTTCGCCGCGGCCGGCTTCGCCCGGAGGATCTCGTCGAGAGCTGCCCCGTAGTTCTCGACGAGCTTCTCCGCGTCGAAGCTGGCCTTGCCGATGACCAGGTGGAGGTTCGCCTGCTTGTCGACGCGGAAGTTGACCTTCCCGCCCTTGATGTCGGAGACGGCACGGGCCACGTCCGGAGTGACCGTGCCGGTCTTCGGGTTCGGCATGAGGCCGCGGGGGCCGAGGATGCGGGCGACCCGCCCGACCTTCGCCATCTGGTCCGGCGCGGCGACGGCGGCGTCGAAGTCCAGCCAGCCGCCCTGGATGCGCTCGATGAGGTCGTCCGAGCCGACGACGTCGGCGCCGGCGTTCTCCGCCTCGGTGGCCTTGTCACCGGTCGCGAAGACGATCACCCGGGCGGTCTTGCCGGTGCCGTGCGGGAGGTTGATGGTGCCGCGCACCATCTGGTCGGCCTTGCGGGGGTCGACGCCGAGCCGCATGGCGACCTCGACCGTCGCGTCCATCTTCGTCGCCGAGGTCTTCTTGGCGAGCTCGACGGCCTCGAGGGGCGCGTAGAGCGCGTCCTCGTCGATCAGTTCGGCTGCCTGGCGGTAGGCCTTGCTGCGCTTCATGAGCTGTCCTTCGGTCTTTCCCAGATTCTGGGCGTTTCGCGGATCAGGTGTGGTTCCGGGCGGCGCGCGCCCTCCCACGGGACTCCGGCGGGTGTCAGCCGGAGACGGTCAGGCCCATCGACCGGGCGGTCCCGGCGATGATCTTCGCGGCCTGGTCGAGGTCGGTCGCGTTGAGATCGGCCATCTTGGTCTGGGCGATCTCGCGGACCTGTGCGTCGGTCACCGAGCCGACCTTCTTGGTGTGCGGCGTCGCGCTCCCCGAGGGGACACCCGCGGCGGCCAGCAGCAGCTTGGCTGCGGGTGGCGTCTTGAGCGCGAAGGTGAAGGAGCGGTCCTCGAAGATCGAGATCTCGACCGGCACGACCTGACCACGCTGCGCCTCGGTGGCCGCGTTGTAGGCCTTGCAGAACTCCATGATGTTGACGCCGTGCTGGCCCAGCGCGGGGCCGACGGGCGGCGCGGGCGTCGCCGCGCCCGCCTTGATCTGCAGCTTGACGACTGCGGACAGTCGCCTCTTCTTCGGGGGCATCCCTACAGCTTCCTCACGTTCTCATCGGGGCAACCGGCCGCGTCCGGACCGCGGACCGGCGTCGCCCCCGGCGCCATCACGGCGCCGGGGGACGGCTCGGTGGTGCTACTCAGATCTTCGAGACCTGGTTGAACCCGAGCTCCACCGGGGTCTCCCGGCCGAAGATCGAGACCAGGACCTTGACCTTCTGGGCGTCGACGTTGACCTCGGAGATGCTCGCCGGGAGCGTCGCGAACGGGCCGTCCATGACGGTGACCGACTCGCCGACCTCGAAGTCCACCTCGACCGGCGACGGGGTACCCGCAGCGGCGGAACCGGCGGCCGCGTCGCTGGTGCCCTTGGCCTTCTTCGGCGTCTCCTGCCGCGGGAGCAGGAACTTGACGACCTCGTTGAGCGTCAGCGGCGAGGGCCGCGACGTCGCACCGACGAAGCCGGTGACGCCGGGGGTGTTGCGCACCGCGCTCCACGAGGCGTCGTTGAGGTCCATCCGCACGAGGATGTACCCGGGCAGCACCTTGCGCTGGACCTGCTTGCGCTGCCCGTTCTTGATCTCGGTGACCTCTTCGGTCGGCACCTCGACCTGGAAGATGAAGTCCTCGACGTCGAGCGTCTGCACGCGCGTCTCGAGGTTGGTCTTCACCTTGTTCTCGTAGCCGGCGTAGGAGTGCACGACGTACCAGTCGCCGGGCGCCAGGCGCATGGAGGCCTTGAGGGCCTCCACCGGATCCTCGGGCTCCTCCTCGGCCGCCACCTCCTCGGCGGCGCCCTCCTCCTCGGCGGCGGCCTCCTCCTCGGCGGCCTCCTCGACGACGGCCTCCTCGACCGCCGCGCCCTCGGCCCCGACGGCGGACTCGTCCGCGTCCGTCACCGCCTGGGCCGGCAGCTCCGAGGCCTCGTCGTCGGACGGCACGCCGAGCGCGGCACGCGCGGTGGCCAGATCGGCCTGCGGGTCCACCTCGGCGGCGTCCTCGTCGACGTCCTCGTCCGCGTCCTCGCGCGCCCGGGCGGCGGCCTGCGCCACCTGGGCGTCATCGAGGGTGGCCGGCGCCTCCTCGGTGCTCAGGTCCGAGCCCTCGCGCACCATGACGCCGCGCGTGCGGGACTCGGCGACGAGCTCGGGCTCGCCGTCGTTCCCGTGCTCGCCTACTTCTCCGGAGGTCACTTCTCGTCTCACTTCCTTCGGGTGCGCGGCCCTCCCGCGCGGTGGTGCCGGCCGGCGTGGTCCCCGGCCGGGACCGGTCGGGACACGGGTCAGCCGAACAGGGCGAAGGTGAGCTTCTGGAACCCGACGTCCAGCAGCCCGACCAGCGTGACCATGAACGCGACGAACACCAGAACGACCACCGTGTAGACGACGATCTGGCGCCGCGTCGGCCAGTGGACCTTGCGCAGCTCCGCGACGACCTCGCGGAGGAACCGCCGCAACCGGGCGATCGCCGAGCCCTCGGACGATCCCGAGCGGCCGTCGCGTGCGGGTGTGGGGGCGCCCTTGTCCCCGCGGGCCGGGTCGACCCGGGTGCTCCCCCCGGTCTCGTCACCGTCGGCCGCACCGCGGCGGCGTCGGCCTGCCGCGGTGACGGGGCGGGACGGGTCGTCGGACCGCCCGGCGCCGTCGGCACCGGGGCGACGCCGTCCGCCCGTGTCCTCGCTCACTGTTCCGTCCTCACCCCGGCTCGTCTGTTCACCGTGTCCGTGCCGCGGGCGGCCCGGAATGCAGGGGCGACAGGACTTGAACCTGCAACCTGCGGTTTTGGAGACCGCTGCTCTGCCAATTGAGCTACGCCCCTGTGGCGACCCGTCGGGAGTCGCCCGGACGGCGGAGTTCTCGCACGGCACGCGCTCACCACAGTGCACGCACGCCGAGACCGAGGACCCGTCGTCCCGTGCATCGATCGTACGGCACCCCTGCTGTGGACCCTCGCCCCGGCCCTGCGACCGGGGACGCGGAAGGCGGAATCACCTCGCCGGAGCGGGGAGGGTGTCTGCCAGAATCCGGGGCATGACCGCAGTCACGTCCTCCGGGTCCTCGGACCTCGCCCCGGCCGCCACCGACCGCCGCATCTCCGCGCGCATCGGAGGCATCGCGGAGTCGGCGACGCTCGCGGTGGATGCGAAGGCGAAGGCACTCAAGGCCGCAGGCCGACCGGTCATCGGCTTCGGCGCGGGCGAACCGGACTTCCCGACCCCGCAGCCGGTCGTCGACGCCGCCGTCGCCGCGTGCGGCGACGCGAAGAACCACCGCTACTCCCCCGCGGGCGGGCTCCCGGAGCTCCGCGAGGCGGTCGCCGCCAAGACGCTGCGCGACTCCGGCTGGCAGGTGAAGCCCTCCCAGGTGCTCATCACCAACGGCGGCAAGCAGGCCGTGTTCGAGGCGTTCGCGACGATCGTCGACCCCGGCGACGAGGTGCTCCTCCCCGCGCCGTTCTGGACCACCTACCCCGAGGCCGCGCGCATGGCCGGGGGCGACCCGGTGCAGGTCGACGCCGACGCCTCCACCGGGTTCCTGCCGACCGTCGAGGCCCTCGAGGCCGCCCGCACCCCGCGCACCAAGGTGCTGCTGTGGTGCTCGCCGTCCAACCCCACCGGAGCGGTCGCCCCGCGGGAGCTGGTCGAGGCCATCGGGCGCTGGGCCGCCGAGCACGGCATCTGGGTGATCGCCGACGAGATCTACGAGCACCTCGTCTACGACGGGGCCGAGCACGTCTCGATGCCCGTCGCCGTCCCCGAGATGGCCGACCGCTGCATCGTCGTCAACGGGGTCGCGAAGACCTACGCGATGACCGGGTGGCGCGTCGGCTGGCTCATCGGCCCGGAGGACGTGGTCAAGGCCGCCGCGAACATGCAGTCCCACCTGACCTCGAACGTCTGCAACGTCGCGCAGCGCGCCGCCCTCGCGGCCGTGTCCGGCTCGCTCGACGCGGTCGACGAGATGCGGGCGGCCTTCGACCGCCGCCGCCGCACGATCGTCGAGATGCTCTCCGCTATCGACGGCGTCGAGTGCCCGACCCCGCGCGGCGCCTTCTACGCCTACGCCGACGTCCGGGGGCTGCTCGGGCGCGAGCTGCGTGGCGCGCGCCCGCAGACCTCGGTGGACCTGGCCGCCGCGATCCTCGAGCACGCCGAGGTCGCGGTGGTGCCCGGCGAGGCCTTCGGGACCCCCGGCTACTTCCGGCTGTCCTACGCACTGGGAGACGACGACCTGCGCACGGGGGTCGGCCGCATGGCCGAGCTCCTCGCCGAGATGTCCTGACCGACCACCTCACGCGCGGCCGGGGGCGAGCCCGGTCGCCGCGGTGAGCACCGACCATCTCGGCGAGAGGACAGCGTGGGCGGCGGGGATCGAGTGCGGCGGACGTGGACGGCCTGCGTGATCGTGGGTGTCCTGGCGGTCACCGGCGCGGGCGTGGCGGCGGCGAATCCGGGCGGCGGGGGTGACTCGCCCTACGTGGCGCTCGGTGACTCCTACACCGCGTCCCCGCTGACCGGTACCAACGCGGGGCCACCGCCGGGCTGCTTCCGCTCGGTGAACAACTACCCCCACCTGACGGCGACCGCGCTGGGCGCGACCCTCACCGACGTCAGCTGCTCCGGAGCCACGAGCAAGGAGTTCTCCACGGCGCAGCAGACGGATGCGGGGACCAACCCGGCGCAGTACTCCGCGTTGGCGGAGGACACGAAGCTCGTCACCGTCGGCATCGGCGGCAACGACATCGGGTTCTCCGAGATCGTGAAGAGCTGCCTGAGCGCGACGCCGTTCGGCTCGCCCTGCAAGGACCGCTACACCGCGGGCGGCACCGACGAGCTCCGCCAGCGCATCAACGCGCTCGGCGGCAAGCTCGCGACCGTCCTCAAGGAGGTCCACCGCCGCTCCCCGGACGCCCGTGTCGCGCTGGTCGGCTACCCCGCGGTGCTCCCGGCGACCGGCCCCGGCTGCTACCCCGCCGTGCCGATCAGTCCCGGGGACGTCGCCTACCTGCGCGGCGTGCTCGCCGATCTGAACACCCGCATCCAGCGCAGCGCGGGCGCCGGCAGGGCGACGTTCGTGGACACCTACGCCTCGACCGTCGGGCACGACATCTGCCAGGTACCCGGGACGAAGTGGATCGAGGGGCTCGTCCCCACGGCGCCCGCGTTCCCGGTGCACCCGAACGCCCTGGGCTCCGCGGCACTGTCCCGCGCGGTGGTCTCGGCGCTGGGCGGCCCGTCCAGCTCCGACTGAGCCGGAGCCGCGGACCCGCGGCCGCTAGCGCAGGACCGCGAGGGCCTTGCCGAGGACGCCCTTGCCGTCGGGACCGGTGGCGGTCACGGCGAGGGTGACCGTGCCGTCGTCGTCGACCGCCTTCACCTTCGCGCCGAACTCGACCGAGGCGCCCTCGTCGTCGTCCGGGACCACGACGGGCCGGGTGAAGCGGGTGGAGAAGGAACGAACGGCGGCCGGGTCGCCCGCCCAGTCCGCGACGTACTGCGCGGCGAGGGCCATCGTCAGCATGCCGTGGGCGATGACGCCCGGCAGGCCGACGTCGACCGCGGTGCGCTCGTTCCAGTGGATCGGGTTGAGGTCCCCGGAGGCGCCCGCGTAGCGCACCAGGTCCGCCCGGGTCAGCGGCACGGTGCGGCCGGGGATCTCGTCGCCGACGACGACGTCGGGGAGGCTCATGAGCTCGCCCCGGAGTCTTCCCCCGTCGCTTCGCTCGCCCCGGCTCGCCCGACCAACGTCGCCGTACTCACCAGCACCGTCGCGCCGTCGGGATCGGTGACGTCGCAGCGGAAGGTGACGACGTCGTTGCCCGCGAGCTCGCGGATCTCGTCGACGCTCACGACGGTGGTGAGGACGTCCCCGGCGACCACCGGGCGGTGGAGCTCGAAGGACTGGTCGCGATGGACGACGCGGGTGAAGTCCAGGCCCAGGGCCGGGTCGTCCACGACCTCACGCGTCGCCTCCCAGGTGAACACCACCGGGAACGTGGGCGGCGCGATCACCCCGGTGTGGCCCGCCGCGCGTGCGGCGTCCTCGTCGGTGTGCACGGGGTCGGTCGCGCCGACGGCCCGGGCGAACTCACGGATCTTCTCCCGGCCGACCACGTAGGTGCGCGGCGGCCAGGTGCGTCCGACGAAGGAGGCGTCGAGCGGCACGGCGGTGCGTGTCTTCCGGAGCTCAGCGGGTCTCGCGGTGCCCGCGGTGCGTGCCGCAGTGCGAGCAGAACTTCTTCAGCGAGAGCCGGTCGGGGTCGTTCCGCCGGTTCTTCTTGGTGATGTAGTTGCGGTTCTTGCACTCCTCGCACGCGAGCGTGATCTTGGGGCGCACATCGGTCGTGGCCATGGGGAGTGTCCTTTCGGTACTACGACTACGTCGTGTCTGTTTTGGTAGCGGTGGCCGGACTTGAACCGGCGACACAACGATTATGAGCCGTTTGCTCTGCCACCTGAGCTACACCGCCACAGTGCTGCCAGGGACCGGACGGGCCGGTCCTCGACATGGGAGTAACCGGCGGGGCGTCCCGCCGGTTCCCTGGCACCGAGCCCCTTTACGGAATCGAACCGTAGACCTTCTCCTTACCATGGAGACGCTCTGCCGACTGAGCTAAAGGGGCCAGTCTTCCCGCCGGTCAGGCGGCTCCGGAACTCTCCGGCGCCGTCCCCGCGGGTGGCCTCCAGCGTACACAGGGCCCGTCGACGCCCGAGGTGGCACCCCCGTCGCGCGCGAGGGAGTCGAGCCACTGGTCGAGGTGGCCCGCGGACAGCGGACGGGACACCAGATAGCCCTGCGCGACGTCGCAGCCCATCTCCGCCAGGGCGGTGCGCACGGCGCAGTCCTCGACGCCCTCGGCGACCACGGTGAGCCCCAGCGTGTGACCCATCTCGACGATCGCGCGGACCACCGCGGCGTCGCCGGTCTCGGTGCCCATGCCGAGGACGAAGCTCTTGTCGATCTTCACCTGGTCGACGGGGAGGTGGCGCAGATGGGCGAGCGAGGACTGCCCGGTACCGAAGTCGTCCACCGCCAGCCGGCATCCCATGACGTGCAGCAGGCGCAGCGCGGGCATCGCGTGCTCGCGCTCCGCGGACACCCCGCCCTCGGTGACCTCGAGGGTCAGCATGTCCGCGGGCACCCCGTGGCGGGCGAGGGCCTCGGCCACCAGCGGGGGGAACGAGTCGTCGAGCGAGCCGACCGACACGTTGACCGCGACGGAGAGCCGCAGGCCCCGGTCGAGCCAGCGCCGGGCGGCGGCGAGGGCCTCGTCGAGCACGAAGGCCGTGAGACCCGCGATCTGCCCGGTCGCCTCGAGCACGGGGACGAACTCGTCAGGCAGCAGGGCGCCCAGGTCGGGGTGCTCCCATCGCGCGAGCGCCTCGACCCCGAGGACCGTGCGGGCCTCGAGCGAGACGGTGGGCTGGTAGTGCACGCGCAGGCTGCCGTCGGCGACGGCGGGGGCGAACCCGCGGATCAGCGCGAGCCTGCGGTCGGCCCGCTCGCCCATCCTCGGTTCGTAGCAGCGGACCGGGCTGCTGCCTCCGAGCCGCGCGGCGGACAGCGCGATGTCGGCCCGGGCGAGCAGCCGGGAGGCGACCACCGCACCGTCCACCTCGGCCGCGAGCGCCGGCGTCCCGGCCACGGCGACGCCGACCAGCACGGGCGCCTCGAACGGGATGCCCTCCACCACGAAGGGCCGGACGAGGTGCTCGCGCATCTCCTGGGCGCTGGCGTGGGCGGCCGGGCCGTCGACGCCCGCGACGACGACCGCGTAGGTGTCGCCCTCGAGCCGTGCCGCCAGGCGCGCGCCGGGAGCCACCTCGGCGGCGCGCTCGCTCGCGCAGACCGCGGCGAGGCGCCGGGCCGCGAGGGCCACGAACTCGTCACCGCGGGCGTGGCCGAGGGTGTCGTTGACCTGGTCGAGCAGCCCGAAGGAGACGACGGCGATCGCGCCCGAGCCGCCCTGCACCTCGTCCGCGGCGGCCTGGAGGAAGCCGGGCCGGTTCAGCAGCGTGGTGAGCGGGTCACGGTGGGCGTCGCGGCGCAGCCGGGCCTCGAGGCGGCTGTTCTCCACCTCCGCGCCGACCTGGCGGGCGACCGTCGCGAGCAGGGCCAGTTCTCCCCGCACCACCGACCGCGTCGGTCCGCGCCAGCACTGCGCCCCGATCCGCGACGGATCATGCACCTCGAGGACGCCGTGCCGGGACCGCACCACTTCGGGAACGGCGCCGGCCTCGGCGGCCTCGCCCACCTCCGGGGCCGCAATGGGCGCGACGAGGACCTCGGTCGCGTCCGCCGCGGCCATCCAGCACCCGACGGCCGCAGGCGCCGTGCGGCGGTGCCAGCGCGACGCGCCGCGGCCGGCCCGGAACGCCTCGGCGGGCGCGCCCGGCTCACCGCCGGCCGGCGGCTCGCCCGCCCGTTCCCGGAGGGGGCCGACGGTGAGGACGACCCGGCGCGCCCCGTAGCGCAGGCGCAGGGCCTCGGCGATCTCCCGGGCCGCCACCCGGCCGTCGTCGGTCCGACGCGCCACGGCGTGGGCCGCGATCGAGGAGCCGACGACGCCGAGCGTCCGCAGGTCCCGGGTCCGGCGCCTCCGGGCGTTGCGCACCAGCGACACCGCGGCGACGGCGAGACCCACCGCGAGGACCACCGCAGCGAGGACGCCCGCGGCCGCGCTCACGAGGCGAGGGCGGGCTGCGCGTGGGACGGACGGTCCACGGACGCCTCCTCCCGCCTGGCCCGGCGGACCTGGTTGCCAGTCATCCGATCGGGTACCAGCTCACTCTACGCAAGAATCCTGACGGTAGCAGTCGTCCATTCATCACTCGTAAGCACTAATATCGCCTCTGATACACGATGTTCTCGTTCGTTTCGTGACTGAGCGTCCGATCCGCCGAGGTCGCACGTCCATCCGGTGGCATCGCGCACCGGCACGGACGTGACCCGGCACGACCCGGGCGGCCCTGGTGGGATGGTCGACGGTGGAGGTCCGGCTCCGGCGGGCGGGGGCCGGCGCGGCGGAGGAGGAACCCATGTCCCTGGACCCGGCACGGCCGGCGGCGGGCGGCGACGACGGGGCAGCCGCCGGCGGCGGCGCACCGACCGCAGGCATCGTCGCCACCGGCAGCGAGTTGCTCGCCGGCCGGGTGCGCGACGCCAACGGTCCGTGGATCGCGGAGCGGCTGGGCGAGCTCGGGATCGACGTCACGCAGATCCTCCTCGTCGGCGACCGTCCGGACGAGATGGAGTCGGCGCTGCGCTTCCTCGCCGGGTCCGGCGTCGACCTCGTCGTCACCAGCGGCGGCCTCGGCCCGACCGCGGACGATCTCACCGCGGCCGTCGTCGCCGACGTCACGGGCCGCCCGCTCGAGCTCGACGAGCACATGGAGAAGGTGGTCGGCGACATCATCGCGAAGTTCGCGGACCGGCTCCGCTGGGACGCCGACGCCCTGGCGGAGGCGAACCGCAAGCAGGCGCTCGTCCCGCGAGGGGCGACGGCGATCCGCCCCGCGGGCACCGCGCCGGGGCTGGCGGTCCCGCCGGGCGAGGGCCCCGACGGCTACCCGCCGTCGGTGCTGGTGCTCCCCGGGCCGCCCCGCGAGGTGCAGGCGATGTGGGCCGACGCCCTCACGACCGCCCCGCTGCGCGCCCTGCTCGAGCGCACCGCACCGTTCGCCGAGACCCACCTGCGGCTCTTCGGCGTCCCCGAGTCCGACATCGCCGCCACCCTGCGCACGGTGGGCGAGCACACCGACCTGGGCCGCCTCGAGATCACGACCTGCCTGCGGGACTTCACTCTCGAGGTCGACCTGCGCCGCCGCCCCGACGACGAGGCCGCCCTGGCCGCCCACGACGCCGTCGTCGCCGAGATCGACGCCCGCCACGGCCGCGCGGTGTTCTCCCGGACCGGGGAGACCATCGACGAGATCGTGTTCGGTCTGCTGGCGGGGCGGAGCATCGCCACCGCGGAGTCGTGCACCGGCGGGCTGCTCGCGGGGCGGCTGACCGCGCCCGCCGGGGCCTCCGGGCACGTGCAGGGCGGCGTCGTCTCGTACTCGAACGAGGCCAAGGAACACCTGCTCGGCGTGCCGCACGAGCTGCTCGAGACCCACGGCGCGGTGTCCCCGGAGGCGGTGCACGCCATGGCGGCCGGCGCGCTGGAGCGCTTCGGGGTCGACGTCGCGGTCGCGATCAGCGGCGTCGCGGGCCCCGGCGGCGGCACGGCGGAGAAGCCTGTCGGCTACGTGTGCTTCTCGGTGCGCACCGCCGACGGCCGGGAGATCGCCCGCGATCCGGTCCTGCCGGGCGAGCGGGGTGACGTCCGGGAACGCTCGGTCGTCCTCGCCATGCACCTGGTGCGGCGGATCCTCGCCGAGGGGTGAGGCGTCTCAGGCGGTGAGGCCGCGGAAGAAGCGGATGATCTGGTTGATCGCGTCGCCGATCGCGGCGAAGATCGTGCGCACGGTGGCCGCGGCGTTGTCCGGCTGCGCGATCACGAAGTACAGGATGATCGCGACGACCACCAGGATCAGCACGAGGCGCAGGCGCGCGTTCATCGAGTCCTTTCGTGGCGTCCCCGGACCCGGCGGACCCGGGCGAGCACCGACCGTAACGTGATCGTCCCGGCGCCGAGGGCAGTTCGGACATCGTGTCGCGCACCCCGGCGACGTCCCCCGTCCGGCCCAGCCCACGCGGACGGGCAGGATGTCGACCATGACCGGCGAGCGCATGACCGGGTTCACCCGTGGGGCCCTCAGCTTCGACGTCGCCGACGGCGGCCCCCCGGACGCGGACGAGACCGTGCTGCTCCTGCACGGCTTCCCCCAGACGTCACGGAGCTGGGGCCCGGTGGCCGAGCGGCTGCACGGGGCCGGGCTGCGCACGCTCGCGCCCGACCAGCGCGGCTACTCCCCCGGGGCGCGCCCCTCCGGACGGGCGGCCTACCGGGTCGAGCACCTGGTCGACGACGCCGCGGCACTCATCACCTCGTCCGGCGCCGGATCGGTGCACGTGGTCGGGCACGACTGGGGCGCCGTGGTGGCGTGGGCCCTCGCCGCGCACCGCCCGGAGCTGGTGCGCACCGTCACCGGCGTCTCGGTCCCGCACGCCGCGGCCTTCCTGCGCGGGATGCTGCACGGACCCCAGCTGCTGCACTCCTGGTACATGGGGGCCTTCCAGCTCCCGTGGCTGCCGGAGACGCTGCTCGGCGACGAGGCCAGGATGGCCGCGATCCTGCGACGCACCGGAGCGGGCGCCGAGGCCGCACGCCGGGACGCCGCCGCCCTCTCGGGCGCGATGACGGGTCCGATCAACTGGTACCGGGCGCTGCCCCTGGCCGCGCCCGCCTTCACCCGCCGCCCGGTCCAGCGCCCGTCGCTGATGGTCTGGAGCGACGGCGACGAGTTCATCACCCGCAGCGCCGTCGATCAGAACCCGCGCTTCGTCCTCGCCCCCTACCGGCTCGAGGTGCTCCCCGGGGTCAGCCACTGGATCCCGGAGGAGGCCCCGGAGCGGCTCGCGGACCTGGTCCGGGCCCACGTCGGGAGCTGACCGGGACACCAGCACAACGTATAGTAGGTTACGATCTTGATCTGAGGTCCGACCCGTCGTCCCGGAGGCCCCGCATGGCCCGCACGGCCTCGCCCGCCGACTTCTTCGGCGCCGCGATGGGCCTGCTCGCCGGGCCGGGGCTGCCCGCCCTGCGCATCGGCAGGCTGTGCCGCGAGGTCGGGGTCACCAGCGGGAGCTTCTACCACCACTTCGGCAACTGGGACGGGTTCGTCGCGGCCCTGCTCGACCACTGGGCCACCGAGGAGGTCGACCGCCTCCTCGACCTGGTGCGCCGCGAGAAGGATCCGGTGGAGCGGGTCGAGCTCCTCAAGGGCCTCGCCCTGACCGTGCCGCACGACGCCGAGACCGCGATCCGCCGCTGGGCAGGCACCGACGAGGTCGTGGCGGCCGCCCAGCTGCGGGTGGACGACCGACGCCGCGAGGCGGTGCGCGAGGTGCTCGCCCCGCTGATCGCCGACGAGCAGCTCACCGCCACCCTCGCGGAGGTCGGGTTGAGCCTGCTCGTCGGCCACCAGCAGCTCCACGGCGGCGGCCCCGCCGTGGACCTCGCCGCCCAGCTCGACCAGTTCGCCCTGCTCGTGCGCACGCATGCGGTCGTGGTCGCCGCCGACGCCTGACCCGCCCCGCTACCGGTTGAGCGTGATCGGCAGCGACTTCACGGCGTTGACGAAGTTGCTGGTCAGGCGGGAGGGCTCGCCCACCTCGAAGTCGGGGGCCACGGTGAGCAGCCGACGCCAGATCTCCTGCAGCTGGGTCCGGGCGAGCATGTTGCCCATGCAGAAGTGCGGACCGCCGCCTCCGAAGCCCTGGTGCGGGTTCGGGTCGCGGGTGACGTCGAAGGACAGCGGGTCGGTGAACACCTCGGTGTCGCGGTTGCCCGACTCGTAGAACATGACGACCTTGTCGCCCGCCGCGATGCGCTGTCCGCGGATCTCGGTGTCCTCGGTGGCCGTGCGACGGAAGGTCAGCACCGGGCTCGCCCAGCGCACCATCTCCTCGACGGCGCTCGGCAGCCGTCCGTCGAGGTCGTCGATCAGCAGGCGTCGCTGGTCGCGGAAGTCGGTGAGCGCCATCGACGCGTGGGCGATCGTGTTCCGCGTCGTGTCGTTCCCGGCCACCGAGAGCAGGACGAAGAAGGCGCCGATCTCCTCGTCGGTGAGCTTGTCCCCGTCGACCTCGGCCTGCACCAGGTTGGTCATGAGGTCGTCGCGCGGGTTGTTCCGCCGGTCGTCCGCGGCTTCCAGCCCGGGGCCGATGAGCCCGATGAGCGCGTTGTTCATGAGCTCGAGCGGGTTGTCGATGCCGTGCGCGGCCCGGACGTCGGCGTCGTTGCCACTCACGAGGAGGTCGGCGTTGTCGGCCAGGGCGTCCTGCTGGTCGGCCGGGAGCCCCATCATGTCGTAGATCATCCACATGGGGAGGCGCCGGCAGACGAGCTGCACGAAGTCGCCGTCCCCGTGGTCGAGCAGCTCCTCCACGATCATGTCGGCGCGCTCGCTGATCCGGTTCTCGAGCTTGGCGACCTGCTTCGGCGTGAACGCGGACCCCACCAGCTTGCGCAGCTTGGCGTGACGCGGCGAGTCCATCGCGAGGAAGGACTGGCTGGCCTCGAGGAGGTCCTCCGGTGCATCCATGAACTGGACGCCCTGGCCGGAGCAGAAGATCTTCGGGCTCTTGGAGACGGTGGCGATGTCCTCGTGACGGACGACGGCCCAGAAGCCCGGGTCCTCGGGGTTCTCCATGATCCCCTCGGCCGGGCGGTGCCAGCTGACCGGACGGTCCGCCCGCAACGGCGCGAACGACTCCTCGCGCTCCGCCGTCGAGCGCGCCCAGAAGTCGAGGGACGACAGGTCGACGGGGTCGTACTCGGGCTTGTCGCTCGTCGCGGTGTCCGCGGTCGTGGTCATCCGTCGCCTCCGGGGCCGGTTCGTCGAGTGCGCGCGGGCCGGCGGGGACCCACGGGGAGCGTCGTCGGGACCATAACGTGCATCATGCTACGGCGCGAGCCACGTCACGGTGCGACGTGACCACCACCGGTGACGGTGGGCGTGCGGCCCGACCCGACCACCCCCGCCCGTGAGTCGGTGCACAGGCCCTGCCGGACGCTCGGCGCGGACCCGTAGCGTCACGGGCCACGTCCCGACACCCGCGAGGTGGCCGATGGCCGACCCGAGAGTGGATCCCCGACGGGCGCGCGCCCGGGTGCAGCGCCACCGCGAGGCGCCGCGCCGCGAGCGCACGTTCCCGCCGATGATCGAGTACGCCGCGCTCGCCGGGCTGCCCGTACCCGTCCGTTTCGTCCTCTCGACGGCCGCGCTGCCGCTCGAGGTGGTCGTGACCGGGGTCCGGGTACTCAAGGACGTGGAGGTCCTCCTCGGCGAGCTCGGCACCCAGCTGCGCGCCCTGCGGCCCGCCGTGGAGGCGATCGGCGAGGCGTACGCGGACGGCTACATCCCGGTCGTCGACACCGTCGGTGATCTCGTCGGCGACGCCGCCGAGGAGACCCGCACCCTGGGCGGCGTCGTGCTCGCCCCCGTCACCGCCGTCCGCGACGTGTTCTTCCCCGCGGCCGGGCCGGCCGTGGAGGAGGATCTGCCCCTCGACGATCCACCGCAGGCGGAGTCGGCGGAACCGGACGGCGAGTCGCTCCTGGGCTGGGCGCGACGGCAGTCGGGGGCGTGGCTCGGGCCGTTCAGCGACCGCTGATCCTCCCGCCGACCGGACGCGCCCGTCGGAGCGGTCTCCTGCCGCGGGATCCCTGACCGAGGGGGCGGTCCCGGCTCCGTCGTCAGTCGTGCCGGGTGACGCGCACCGTGTTCGCGTCGAGGTCGACCGCGGCGTCGCGAGGCTGCGGCGGTTCGACGAGAGCGGACGACGCCTCGTCGTACCGCTCCTGCTTCTGGCGCATGCCGGGCATGTACCCGGGGACCTGCCCGAGGCTGGAACCCGCGCCGAGGCCGTCGGCGCCCGGACCGGCGGCGTCGGGGTCACGACGCCGGTAGGTCGACCGAACGGCGGCCACGACGACGAGGACGGCGATGACGACGCCCAGGATGATCGCGATCATGGCGCGCTCCCTCCTGCAGCGAGCCGATGATGGCGACGCCGCTGTATTCGGATCTTACCCGCCGATCGCCGCGGACGGCGCGGACCCGAGGTGGTCGCCAGGGTGACCAGCGGTGGGTTCTGCTCGACGGCCGACCGAGCGGCCGGAGCGATCCTCGCGAGAAAAAAGGCCGGTCCCGCTCCTGAGCGGCTCCCCGTCGCCAGGAGCAGGACCGGCCTTCGGTGGGGCCACGACGATCCCCCGAGACCGTCGGTGACCTGCTGTCATGAGCGTGCCCGGCCCCTGACGTGCGGAAACGCCTTCATGATCGATGAATCGGTTCAGGACCCGTCGTTGCCGCGACGGTGCACGCGGAAGCGCCGGTGCCGGTCCGGAGCGTCCCTCACTGCATCGGTGGCTCGCGGAACGCCGGGTCCCACGGTGCGTCGGGCGGGGTGGCCGGACCGTCGCGGCCCACGCTGCGGGCCAGGGTGGACCCGGCGGTGAGGTGCTGGACGACCGCGTGGAGGTTGTGCCCCGCCTGGGTCGTGGGGACCGCGTCGAGATCGACCGTGCGCAGCAGCCGGACCATCCCGTCGAGCACGTGGGCGATCTCGCCGGCCAACTGGGGCTTGCCGCTCTCCGGCACCTCACCCTCGGCGCCCTCGGAGTCCGACCCCTTCTGCAGAGCACTCGCGGCTTCGCGCAGTGCGGTCACGGCGACGGTCTCGGCGTCGGTCATGGTCCGAGACTCTGCCCTGCCGACCGGGCGCGGTGTGAGGTCAGTCGGCGGGCGGCCGCCCGGCGAGGACCTGGCGCGCCACGTCGACCAGTGGCGTACCCGTGTCGCGGGCGATCGCCCGGAGGGTCTCGGCGGCTTCACGGATGTCGACGTCGAGCCGCGCCGACAGTGCGCCCTCGGCCTGGAGGATCGCGGCGGGGAGGTACCGCTCGGTCGCGACGGCATCGTTGAACACAGTGCGCTCCACACGGCATCGGGTCCCCGACGACGGCGGCAGGGATTGACACTGACAGCGGCGGGGGCCGGGCCGGCATCTCCGATGATGGTCGAGGTGGCCTCGCCGCATCAACATCCATCCGGTTGAGGTCAACTGGACTGCTCGACCGAGCCGACTCTCCGCCGTTCGTCGGGGTGGGCGTCGTCGCGTTGGAGGCGGACGCTCATCCCGGGTCGAGCGAGCCGTCGAGGACGGCCTTCGCGGCAACCGCCAACGGCTGGTGGGTGTTCCTGGCGTGGCGGCGGAGCCGTGCGAAGGCAGCCTCGAGCTCCACCTCGTGGCGCTCGGCGAGGACGCCCTTGGCCTGCTCGATGACGATCCTGCTCGTGAGCGCCTGTTGCAGCTGGTCCTTGACGGTCTCGACGTCGCGGTGCGCCCGGCGGTGCAGGATGCCGATGGCCGCGGCGGTGGCCAGGAAATGGGCGATCCGCTCATCGGCGGCGGGCATGGGTCCCGCCCTCGTGCGGAACAGGTTGAGACCGCCGAC
The DNA here is from genome assembly GCF_036497245.1 of Actinomycetospora sp. GTDB lineage: Bacteria > Actinomycetota > Actinomycetes > Mycobacteriales > Pseudonocardiaceae > Actinomycetospora. The sequence continues at coordinate 17,203 of NZ_DASXJS010000218.1, read as the reverse complement.
GACCTGCCCGCGCAGGGCAACGGGTTCGGCGTGCGCCGCACGGAAGCCCTCGGCGCGGGCCTGCGCGACGAAGTCCGGCCAGCGTCCGACGTCCTGCTCGAGGTCCACACACGACACGGCCTTGACCACCTTCACGGCATCGAGGCACGGGCCCTCGCGGATCATGACCTGCAGTCGTTCGAGGTTCGCGCTGCCGTCATGGGTCGCTGCCACGGGGACCAGTCGACCCTCGTCGTCGATCAGCAGCATCCCGGCCGCGTCCACGTCGAGCAGTTCGGTGCACGCCGTGGTCAGTGTGTAGAGCATGTCGGCCACGTCGAAGTCGTCGCGCAACGTGTCGGTGAGCGCGACCACCACCTCGGCGATCAGCTCATCCCTGGGCACAGTCACGAACCGGATTATGGGCCTCGTGCGCGTCGGGACCTAACGGTGACCCGCCTCGACGCTGCGCACCCGTGCACATGCCGTACCTGTGCACCGACCTACGAGTCCGCGTGCTCGCGGGCAGGCCCCGCCCGCAGGGCCCTCCCCCCCGCCAGCACCGCGAGTGCGGCCGCGTGGACCGACACACCGAGCACCGATGCGTGGAGGCGCAGCGTCTCGGCGGCTTCGCCGACAGTCACCCCTCGCAACTCGCCCAGCAACACCTCGGCACGCCCGATGTCCCGGCGCGCCTGTTGTCCCTCGCGTCTGCCCATCGGTCCCCCACCCCGTCGGCGCCGCTCCCACCACCTGAGGGAGCGCTGATCGGCGAGGTCCGGGCCGTCAGTGACGATCATCACATGCGCGCCGCGGCAGATCCATCCCACGCTCGCGCACACACGCACCGGGAGCCCCGGCGCTCCACCGTGGCAGCCAGGGCCATCCGACGTTCCTGCTGGTCGGCAAGGCCCTCGGCAGGCCTGCTAGCCGCCGTCGGACTCGACGTACCGAGCGCGGAGGTCCTTCTTGAGGATCTTGCCGGAGGCATTCCGCGGCAGCTCGCCGACGATGTCCACCGACCGCGGCCGCTTGAACCCGGCGATCCGCTCCTTGGTCCATTCCAGGAGCTCGTCCGGGTCGATCGTCTCGCCCTCGCCCGCCACGACGATGGCCTTCACCGTCTCGCCCCACCGATCGTCGGGAACGCCGATGACGGCGACGTCCGCCACGGCCGGGTGCTGCGCGACGACGTTCTCGACCTCGATCGGATACACGTTCTCCGCGCCGGTGACGATCATGTCCTTGATCCGGTCGGTGAGGAACAGGTAGCCCTCGTCGTCGAGGTAGCCGCCGTCGCCGGTGCGGAACCACCCGTCCGCGGTGAGCGCCTTCTGGGTCTCCTCGGGCCGCTGCCAGTAGCCCGCGGTCACCTGGGCCGAGCGGATCCAGATCTCACCGACCTCGTTCGCGGGCTGGTCCTTGTCGTCCGCGGTGTCGACGACCTTGAGCTCCACCCACGGGTAGGCCCGGCCGGCCGAGCGCATGAGGTGGGCACGCGGACCGTCGGGGTCGTGGTCCTCGGGCTCGAGCTGGGTGATCGCGCCGGTCGTCTCCGTGGAGCCGTAGACCTGGAACAGCGGGACACCGAAGGTCGCGATGACCTTGTTCAGCACGGCGCCGGTGATCGGCGAGGCGCCGTAGGCGACGGCCCGCAGCTTCGACCAGTCGCGATCGGCGGCGCCCGGCACCTGGCAGAGGAACTGGAGCACCGCCGGGACCAGGAACGCGTTCGTGATCCCTTCGTGCTCCATGGTGTCGAGGAGCTGGTCGGGAACGATGTCGGCGACGAGGACCACGCGCGCCCCGAACGCCAGACAGACCAGCGCGAACCCGGATCCGCCGATGTGGAACAGCGGCATGGCGACCATGCCCACCGACTGGTCGTCGAAGCTCCAGTGCCCACCCACCGAGAGCAGGGCCCCGAAGTTGTGGTGCGAGAGCAGCACGCCCTTCGCGCGGCCCGTCGTGCCCGAGGTGTAGAGCTGCAGGACGGCGTCCTCGGCGGTCGCATCCGTCGCGGGCTCGGTCCGTTCACCGAGGCCGCCCACCCAGCCCTCGTAGTCCTCGCCGACCACGAGGACGCGCCGGCCCGGACGCTCGAGCTTCTCGCGCAGCGCGGCGAAGTCCGGGCCGAGGACGACGAGCCCGGCCTCGGCGTCGTCGGAGAGGTCGATGAGCTCGGCCGGGGTGAGCCGCAGGTTGAGCGGTGCAACTGCAGCGCGGACGGCGGCCGCGGCGAAGAGCAGCTCGAAGAACTCGACCGCGTTCTTGCCGATCCACACCACCCGGCCGCCCTCGCCGACCCCCAGCTCGCCCAGGCCGGTGGCGATCCGCGCGGACCGCTCCTCGAGTTCGGCGTAGGTCACCGCGCGGTCGCCGCCGGTGAGCGCCGTGACCTCGGCCCGGTCGCGGGCGTGGTCGCGGACGATGTCGGTGAGGCGGAACGGGGCCACGGCACCTCCAGAGAAGGAACGGCCAGATCGGGCATCCGGTGACAGCGGACACAGCGGGACGCGGCACCGTAACCGGAGCGGCCGACGCCACGGAAGAGTCAGGGTTGACCGTTACGGGGCGACGCAGGGAGGCTTACCCGGCAGTAGCACGTTCGGACGGGAGGAGCCCCGGGTGGAGCGCACGATCTTCAACGACGAGCACCAGGCCTTCCGGGAGATGGTGCGGGACTTCCTGGAGAAGGAGGTCGCGCCCCATCACGCGGACTGGGAGACCCAGGGTCACGTCAGCCGCGACGTCTGGCTCGCGGCGGGCAAGACCGGCCTGCTCGGTCTCGACGTCGAGGAGCGCTTCGGCGGCGGCGGATCCGACGACCTGACGTTCCTCTGGATCCTCTCCGAGGAGATCGCCCGGGGCGGGTTCTCCGGGCTGGGGTTCCCGCTGGCCAACGACGTCGTCACCCCGTACCTCACGGAGCTCACGACCGAGGAGCAGAAGGAGCGCTGGCTCCCCCGCTTCTGCTCCGGCGAGATGATCACTGCGATCGCGATGACGGAGCCCGGCACCGGCTCCGACCTGCAGGGCATCCAGACCCGTGCGGTGCGCGATGGTGACGAGTGGGTCATCAACGGCGCGAAGACGTTCATCACCAACGGGATCATGAGCGACCTCGTGATCGTGGTCGCCAAGACCGATCCCGAGGCCGGGTCGCACGGCTTCAGCCTCATCGCCGTCGAGCGGGACACCCCCGGCTTCGAGCGCGGCCGCCACCTCGACAAGATCGGGATGACCGCGCAGGACACCGCCGAGCTGTCGTTCACCGACTGCCGCGTCCCCGCCGCCAACCTCATCGGCGGGGAGGGGCAGGGCTTCGTGTCCCTGATGCAGAACCTGCCCCGCGAGCGGATGTCGATCGCGATCGCGTCGACGGCGGGCGCCGAGAAGGTCCTCGAGGACACGATCGCCTACGTCAAGGACCGCAAGGCCTTCGGCCGGCCGATCGCGTCGCTGCAGAACACCCGGTTCAAGGTCGCGGAGCTCACGACGAAGCTGGCCGTGACCCGCGCGTTCGTCGACCGCTGCATCACCGAGCTGAACGCGAAGAAGCTCGGCCCGGCCGACGCGTCCATGGCGAAGTACTGGGCGACGGAGACCGCCAAGGAGGTCATCGACCAGTGCCTCCAGCTGCACGGCGGTTATGGCTACATGCGCGAGTACCCGGTCGCGAAGGCGTTCCTGGACAACCGCGTGCAGACCATCTACGGCGGAACCACCGAGATCATGAAGGAGATCATCGGGCGGATCGTCCTCGCCTGAACGGTCAGCCCTGACCGCTCAGGCATGACAGCAATGGCCCATTGCTGTCATCTGACGAGCGGCCGGCGCCACTCACTCGTCGGCGGGCAGGCGGGCCGCGGCGACCGCCGGGGGTCAGGCCCAGGCCGGGTCGCGTCCGGAGATCGCGACGAGCCGGTCGAGAGCCGGGGCGTCTTCGGCGACGGCGACGCGCGGCGCGAACGGCTTGCCCTCACCCTGGTAGTCGTCGGTGAGCATCATCGGCGCGAACACCAGTGAGGCCTCCAGGCCCTCGGTCCCCGGCGACCAGGGCTGCCCGGTCGCGGACGCGAGATCCCAGCCGTGGACCTGGTACTCCCAGAGGATCATCGAGAGCGCCATCTCGCCGGGCATCGCCGCCTCCCCGAGCACGAGCGGGCGGGACGCGGCGCCGGAGGCGAGGGCGCGGTCGAGCCTCGTGGCGGCCTCCCGGACGGCCGCGGCGGGGTCCTCCGGCGCGCGGTATCCGGAGAGGTCCGCGCGTGGGGCGCGGCCCTCGGGGTCGGCGTACCCGGCGCTGAAGGTGTCCAGCCAGCCCACGACGTGCTCGAGCAACGTCGCGACGTCGTACTCGGCGCAGGGGGTCGGCGCGTCGCGCCGGGTGTCGTCGATGCCGTCGACGACGCGCGCGAGGTCGGTCAGGACTGCGTTCAGGTGGGCCCGGGTGTCCGCGGCGGTCTCTGTTCCGTTCATGTGCCGCAGTCTTCCGGTCCCGGGGCGGACGTGGATTGAACAATCGCGACGCGTCGGGAGTCCTAGTCTGGGCGGCGTGACCGGGCCCGCCCCCGTGGAGCGCGACAGCAGGGGGATCCTCGACCCCTGGCTGCTGCGCACCCGGGTCGCGTTCACGCGCCATCCTCCGACTCCCGTGCTCGCGGGCCTCGTCGACCGGTTCTGGGCCGTGCGCTGGGACCTCCCGGCCGGGACGGCGCACCGCCAGGAGGTGCTCACCCACCCCTCGGTGAACCTCTCGGTCGGCACTCCGGACGCCCGCAGCGCCCGGACGGACCCCGAGGCGCGGGTGAACGGGGTCGCGACCGATCTCGTCGACCGCGAGCTCGCGGGGCAGGGCTGGACCGTCGCCGCGATGACGACGGTCGGCGGGTTCGGGGCGCTCGCGCGCGACCCGGTGTCGACGCTGGTCGGGCGGGTCGTCGACGTCGAGGTCGTCCCGGGGCTCGACGGCGGGGCCCTGGTCACCGCGATCACCGGCGCCGGGGAGGGTGACGACGAAGCGCGCGAGCCGGCTCGTGTCGCCCGGCTCGCGCACGCCCTCGAGGAGGTCGTCGCGGACGCGGAGCCGGGGGTGGTCACGCAGGCGCGGGAGGTCGCCGCCGTCGCGCGGATCGCCGAGACCGACCGCGACGTGCGCCGCCTCGACGACCTCGCCACGCGCGCAGGCGTCACGCCGCGCGCCCTGCAGCGCCTGTTCGCGCGCCACGCCGGGGTGTCACCGACGTGGGTCCTGCGCCGCTACCGCCTGCTCGAGGCCGCCGAGGCGGTGCGGGAGGGCGAGCGGGTGGTCTGGTCCGACGTCGCGAGCGCGCTGGGCTACGCCGACCAGGCCCACCTCGTGCGCGACTTCCGGGCCGCGCTGGGCCGCACGCCGGAGGCCTACGCGCGGACGCTGCGCGCGCCGTGAGCGGACGTCACGCCGAGACGACGTCCGCTCATGCGCGGAGCAGGGCCTTCGCCATCTGCTTCCACTGGGCGAGGTGCGGGTCGCCTGCGTGGTCGCGCGGGTCGAACCCGTAGGTCATGGCCACACCGCGCATGCTCGTCAGGAGCATCTCGCGCACCGTCGGGTAGTTCTCGCACTCCAGGTAGTGCTCGAACACCGCGTCCAGGGTCTGGCGGATGGCCGCACCCAGGCGCCGCTCGGCCGGCAGCAGCGCCGTGGCGAGCGCCGGGTCGGTCCGGGCGGCCGTCCACAGCTCCACCGACGCCCAGAAGTACGGCTGGCGGAAGGTCGACCACATCTCGTCGACGACACGGTCGATGCGGCCCTCGGGATCGTCGTCGACCGGGGGGAGGTCGGCCGCGGCCAACCCGTCCGAGGCGAAGCGCGTGGCCGCGAGGTGTTGGGCCGCGGCGACGAGCAGCGTCTCCTTCGACGGGAAGTGGTGGAGCAGCCTGCCCCGCGAGACCCCCGCGCGCGCCTGGATGGTGAGGGTGGTGGTGCGCGAGTACCCGGACTCGACGAGGCAGGCGACGGCGGCGTCGAGGATGCGCTGGCGGCTGTCGGAGGTGCGCTGCTCGCGGGAGCGGCGGGGACCGGTCGGCCGCCGCGCGGGTGACCGCTCGGAGGGCTCGTCGGAGGCCGCGTCGAGCAGTGGATCGGGCTCTCCGGCCCGGCCTGCGGTCATGCGTCGCCCTCCCTTCGCCCGTGGGTCCCGAGTGCTGACGGTGCCCGATGGTCGCCGACCCGACACCTGACGGTCAACGCTGACTGTCCCCGCGACACGTCCGGGCCACGTCACGGCACCCCCACCGGGGCCATGCCTTTCGATCATGCCTACCCATCGGTAACGTCACTCGCCGGACCATGGGCCGACCGTTGACAGCCGCCACAAACAGTCCATCATGACTGTCAGGAGCCTTGGGGCGGACCCGCCCCGCTCGAAGCCGTTGGAAGGGAATGCCACCCGTGACCGAGGCATACATCTACGACGCCATCCGCACGCCGCGTGGACGGGGCAAGTCGACCGGGTCGCTGAACTCGGTGAAGCCCGTGTCCCTCGTCGTCGGCCTGCTCGACGAGCTCCGCGAGCGCAACCCGGAGATGAACCCGGAGCAGGTCGAGGACGTCGTGCTCGGGTGCGTCTCCCCGATCGGGGACCAGGGCGGCGACATCGCCCGGACCGCCACCATCGCCGCGGGCTACCCCGACACCACGGGTGGCGTGCAGCTCAACCGCTTCTGCGCCTCCGGTCTCGAGGCCGTCAACCAGGTCGCGCAGCGCGTCGCCTCCGGCTGGGAGGACCTGTTGATCGGCGGCGGCGTCGAATCGATGTCGCGCGTGCCGATGGCCTCCGACGGCGGGCCGTGGGCCATGGACCCGGAGACCAACTTCAAGACCGGCTTCGCCCCGCAGGGCATCGGCGCCGACCTCATCGCCACGATCGAGGGCTTCTCCCGCGAGGACGTCGACGCCTACGCGCTGGAGTCGCAGACCCGCGCCGCGAAGTCCTGGGCCGACGGCGCCTTCGACCGCTCGATCGTGCCCGTCAAGGACCGCAACGGCCTGACGATCCTCGACCACGACGAGCACATGCGTGAGACCACGATGGAGGGTCTCGGAGGCCTCAAGGCCTCGTTCGCCGGTATCGGCGAGATGGGCGGCTTCGACGCCGTGGCGCTGCAGAAGTACCACTGGATCGAGCAGATCAACCACGTGCACCACGGCGGCAACTCGTCGGGCATCGTCGACGGCGCCGCCCTCGTGCTGATGGGCAGCGAGGCCGCCGGGAAGAAGAACGGCCTCACGCCGCGCGCCCGGATCGTCGCGACCGCCGTCTCCGGCGCCGACCCGACGATCATGCTCACCGGCCCGACGCCCGCGTGCCACAAGGTGCTCGCCAAGGCCGGCATGACGGTCGACGACATCGACCTGCTCGAGATCAACGAGGCGTTCGCCGCCGTGCCGATGAAGCTCATGCGCGACCTGGGCTTCCCGCACGACCGCACCAACGTCATGGGCGGCGCCATCGCACTGGGCCACCCGCTCGGAGCCACCGGCGCGATGATCATGGGCACGATGGTCGACGAGCTCGAGCGCCGCGACCTGCGCCGCGCGATCGTCACGCTCTGCATCGGCGGCGGCATGGGCGTCGCGACGATCGTCGAGCGCGTCTGACGATCCCTCCGCCGGCCCACTTGATCTTTGACATAGGAGCGACAGAGCAGTGACCGACAACATGTTCCGGTGGGACGCCGACGCAGACGGCATCGTCACGCTGACGATGGACGACCCGGACGCCTCGGCCAACACGATGAACGACCGCTTCGGGCGGGACTTCGAGACGACGCTGAACCGCCTCGAGTCCGAGAAGGACTCGATCACCGGCGTCGTCCTGACCTCGGCCAAGAAGACCTTCTTCGCCGGCGGCAACCTCGAGGACCTGCGCAACTACGGCCCGTCCGAGGCCCAGCGGGTCTTCGACAACTCGCAGCAGATCAAGGCCGCGCTGCGCCGCCTCGAGACCTTCGGCAAGCCCGTGGTCGCGGCGATCAACGGCGCCGCGCTCGGCGGTGGCCTCGAGATCGCGCTCGCCACCCACCACCGCATCGCCCTCGACGCCAAGGGGTCGAAGATCGGCCTGCCCGAGGTCACCCTCGGCCTGCTGCCCGGCGGCGGCGGCGTGGTGCGCACGGTGCGCCTGCTCGGGATCGCCGACGCCCTCATGCAGGTCCTGCTCCAGGGCCAGCAGCGCAACCCGCGCGCGGCCCTCGAGGCCAAGCTCGTCGACGAGGTCGTGGACACCCCCGAGGACCTGCTGGCCACGGCCAAGCAGTGGGTGAAGGCCAACCCCGAGGCCGCCCAGCCCTGGGACAAGAAGGGCTACAAGATCCCCGGCGGCACGCCGGCGACGCCCGCGCTCGCGGCGAACCTCCCGGCCTTCCCGGCCAACCTGCGCAAGCAGCTGAAGAACGCCCCGATGCCCGCGCCGTACAACATCATGTGCGCGGCGGTCGAGGGATCCCAGGTCGACATCGACAACGCCGCGAAGATCGAGTCGCGCTACTTCGCCGACCTCGTCGTCGGCCAGGTCTCGACCAACATGATCAACGCGTTCTTCTTCGATCTGCAGAAGATCAACAAGGGTGGCTCGCGGCCGGACGGCTACGAGAAGCACTCGGCGCACAAGGTCGTCGTGCTCGGCGCCGGGATGATGGGCGCAGGCATCGCGTACACCTGCGCGACGGCGGGCCTCGAGGTCGTCCTCAAGGACGTCAGCCTCGCGAACGCCGAGAAGGGCAAGGACTACTCGAAGAAGATCCTCGACAAGGCCGTCTCGCGCGGCAAGTCGACCCAGGAGAAGGCCGACGCGGTCCTGGGCCGGATCACCGCGACCGAGAAGCCCGAGGACGCCGCGGGCGCCGACCTCGTCATCGAGGCCGTCTTCGAGAGCCCCGACCTCAAGAAGAAGGTCTTCGCCGAGATCCTGCCGCACCTCGCGCCCGACGCGGTGCTCGGCTCGAACACCTCGACGCTGCCGATCACCGACCTCGCGACCGGGGTCGACCGGCCCGCGGACTTCGTCGGCCTGCACTTCTTCTCGCCGGTCGACAAGATGCCGCTGCTGGAGATCATCACCGGCGAGCAGACCTCCGACGCCACGCTGGCGAAGGCCGTCGACATCGCGCTGCAGATCAAGAAGACCCCGATCGTCGTCTCCGACTCCCGCGGGTTCTTCACCAGCCGCGTCATCGGCACGTTCCTCAACGAGGCCGTGGCGATGCTCGGCGAGGGCGCGGCGCCGTCGTCGATCGAGCAGGCCGGCTCGCAGGCGGGCTACCCCGCGCCGCCGCTGCAGCTGATGGACGAGCTGACCCTCACGCTGCCGCAGCACATCCGCGAGGAGACCCGTAAGGGTGTCGAGGCGGCCGGCGGCACCTGGGTGAGCCACCCGGCCGACAAGATCGTGGATCGCATGGTCGAGCTCGGCCGCGGTGGCCGCTCCTCGGGCAGCGGGTTCTACTCCTACGACGCCGAGGGCAAGCGCACCGAGCTCTGGAAGGGCCTCGCCGACGAGTTCGGCGCGGCCACCGGCGACCTGCCGTTCGAGGACATGCAGGAGCGGATGCTCTTCGCCGAGGCCCTCGAGACCGTGAAGTGCTTCGACGAAGGTGTGCTGCACACCGTCGCCGACGCCAACATCGGCTCGATCATGGGCATCGGGTTCCCGGCCTGGACCGGTGGCGTGGCGCAGTACATCGACGGCTACCCGGGCGGCCTGCCCGGCTTCGTCGAGCGCTCCCGCATCCTCGCCAAGGCCTACGGCGACCGGTTCGCCCCGCCCGCCTCGCTCGTCGCGAAGGCCGAGAAGGGGCAGAACCTGCGCGACTCGGTCTGAGTCGCCCCGCCCGGTTCCGGAACGAACGACTCGTTCGTGGCTTCTACATGCACGAACGAGTCGTTCGTTCGTCTCTGGGCCATCGGTACCGGTCAGGGCTGACTGCGGCTCAGGTCGCGAGAGACGGGAGACTTACGCATGGGTGTGCTCGACGGCGTCAAGGTGATCGAGGTGGCAGGCATCGGGCCGGGCCCGTTCGCCGGGATGGTCCTCGCCGACATGGGCGCCGACGTCCTGCGGATCGACCGCACCTCCGGCGGCGGCCTGCAGCTCGGCGACCCGTCCAAGGACGTGCTGGCCCGCGGCCGTCGCTCGGCGGCCCTCGACCTCAAGTCCGCCGAGGGCGTGGAGGTCCTGCTCGAGCTGGTCGCCGAGGCCGACGTCCTGCTCGAGGGCTTCCGGCCCGGCGTCGCGGAGCGCCTGGGCTTCGGCCCGGAGGTCTGCCACCAGCGCAACCCACGCCTGGTCTTCGGGCGCATGACGGGCTGGGGTCAGGACGGCCCGGCGGCGCAACGGGCCGGGCACGACCTCACCTACATGGCCACCGCAGGCGTCGTCGGGCACGTCGAGGGACCCGACGGCGCCCCCGGCATCCCGATGAACCTCGTCGGGGACTTCGGCGGCGGAGGCATGTTGCTCGTCGTCGGCGTCCTCGGGGCGCTCGTCGAGCGGGCCACCTCCGGCCGGGGGCAGACCGTCGACGCCGCCATCGTCGATGGCGGCGCGCTGCAGATGGCGATGATCTGGGGGATGCGCGGCCAGGGCCTGTGGCCCGGCGGGCGCGGACAGAACCTCCTCGACGGCGGAGCGCCGTTCTACGAGACCTACCGCTGCGCGGACGGCAAGTACGTGGCCGTCGGGGCCATCGAGCCGCAGTTCTACGCCGCGCTGATGTCCGGGCTCGGCCTGGACGGCGAGGACATCGCCTCGGGCCAGTGGGAGCTGAAGCGCTGGCCGGAGTTCACCGCCCGGCTCGCCGAGGTCTTCGCGACCCGCACCCGCGACGAGTGGGCCGCCGACCTCGAGCCGACCGAGGCCTGCGTCGCCGCGGTCCTCGAGATGGAGGAGGCCGCCGAGCACCCCCACATCGCCGCGCGCGGGACGATCACCGAGGCCTTCGGCGTGCGCCAGCCCGCTCCCGCCCCCCGCTTCGACCGCACCCCGAGCGCCGCCCCGACACCGCCCGCGACGCCCGGCCAGCACACCGTCGAGGCCCTCACCGCGTGGGGCCTCGACCCCGACCGCGTCGAGAAGCTGCGCGCCGCGGGGGTCGTGCACCAGACCTGAGCTCCGGCGGTCCGGCGGGAGGGCCGATCGGGTGGCACGATCACGCGCGGCAGGGGGACGGCCGGTACGGCGAGGGGGTTCGTGCGTGATCACTCCGGGGACGCTCGCCCGGGCGCTGACCAACGTCCGTGACCGCGTGCTCGAGGGGCCGATCGCGGACCTGCGCCGGATGCCACGTGTCGCCATCGACACCGGCCCGGCGGATCCTGACGCGTGGGCGGTCGGGCGGGCGCACGGCCTGGCCCGCGCGGGCCAGGTCAGCACCTACCGGTACGCGGTGCACCCGACGGCCCGCCTCCGCGGTGCGCCCGTCCTGCTCGTCTCGCCGCTCGGCGCCTGCGGGGTGGCCTTCGACCTGCGGCGCGGGTGCAGCCTCGTCGAGCACCTGGTCGGCGAGGGCAGGCACGTGCACCAGGTCGACGACGAGGACCTCGTCGGGCACGGCGCCCCGACACCGGGATCACCCTCGGACCTGACGCGCTGGGTGGACGACATCCTTCCCCACGTCGTGCGGCTGGTATCCGCGCATCACGACGGTGCCCCGGTGCACGTCGTGGGCTGGTCGGTCGGCGCGCTGAGCTCGCTGCTGGCCGCGGCCGACGACCCGACGCTGCCGATCGCCTCGCTCACCGCGATCGCGACGCCGTTCTCGCTGGACCACGTCCCCGAGCACAACCCGCCGCGGCCGCTCGCGATCGCCGCGGGCGGGCCGGTGCTGGCGACGCTGCAGACCCTGCTCGGCCTGGTGCCGACCGTGCCCCCGGTGCCGGAGTTCCTGTCCGTCGCCTCGATGGGGGCGTTCCTCACCACACCGCTGACCGTGCTGTCCCACCTCGCCGACCGGGACTTCCTCGCCCAGCTCGAGGCGGTCGACGACCTGCGCGCCCTGGTCGGCGCGCAGGCCGAGCTCGTGGGAGCGACGTTCCACGCGATGGTCGGCCCGGGGGAGCTGGAGCGGGGTCTGGTGTCGGTCGGCGGGCGGCAGGTCGACCTCGGGGCGCTGCGCAGGCCGGTGATGCTCGTGTCGGGCGAGGACGACGTCGTCGTCCCGCCGCGGGCGGTCCGAGCCGGTTCGACGGTGCTCTCGGGCGCAGCCACCTCGCTCATGACGGCGCCCGGCGGGCACCTCGGGGTGGTCTGCGGACGGGCCTCCCGCGAGCGCCTGTGGCCCGCGCTGTGCGCCTTCCTCGACCGGCACGACCCGGTGGTCGGGGTCGAACCGGACCGGCGAACGTCCCGCCGTCCCCGCCGGGCCGTCCGGCGCCCGCTCCCCCAGGCTCCCGGCGCGACCTCGCCCGAGCCGGTGGCGGAATCCGCCGACGAGGTGCCCGCCGCACCGGCTCCCGACGCACGTCGCGCGCGTGGCCGGCGCCCGCGTCCGGCGCCCAAACCGGCCACCCGCACCCGCGGGCGGGACTAGACCCCGTCCGCGTCGGGACGTCGTCTAGGGTCGTCGCGTGGTTTCCCTGCGCGAGGCGCGCCGTGACAAGGGATGGTCACAGACGGCCGCCGTCGCGCGGCTGCGTGATCTCGCGGTGGCCGGACGCGTCGAGGTGGCGTCCGCGGCGAGCCTGAAGACCCAGCTCTCGCGCTGGGAGAACGGCACCGTCCCGGAGGAGCCCTACCGGACGCTGCTGGCCCAGCTGTACGAGCGGGATCTCGGCGAGCTCGGCATCGACGTGACCCCGCACTGGGAGCGCAGCCACGAGATCCCGGACCTGCTCGCGGAGATCCGCGACGAACTGCGGACGATCAGCGGGTTCCTGCGCGAGCAGCGCCGCGACTGACCCCGTGACGACGAAGGCCCGCCCGGACCAGGTCCGGACGGGCCTCCCGTGGGGTGGCGCTCAGCTCACGGAGCGACGGCGCTCGACGGAGTGGAGCGGGGGGTACTCGGAGCGGTCCTCGGACGCGAGCATCAGGCTCAGCGCTCCGAGGGAGACGGTTCCGAGGGCCACGACGGCCTCGGCCGTCAGATCGAGAACATCAGCCAGCGGGCGCAGCGACGCAGTGAGCAGGGTCACGAAGTAAGTGCCTCCGTACGAGTGACGAGTGGCGACGGACGAGCACTGTCCGGCGGGAGTACCCCCATCCTGTCGGACGGGCGGTCAACTGCCCAACCCGGGGCCGATGAGTTCACACCCATGTTTCATGACACTGCGACGAAAGGTCGTTCTCCTGAGGCAGGCGGTCGATCATGTCCGGTCGGTGGCACGGTCGCGGTGCCACGCAGCGCGGCCCCCGTCGGCGTTCGTAGTCTCGGTGCGTGCGCTTCCGTCAACTCGGTTCCAGTGACCTCCAGGTGTCCGAAATCTCCCTCGGCTCCTGGCTGACCTACTCGGGAGGGGTGGAGGCGGACGCGACCGCCGCCTGCACCCGCGCGGCGTTCGACGCCGGGATCACCTTCTTCGACACCGCCAACGTCTACGGGCGCGGCGCCGCCGAGACCGCGTGGGGCGAGATCCTCGCCGACTACCCGCGCGAGGACTACGTGCTCGCGACGAAGGTGTATTTCCCGATGTCGGACACCGACCGCGGGCTCTCGCCCGCGCAGATCGCGAAGCAGATCGACGCCTCGCTGCAGCGGCTCCGGACCGACCACGTCGACCTCTACCAGTGCCACCGCTTCGACGCCCGGACGCCGATCGAGGACACCATGGAGGCCCTCGCCGAGGTCGTGCGCTCCGGGAAGGCCCGGTACCTGGGGTTCAGCGAGTGGACCCCGGAGCAGATCCGGGCCGGTCTCGAGGCGGCGCCCTCGGACGTCACCTTCGTCTCCTCGCAGCCCCAGTACTCGATGCTGTGGCGCGTGCCCGAGGGCGAGGTGTCCGACGTGTGCCGTGAGCACGGCATCTCGCACGTCGTCTGGTCGCCGCTGGCCGAGGGCGTGCTCACCGGCAAGTACCTCCCCGGCGAGGACGTCCCGGTCGACTCGCGGGCCGCGAGCGACGAGATGAACGGCTTCATCAAGCAGAAGCTCACCGACGCCACGCTCGAAGCGGTGCAGCGGCTCCGTCCGGTGGCCGACGGCGCCGGGCTGTCGATGGCCGAGCTGGCGCTGGCGTGGGTGCTGCGGCGCCCGGAGCTGGCGTCGGCGATCGTCGGGGCGTCCCGCCCGGAGCAGGTGCACGCGAACGCGAAGGCGGCGGGCGTCGAGCTGACGCCGGACACCCTGACCGCGATCGACGAGGCGCTCGGCGACGTCCCGGTCACCGGGTTCCGGCTCGCCCCCGGTGCCTCGGACCAGATCACGCACCGGTCGTAGGCGGCGCGCTCCCGCTTCGCGTCAGGAAAGTCGCGTTGCCGACACTGAACGTCAGCAACGCGACTTTCCTGACATCGCGAGGGAGCCCTACCGCGGCATCCGGCGCCACACGGCCGCCGGGAGCACCCGCATGACGACGGCGAGCAGCCGCAGGCGCGCCGGGACCCAGACGACGTCCCGCCGGCGGGCCATGCCGTCCGCGACCGCATCGGCCACCTGCTCCGGGGTCGACGACAACGGGGCCGGCGACAGGCCGCTGTCGGCGGTCATGCGCCCGATCACGAAGCCCGGGCGCACGAGCGTGAGGTGCACCCCGGTGCCGCGGAGGGCGTCGGCCAGTCCGGTGGAGAACCCGTCGAGCCCGGCCTTCGCGCTGCCGTAGACGTAGTTCGCGCGCCGGACCCGCCAGCCCGCGACGGAGGAGAACACCACGATCTCCCCGCGGCCCCGCCGCCGCATCCGCGCCGCGATCCGGGTCAGGATCCCGACCTGGGCAGCGTAGTCGGTGTGCACGACGGCGAGCGCGTGCTCCGCGTCGGTCTCCGCCCGCTGCTGGTCGCCGAGGATGCCGAACGCGACCACCACGGTGTCCGGCGCCCCGTGGTCGCGCTCGACGGCGTCGAGGACCGAGGCGTGCGCGATGACGTCGTCGGCGTCGAACTCCAGCGTCGCGACCTCGACGGGGCCGGCCTCGCCGATCGTGCGGGACTCGTCGGCGAGGTCGTCGGCGCGCCGCGCCGCGAGGACGACGGTCGACGCCCGGTCGCCGGCCACGAGACGCCGGGCGAGGGCGACGCCGATCTCGCTGCGGCCGCCGAGGACGAGGACGGTTCCGGGCATGCCGGGCAGCGTGGCAGTCACGGTGTCGGCGGCGGGCGTCAGGGCCTAGCGTGATGATCCTCGCGGGCGGCTCCACCGCCGCCCGGCGTCACCGAGGGGGCCGGGGTGAAGATCGTGACGGCGCTCGTGCGGCCGCACGCGCTCGACGCGGTACGGAGGGCACTCGAGCGGCACGCCGTGCTCGGGATGACGATCACCGAGGTCGGGAGCCACGAGCCCGGTCACGTCCAGGTCCACAAGGGCGCGCGGGTCGAGGTCGATCTCGTGCCGCGCCTACGGGTGGAGACCGTGGTGGACGACGACATCGTCGACCGGCTGCTCGATCAGCTACTCACGAACCTCGACGGGGCGGACGGCCAGATCTGGGTCCGGCACGTCGACCTCGTGCTGCGGGTGCGCACCGGAGAGATGGGGCAGGACGCGGTGTGAGACCGGTGGCCCCGGGGAGGCTGGGGGGTGCATCCCCGGGGCCGGGGGTCCGGTCGCGGGGGGCACGACCGACCATGACGGACGCTACGCCCCGTTCGGCCCCGTTCGGGCCCGACTCCACCTGAGCGGACACGTTATCCGGGCGCTTCCTGCGCCGGGCGGTCGGTGCGGAGCCCGAACGGGCACACAACGACGACGGCCCGTCGTCTCCGCGACGACGGGCCGTGCTGGTGGCGGGTGAAGGATTCGAACCTTCGAAGCTTTCGCGACGGATTTACAGTCCGCTCCCATTGGCCGCTCGGGCAACCCGCCGGGATGCCGCCCGCTGGACGGCGTCGGAGACACTACAAGCCGGCGTCGCGCGTGTGGACACCCGGGGTCCAGTCGGGCACCCGCGCGACGCGGACACCGCCGTCCCTGCCCGTCCGAGGAGGAGCCCCGTGGCGAACCCGTCGTTCGACGTCGTCAGCAAGGTCGACCGCCAGGAGGTCGACAACGCCCTGAACCAGGCCGCCAAGGAGCTGGCGCAGCGCTACGACTTCCGCGGGACGGGCGCCTCGGTGACCTGGGCCGGCGAGGAGGCCATCACGGTCGCCGCCGAGACCGAGGAGCGGTGCAACGCCGCGATCGAGGTCTTCAAGGAGAAGCTGATCCGCCGGGACATCTCCCTCAAGGCCTTCGACATCGGCGAGCCCAGCGTCTCCGGCAAGACCTACAAGGTCACCGGCTCCCTCGTGCAGGGCGTCTCCAAGGAGAAGGGCAAGGAGATGTCCAAGCTCATCCGCGACGAGGGTCCGAAGGGTGTGCAGGCGCAGATTCAGGACGACCAGCTGCGCGTCACCGCCAAGAAGAAGGACGACCTGCAGGCCGTGATCTCCCTGCTCAAGGGGCACGACTTCGAGATCGCGCTCCAGTTCACGAACTACCGCTGACACACCCGCTCCAACCTGCGGTTTCGGGTCCTGAGCCCCAGTCGGGTACAGACGCGGCACGACCGAGTGCTCCGTCGACCATGCTCCGGGGCCGGTCGACGGCGTCCGGCCAGTAGCCGACGTCGGTGTTGAGCGCGATCGTCGGCGCGGTGTGGCCCGAGTTCGTCGCGCTGGAAAGCCCCCCGCCGCGGCGCCTATTCATCAGAACGGGTGAGCGTCGTAACGCAAGTCCCACTCTCTGCGAAGCCTGGGTGTTCAGACAGAGCAACTTCAGCGGGGGGACGACATGACCGACACCCGACAGCCGCATGAGCAGCAGCCGTACCCCGGCAGCGAGCAGCAGCCGACCTTCAACACCGCCGGGTACCAGACCCCGGCTGGGATGCCGCCCGGCGGCTACCACCCCTACAGCGGACCGCAGCCTTCGCCATACGGCCAGTGGAGCCCGCAGCAGCAGGGCCAGTGGAACCCCCAGCAGCCGCCTCAGCCGAAGAACTCGCTCGCGATGCCCGCACTCATCCTCGGCATCATCACCCTCGGGCTGTCTCCGCTCCCGATTCTCAACCAGGCGGGAATCCTCGTCGGGTTCGTCGGCGCCGGTCTGG
>NZ_DASXJS010000217.1:0-4689 GCF_036497245.1 Actinomycetospora sp. | reverse complement strand
ACGGCGACGTTGTTGTGCCGCATGTAGTGGCGCCCGACGGTGTCCGACCCGTTGGCCAGCCCGGCCGGGTGCCGGTCGTTGGCCGAGCGCAGCAGGAGCACCGCCGAGTTCACCGCGCCCGCGGAGACGACGACGATGTCGGCGCTGAACTCGACCCGCTCGCCGCCGGCCAGCTCCGCGACGACCCCGGTGACAGTGCGCCCGGTCGGGTCGGTCTCGAGCCGGTCGACCCGCGCGCCGGTCACCATCTCGACGTTCTGGTGGCGCAGCGCCGGGTCCACCGCGATCACCTGGGCGTCGGACTTCGCGTTCACCAGGCAGGGGAAGCCGTCGACCCGGTCGCACCGGATGCACGCGCTCCCGTGCGCCGCACCGCCGTGCTCGTCCTGGGTCAGGTCCACCCCGATCGGCAGGTGGAACGGGTGCAGGCCCTGCTTCTCGAGGTCGTCGCTCAGCTGCTGGATCCGCGGTTCGTGGGCGACCGGCGGACGGGCGTACTGAGCACTCGCGTGGCCCTCCCCCGGGTCCTCCCCGTGGGCGCCGTGGACGAGGTAGAGGTGCTCGGCCTCGGTGTAGTAGGGCTCGAGGTCGTCGTAGCCGATCGGCCAGGCGGGCGAGACGCCGCCGTAGTGCCGCAGGTCGGAGAAGTCCTCCGGGCGGAGCCGGAACAGCGCGGCGCCGTAGAACTTGGTGTTGCCCCCGACGTAGTAGTTGACCTCGGGAGGGAACTCGTTGCCGTCCTTGTCGTACCAGAACTCCGGGGCCCGGTACTTCCCCCGGACGAACACCGCGGTGGAGTCCCAGTTGTCCCGTTCGCGCGGCAGGTAGTCGCCACGCTCGAGGATCAGGACCCGTTTCCCGGACGGGGCGAGCCGGTGGGCGAGCGTCCCGCCGCCCGCACCGCTCCCGATGATGATGACGTCGTAGTGCCGGTTCTCGACCATCGCCGCACCGTTCCCGCTCCGACGGAGGGACCGGTCCGGCCGCTCCTCGCCCGCCCGAGACTCCTGCGGGCCGAGGGGGCGCGACATCACCTGGTCAGGATGACCCGACGGCCCGGCCGGTCCGCGGGAACGGCCACCACACCGGCCGCACGGGAGGGCACCGGTCGTCTTCCCGGGGTGATGCGACGACGGTCCCCGCGCGCTCACCGTGGGCCGGACGCGCCCGTCGGGCGGGTGCGAAGGACGCACCGCGCACGGCTCGCCCGGGGCCACGGAGGCGACGCACCATGATCGAGACGGCCATTGCGGACCACGGGCTCATCGGCGACCTGCAGACCGCGGCGCTGGTCACCACGGACGGGTCGATCGACTGGTTCTGCTGCCCACGCTTCGACTCGCCGAGCGTGTTCGGCGCCCTGCTCGACGACGAGCGGGGCGGCCACTTCCGGGTGCGGCCCACGGGTGGGCCGTACACCTCCCAGCAGATGTACCACCCCGACACCGCGATCCTGATCACGAGGTTCATGACCGCGTCCGGGGTGTGCGAGGTGCACGACTTCATGCCGGTCTCCGGCCACGAGGCCACCGACAACCACCGCCTGGTGCGCATGCTGCGGTGCGTGCGGGGCACGGTGTCGATGGAGTTCGACATCCTCCCGCGGTTCGACTACGGCAGGCGCGAGCACAGCACCCGGGTCTCCGACGGCGGCGTGGTGTTCGCGACCGACGAGCTGGCCCTGACCGTGCACGTCGTGCGCGAGCCCGAGGACGAGCGGCTGGGGCATGCGGAGGTCGCCGAGGGACGGGTGCGTGCCTCGCTGACGCTGTCCGCGGGGCAGGTCCGCGGCGTCGTGCTCGAGTCCGCCGCGCCCGGCCCGGCCCGGGAGGTCCGGGTGGCCGAGTTCCAGCAGATGTTCGACGACACGGTGGCGTTCTGGCGGGCGTGGCTGGCGCAGTCCACCTACACCGGCCGGTGGCGGGAGATCCTCCAGCGTTCGGCGATCACGCTCAAGCTCATGACCTACGCCCCGACCGGGGGCCTCGTCGCCGCACCGACCGCGGGGCTCCCCGAGCAGGTCGGCGGCGAGCGCAACTGGGACTACCGCTACACCTGGGTCCGCGACGCCTCGTTCTCGGTCTACGCGCTGCTCGGGATGGGCTTCACCGAGGAGGCCGCCCAGTTCTGCACCTGGCTCCGGGACCGGGTCGTCGAGCGTCATGGCGCCACCGGCAACCCTCTCAACATCATGTACTCGGTCGACGGGACCGCCGACCTGCCCGAGGTCAACCTCGAAGGCTGGTCGGGCTACCGCGGGTCCCTGCCCGTCCGGATCGGGAACGCCGCGGCCGAGCAGCTGCAGCTCGACATCTACGGCGAGGCCCTCGACAGCATCTTCTTCGCCGACGCGCACGGCCTCGAGATCGGCCATGCGGGCTGGGCCGCCCTCACCACCCTGCTCGACTGGCTCGCCGACAACTGGGACCAGCCCGACGACGGCATCTGGGAGAGCCGCGGCGGACGCCAGGACTTCACCTACGGCCGGCTGATGTGCTGGGTCGCGTTCGACCGGGCGATCCGCCTGGCCGTCTCGCGGGCCCGGCCCGCACCGCTCGAGCGCTGGACCGCCGCCCGCGACGGCATCTACAAGCAGGTGATGGCCCGCGGGTGGAACGCGGAGAAGCAGGCCTTCGTCCAGCACTACGCCACGGACGTGCTCGACTCGGCGCTGCTGCGCATGGGGACGGTGGGCTTCCTCAGCCCCTACGAGCCCATGTGGCAGTCGACCCTGCGGGCCATGGACGAGGAGCTGGTCACCGACGGACTCGTCTACCGGTACGACCCGAGCGCCTCCCCCGACGGCCTCCAGGGCTCCGAGGGCACGTTCTCGCTCTGCAGCTTCACCTACGTCGACGCACTGGCCCGGGCGGGCCGCCTGGACGATGCCCGCCTCGCGTTCGAGAAGATCCTCACCTACGCCAACCACGTGGGCCTGTTCTCCGAGGAGATCGCCCTGACCGGCGAGCAGATCGGGAACTTCCCCCAGGCGTTCACCCATCTGTCCCTCATCGACGCCGCGCTGACGCTGGACGCCGCGCTGGACAGGCGCAGGCCCGCCGCATCACCCCGCTCGGGCCCGGTGCCGTCAGCCCGTCCCCCGGCCCCGCGACCGGCGCCGTCCGCGGTCGACCCGGACGGTGCCCTGGCTCCGGCGCTGGCCGGGTCGACGTCCAGGAGAAGTCGCGCGATCAACGGCCGACGGGACGGCGGCTCGACGTGACCGCCGTGGAACTGGCCCGGATCCAGTTCGCCAGCACGTCGATCTACCACTTCCTGTTCGTGCCGCTCACGATCGGTCTCGCCCTGCTCACGGCCATGCTCCAGACCGGCTGGTACCGGGGTGGGCGGCGCGAGCACCTGGTGCTGACCCGGTTCTTCGGGACCCTCCTCGTCATCAACATCGCGGTCGGCGTCGTGACCGGGCTGGTCCAGGAGTTCCAGTTCGGGATGAACTGGTCGGAGTACTCCCGCTTCGTCGGCGACGTGTTCGGGGCACCGCTGGCGATGGAGGGCCTCGTCGCCTTCTTCCTCGAGTCGACGTTCCTCGGGCTCTGGGTGTTCGGCTGGGGTCGCCTGTCGAAGCGTGTCCACCTCGCGACGATCTGGGCGGTGGCACTCGGTTCGGCGCTCTCCGCCGCGTTCATCATGGCCGCCAACTCGTGGATGCAGCACCCGGTCGGCTACCAGCTGGACCCGGCGACCGGGCACGCCCAGCTCACCTCGATCGCGGCCGTGCTGACGAACGGGGTCTTCCTGCGGGGCTACCTGCACGTGCTCCTGGCCTCGGCCGTGACCGCCTCCGTGGTGATGCTCGGGATCTCGGCGTGGCACCTGCGGCGCGGCTCGAGCCCGGAGGCCTTCACCCTCTCGGCTCGTCTGGCGATCGGCGTCCTCATCCCGGCCGCGCTGCTCGCCATGCTCGTCGGCAGCGAGCTGGGGGTGACCGAAGGGCGCTACCAGCCGATGAAGATCGCGGCCGCGGAGGCGCAGTGGAGCACATGCCAGCCGTGCTCGTTCTCCCTGTTCCAGGTGGGCGGAGGCAACCGCGACGAGACCCCGACGAAGGTCATCCAGGTCCCGCACCTCCTGTCGCTCCTGGCGACCAACTCGTGGAACGGCCAGGTGGTGGGCCTGAACGACGTCCAGGCGCAGTACGCGCAGCAGTACGGCCCCGGGGACTACGTCCCGAACGTCTTCGTCCAGTACTGGTCGATGCGCGTCATGGCCTACCTCGGTGGGCTGCTCCTGCTGCTCGGTGTCTGGGCGTTCTGGCGGCGCCGGAAGCTCGTCGAGTCACCCTGGCTGCTGCGGGTCGCGATCTGGGCGATCCCGGTGCCGTTCGTGGTCAACACGGCCGGCTGGATGCTCACCGAGAACGGGCGGCAGCCGTGGATCGTCCAGGGGCTCCTGCGCACCTCGGACGCGGCGTCCCCGTCCGTCGGCATCGGCACGATCGTCACGAGCCTCGGGATCTTCGTGCTGCTCTACGGCGCGCTCGCGGTCGTGGACTGGCTCCTGATGGCCCGGTTCGCCCGCAAGGAGCTGGACCCGGTGACGCCTCCGGACGCGGATGCCGGGGCACCGTCCGACGACGACCCCGTCCTCGCCCCGACCTACTGAGGGAGCGCCGATGTCACTGACCACGTTCTGGTTCGTCATCATCGCCGTCCTCTGGACGGGATTCCT
>NZ_DASXJS010000216.1:0-7087 GCF_036497245.1 Actinomycetospora sp. | reverse complement strand
TCGACGTCGACCTCCGCGAGCTCGACCCGGGCGTCGACGAGGAAGCACACCTCGACGTCGGTGGTGCCCGCGTCGATCGGGGTGAGCCGGGTCGTCATCGCGTAGTCGGCGTTCGCGTGCGCCCACAGGTTCGGCAGCCCGACGACGCGCAGGCTGCCCACGTCCTCGTCCGGGAGCCTGCCCATCACGGGCGCGACCATGCGGCCGTCGAGTGTCTCCGTCGTGAACCCCGCGCGCAGGGGGAGGCGCGTGAACCGGTACCAGGACCCGCCGGGGAAGCTCACCTCGTCGGTCGCGAGGCCGCGGACCTCCCAGCGGGCGCGGGCCGCGGCGACGGCGGAGTCGTAGCGCGGGTTCGGCCGCACGTCGCCGTGGGTGCCCTGCTCGAAGTTGGACAGCGAGAACTCCGGGTGGCTGCCGCGGCAGTGGTAGCACTCGCGGTTGTTCTCGACCAGCGTCTTCCAGTTCGCGGCCACCCGGTAGCGGTCGCGGGCAACGATCCGCGCGTCCGCCAGGCCGTGCGGCCCGAGGTGGCGGGCGGCGGCCTCGGCGAACCCGTCGAACGCGGGGGCCTCCTCGGGCGAGGAGGCGGCCGGGCAGACGAACACCAGGCCCGCGGTCTCGCGCACCGCGACCGGGGCGAGCCGCACGCCGTCGGTCGAGAAGTTCTGGCCCATCAGCCGCGCCGAGCGCAGGCAGCCGTCGAGGCCGTAGACCCACTGGTGGTACGGGCAGACGAACGCCTTCGTGGTGCCGCGCTCGGCGGTCGTGACCCGCGAGCCCCGGTGGGCGCAGACATCGTGGTGGGCGTGCAGCGTGCCGTCGTGGTCGCGCACGACGATGACCTGGTCGCGTCCGAGGGTGATGCGGAACCAGTCGCCCGGACCGAGCTCGCAGGAGTGGCCGGCGAAGGTCCAGTGCCGGGCGAAGACGTGCTCGAGGTCGGCGGCGAAGACGTCCGGGTCGGTGTAGGCGGGCTGGGGGAGGGTCCAGCGCATCGGGGTGGGCTCAGACATGGAACTGCCGCTCGAAGCGCGGGTCGAGCAGGGCGGGCCGGTCCAGGGTGAACGTGTCGATCGGGTGCCTCGAGCGCCCTGCCGTCGCGAGCTCGGCGAGGATCCGGCCGATCAGCGACGCGAACTTGAACGCGTGGCCCGCGCCGACGGCGACGTGGACGTTCGGCGCCTCGGGCACCGTGTCGATGACGAAGTGCTGGTCGGGCGGGATCGTGTAGAGGCAGGTCTTGGTGTAGAGCTCGGGGCCGCCGAAGCCAGGGACGTGGTCGGCCAGGAACTCCTCCTGGCGCTTGCGGCGCAGCGGGTCCGCCTCGAAGGTCCGCGAGTCGGCCGTGACCTCCTGGCCGCCCATGTGCTGGCCGAGTTTCGTCGCGACCTCGCCGTAGACCGGGAAGCCGTAGAAGTTCTCCGCGCCGTGCCACATGAACACGGGGAAGTTCTCGGGGGAGAAGTCGAGGAGGTTCGGGGTGGCGTAGTAGGTGACCTGCTCCTGCAGCACGGTCAGCGGGAGCTCGCGCCCGACGCCGGTGAGGATCTCGTTGGTGCGCGCGTCGGCGGTCACGACGACCTGCTCGGCGCGGTAGACCTCGTCGTCGGTGACGACCTCCACGTGGTCGCGCGTGGGGTGCAGCGCACGGACGGGGGTGTCCTGCCGGATGTGGGCGCCGTGCCCGCGGGCGAGGGCGATGTGCGTGGCGTTCGCGCGGCGGGCGTCGACGATCCCGGAGCGCTGCTGGTAGATCGCGCGCTCGTTCCCGCCCAGGCGGAACTGCGGCCAGCGCGCCGAGACGGCGTTCGCGTCCAGCTCCTCGATCGCGACGCCGTGGCGGGCGGCGACGGCGCGGTAGCCGTCTATGTTCCGCGTGCCGGTATCGAGGCGCGCCCGTGCCTCACCACTGTCCTCGATCACCAGCCCGCCGGTCTCGGTGACCAGCTGCTGGCCGGACACGCGCTCGACGTCGTGCCAGGTGTCGTAGGCGGCGGGGGCGAGGGCGGCGTAGGCGTCCTGGTGCTGGGCGAAGCGGATGATCCTGCTGTGGTCCTGGCTGGCGCCGTGGTCGTGGCCGAGGTGATGGGCCTCGAGCCCGAGCACGGCACCGTCCTTGCTCCCGGCCGCGCGGGCGAGCCAGTAGAGGGCGGCGGAACCGAGGCCGCCGCACCCGACGACGACGAGACGGTGTTCGCGATTCATGTGAGCGGATGCGCTCCCTGATCGGGGACTCTCTGGAGTGCCTTCCACCCTGGTCGGGGAGGGGTCGCCGCGGTGCGAATCCACGATCGGTGCTCCCACTGGTGTGAGAAGCCGGGCCTTATCGTCGGGGCCCTCTCCGCCGAGTGGACGCCCGTGGTTGTCGGCGCAGCCGTGCGGGCCCACTCGGCCAGTCGGAGCTACGCCGGGACCCAGCGGTACCAGGTGATCCCGACGCCGTCGTCGGTCACCGTCCGGCGCTGCTCGCGCGTCATCGACGTCACTCCTCGCCCCGGGAGGGCACGATCGTGGGCATGGATCTCGAGCTACGGCAGCTGCGGACGTTCCTCGCCGTGGCCGCCGAGCTCCACTTCAGCCGCGCCGCCCGTCGCCTGCACGTCAGCCAGCCGGCGCTCTCCCAGCAGATCCGCGCGCTCGAGCGGACGCTCGGCGCGGCGCTGTTCGACCGGTCGAGCCGGGCCACCGAGCTCACCCCCGCCGGCCGGGTGCTGCTCGACGCGGCGCCCCGGGTGCTCTTCGAGGCCGAGCGGGCGCAGTCGCTGGTGACGCAGGCGGCGAACGGGGCGGTCGGGCTCCTCAACGTCGGATCGGTGGGTACCGCTCTCGCCTCGATCACCCCGCGGATCCTGCGTTCGGTGCGGGCGTACTTCCCGGACCTGCAGCTCGAGGTGAGCCAGCAGGACACCGCCGCCCAGCTCGTGGCGCTCGCCGACGGCAGTCTCGACGTCGGCCTGGTGCGGGCGGCGGAACCGACCGAGACGGTGTCCGTCGAGCACCTCGTCTCCGAGCCGCTCCTCGCCGCCCTGCCCTCGGACCATCCGCTGGCCGACCGCACCTCGATCGTCCCCGAGGACCTGGCCGACGAGCCGTTCGTGCTCTGGCCGCGCCCGCTCGGGCGAGCGTTCTTCGACATCATCACCCGCTACTGCCTCGACCACGGGTTCAGCCCGCGCATCGTCGCGGAGGGCGCGGACATCGAGACCCAGCTCGGCCTCGTCGCGGCCGGGCTCGGGGTGTCGCTGCAGCCCTCCTACTACGCCAACCTGCGCCCGCCGGGCGTCGCCTTCCTGCCGTTGGAGGGGGAGGTGCCGCAGATCGCGCTGCAGGTGGCGTGGCGGCGCACGGACCGCTCGCCTGCGGTGGCCCACTTCGTCGAGGCCGCCCTGGAGTGCGCGCGAACGGCCTGAGAGCTCACCGATATCTGACAGCTCACTTCCGTTTTCAGTGCTACGGTCGATCTGGTCGGGCTGTCCCTCCGACGACGAGGAGTCCTCATGGCCGGCCCCACCGCCGAGACCCTGGCGCTGCCCCTGCACATGCGGCGGGAGCGGTTCGACCCGCCGGCCGAGATGCGCGGGATCCGGGAGCAGCCGGGCCTGAGCCGCGTCACCACCCCGATCGGGCGGCCGGCGTGGCTCGTCACCGGGTACGAGGACGCCCGCGAGGTGCTCGGGGACGCCGCCCGGTTCTCCAGCGCCGGCCTGCCGGTGATCCCGGTGCCGGGGACGACGCCCGAGGAGCAGCGCTCGGGCAACCTCCTGATGCTCGACCCGCCCGAGCACACCCGGCTGCGGCGCCTGCTCACCGGCGAGTTCACCGTCAAGCGCATCCGCCGGCTCCAGCCGCGCATCGCCGAGATCGTCGACGCCCACCTCGACGCCATGGAACAGGCCGGTCCGCCCGCGGATCTCGTCCCCGACTTCGCCCTCCCGGTGCCCAGCCTCGTCATCTGCGAACTGCTCGGGGTGCCCTACGAGGACCGGGCCGAGTTCCACCGCCGCGCCGCGACGCAGCTCGACCTCACCCGTCCGATGGAGGAGCGCGGGAAGGTCGCGATGGAGTCGCGGGCCTACATGGGCGAACTGGTCGACCGCGCGTTCGCCGCACCCGGTGACGACATGCTCGGCATGCTGGTGCGCGAGCACGGTGACGACCTCACCCGCACCGAGCTCATCGGCATCGCCTCGCTGCTGCTCATCGCCGGGCACGAGACGACGGCGAACATGCTCGCGATCGGGACGCTGGCCCTGCTGCGTCACCCCGAGCAGGCGGCGCTGGTCCGCGACGACCCCGAGGCCGCCGCGCCCGCCGTCGAGGAGCTGATGCGCTTCCTCTCGGTGGTGCACACCGGCGTCCCCCGCACCGCCACGGCGGACACCGAGGTCGGCGGGCAGGCGGTGTCGGCGGGCGACGTCCTCGTGGTGTCCCTGCCCGCCGCGGACCGCGACCGTGCGCTCGTCGAGGACCCCGACCGGCTCGACGTCGGGCGCGCCGCCAGCCACCACGTCGCGTTCGGGCACGGCGTGCACCACTGCCTGGGTGCGCCGCTCGCGCGCATGGAGATGGCGACCGCTTTCCCGGCGCTGCTGCGCCGGTTCCCGGGGCTGGCGCCGGCGATCCCGTTCGAGGACGTGGGCTTCCGGTCGGCCTCCGTCGTCTACGGCCTGCGGAGCCTGCCGGTCACCTGGTGAGATCGGCCCGCACGACCACATCCTTCCGACCACCACCGGAGGCCCCACCATGAAGATCAAGGCCGATCGGGACGTCTGCATCGGGGCGGGCAACTGCGTGCTCGCCGCGGAGAACGTCTTCGACCAGGACGACGACGCGATCGTCGTCGTGCTCGAGGAGAGCCCCGAGGGC
This sequence comes from Actinomycetospora sp., assembly GCF_036497245.1. Taxonomy (GTDB): domain Bacteria; phylum Actinomycetota; class Actinomycetes; order Mycobacteriales; family Pseudonocardiaceae; genus Actinomycetospora. The sequence goes on along the minus strand of NZ_DASXJS010000216.1, from coordinate 2,218 downwards.
AAGGACGCCGACGCCGCGCGCAACGCCGTCGGATCGTGCCCGTCCGGCGCGTTGTCACTGGAAGAATGACGTCGATGTCGGGAAACGCCCGGTCATGGGCCCGACGCTGCTAGCGTCGCCGCCCGTGACCGGGTCCGGCCTCTCGTCGCGGCCGCTGCGTGCGGACGCGCTGCGCAATCACCACGCGATCGTGGCTGCGGCACGCGAGGCGTTCGAGCAGGTCGGCCCCGACGTGCCGCTGGAGGACGTCGCCCGGCGCGCGGGCGTCGGCCCCTCCACGCTCTACCGCCGCTTCGCCGGGCGCGACGAACTGGTCGCCGCGGTGTTCGCGGAGTACTTCGAGGAGGCCGTCGAGCCGCTGCTCGTCGGGGCGGCCACCGACCACGATCCCTGGGCCGCGGTCGCCCGCGTGGTCGAGGAGATCGCCCGCGCGCTGCTGCACCGGCGCGGGATCCTGCGCGCCGCCAAGGACACGGGTGCCTTCACGACCGAGGTCGCGCTGCGTTTCATCGGCCCGCTGCAGGACCTCGTGACCCGGGCCCGCGCGGCCGGCGTGCTGCGCGACGACGCCGAGGCCCGGGACCTGCCCGCCGCCGCGGTGATGGTCGTGGCCACCGCCGCACCCTTCGGCGAGGACGTCCGCGCCGACCGCTGGGCGCGCTACCTCGCCTTCGTCCTCGACGCTCTCGCGGCCGAACCCGGGCGCATCCCGCTGCCCGCTCTCGAGCCACCGCCCCGCAGCGAGGTCGCCGACCGGCTCGCCGGCACCTGCACCCCACCCCACCCGTCGGGGACCACCCCGTCCGGGAGCACCCGATCCGACCCCGCGGAGTCCTGAGTGCCCACTCCGGCGCCCCCGTCGCACCCGCACCCGCTGCGCTGGACCCTCCGCGGCGACGGCCGCGCCCCCGGACCGGGCGAGGTGGTGCGTCCCGACGAGCGGATGAGCTGGGGCCGCACCGTCGGGCTCGGCCTGCAGCACGTCCTCGCGATGTTCGGGGCGACGTTCGTCTTCCCCGTGCTCATGGGTCTGGACCCCAACCTCGCGATCCTGCTCTCCGGGCTCGCGACGATCCTCTTCCTGCTCATGACCCGCGGGCGCGTGCCGAGCTACCTCGGGACGAGCGCCTCGTTCGTCGGGGTCGTCGCCGCGGTCCGGGCCGACGGGGGGACCAGCGCGGAGGTCACCGGCGCGATCGCGGTCACCGGGGTGGTGCTAGCGCTCGTCGGGCTCGCGGTGCACCTCGGCGGGGCGCGGGCGATCTCGGCGATCCTGCCGCCCGCGGTCACCGGCGCCGTCGTGCTGCTCATCGGCTTCAACCTCGCGCCGGTGGTGGCGGGCACCTACTGGCCGCAGGACCAGGGTGTCGCCCTGCTGACGATGCTCGTCGTGATGGTGGTCGCCGTGGCCGGGCGGGGGATGATCGGGCGGCTCGCGATCCTCATCGGGCTCGTCGTCGGCTACGTGCTCTCCGCGGTGCTCGACGCGACGATCGGGCCGATCACCGCCCCGAACGCCTCCGGGGTGGTCTCCACCCACCCGCGGCTGGACCTCTCGGCGGTGTCCGACGCCCCCTGGATCGGTCTGCCGTTCGGCACGCCCGACGCCCCGGGCCTGCACCTGCCCGCGTTCAGCGCGACGGCGATCATCGTCGTCGTCCCGGTGGTCGTCGCGCTCATCGCCGAGAACACCGGCCACGTGAAGGCCGTCGCGTCGATGACCCGCGAGGATCTCGATCCCTACCTGGGGCGGGCGCTCGCCGCGGACGGCATCGCGACGGCCGTCGCCGGCGGGGTGGGCGGCTCGCCCACGACGACGTACGCCGAGAACATCGGCGTCATGGCCGCCACGCGGGTGTACTCGACCGCGGCCTACTGGGTCGCCGCGCTCGTGGCGGTGCTGATCGGGTTCTGCCCGAAGTTCGGGGCGGTCGTCGCGGCGACGCCGGGCGGGGTGCTCGGCGGCATCACCGTCGTGCTCTACGGGATGATCGGCCTGCTCGGGGCCCGGATCTGGGTGGAGAACCGTGTCGACTTCTCCCGGCCGGAGGTGCTCGTCCCGCTGGCGGGGGGCATCGTCATCGGGGTCGGCGACGTGACGTACACGTTCTCCGGCGGGGAGCTCGGCGGGATCGCGTTGGGCACCGTCGTCGTGGTGGTCGGATATCACGCGCTGCGCCGGATCGCGCCGGGCGGCAGTGGCGGCGGACCCGGCGCC
>NZ_DASXJS010000215.1:0-9360 GCF_036497245.1 Actinomycetospora sp. | reverse complement strand
GTCGAGGTCGTTGAACCGTCACGTGACCAGTGAGCTCTTCACCCCGATCACCCTGCGCGGCACCACCGTGCGCAACCGGATCTGGGTCGCCCCGATGTGCCAGTACTCGGCGACCGACGGGCTGCCCGACGACTGGCACCTGGTGCACCTGGGCCAGTTCGCCGCCGGTGGCGCCGGGCTGGTGATGACCGAGGCGGCCGCCGTCGTCCCCGAGGGACGGATCACCCCGCAGGACGCCGGGATCTGGAACGACGAGCAGGTCGCGGCCTGGCGGCGCGTCGTCGAGTTCCTCCACGCCCGGGGCGCAACGGCCGCGATGCAGCTCGCCCACGCAGGCCGCAAGGCCTCCACGATCCGGCCCTGGGAGGGCAACGGCCCGATCGGCGCCGACGACGGCGGGTGGACGCCCGTCGCCCCGTCGGCCGAGGCCTTCGCGAACTACACCGAGCCGCACGCGCTGACCGCCGAGGAGATCGCCGAGCTGCCCGCCGCGTTCGCCGCGGGCGCCCGCCGCGCCCGGACGGCCGGGTTCGAGGTCGTCGAGCTGCACCTCGCCCACGGCTACCTCGTGCACCAGTTCCTCTCGCCGCTGTCGAACCGGCGCACCGACGCCCACGGCGGCTCCTTCGAGAACCGCATCCGGCTCGCCGTCGAGATCACCGCGGCGGTGCGCGCCGAGGTCGGCGACGACGTCCCGGTCCTCGCCCGCATCTCGGCCACGGACTGGACCGAGGGCGGTTGGGACGGCGACGACTCGGTGGCCCTGGCCCGTGCCCTCGCCGAGGCGGGGGCCGACCTGGTCGACACGTCGTCGGGGGGCAACGTCGCGCACGCGGAGATCCCGGTCGGGCCCGGCTACCAGGTGCCCTTCGCCGAGCGCATCCGCAGCGAGGCGGGCGTGCCCACCGGCGCCGTCGGGCTCATCACCGACCCCGCGCAGGCGGAGAAGGTCCTGGCCACGGGCCAGGCGGACGTCGTCCTGCTCGCCCGCGCCCTCCTGCGCGACCCGCACTGGCCGCTGCGCGCCGCGCACGAGCTCGGGGCCGACGAGGACGTCACCTGGCCCGCCCAGTACGCGCGGGCGGCCCGCTGGCCGTGATCCCTGTCGGGTGGTGCCTGACAGGTCACAGCGATCCCACAGCGACAGACGGATCACATCGGGGTACCACTGTTCCCATGAGCACCGCGCCGACGTCGGCCGCCCCCGGCGGTCCGGCATCGGCCCCGGAGCGTGCGGTGGCGCTCGACGCCGGGCCCGGGTCGTCGGGCCCCGGCGCGGACCGGGACGCGCCGGCCTGGGTGGAGGCGATCGGCCGGATCGGGCTGGTGGCCTACGGCCTGGTCCACCTGGGGATCGCCGTACTCGCGGTCCGCATCGCCACCCTGGGCGAGCGCGAACAGCACGCCGACCCGCGCGGGGCGATCGAGCTCGTGGCCGCCGGGAGCGGGTTCCTGGGCCGGTGGCTGCTCGCGGGCGCCGCCGTCGCCCTCGTCGCGTTCGCGGCCTGGCAGCTCCGCGCGTCCGCGGTCGGCTTCCGCTGGGCCCAGCCCGAGGAACGGTGGCGCAAGCGGCTCGGTGCCGCGGCCAAGGCCGTCGGGGTGCTCTCCGTCGCCTACCTCGCCGCCGAGTTCGCGACGCGGATGCAGGGTCGCCGCAACGCCTTCCAGGCCACGGTCGACGAGGTCTTCGCCCACACCGCCGGGCGCTGGCTCGTGGGCGCGGTCGGCCTGTTCGCCATCGGGATGTTCTTCTCGATGAGCTACACCGGCATCCGCGCGACGTTCATGGGCGACCTGCTCCCCGAGAAGCTGCCCGGCCACCGGCGCACGCTCACCCTCGTGACCGGCTCGGTCGGGAACCTGACACGGGCCGTCACGTTCGGCGTCGTCGGCGCCTGCACCGTCCTCGCGGCCTGGGAGGACACCCCGAACCGCATCGGCGGGGTCGACGTCGCGCTGCGCACCCTCGCCGCGCACACCCTGGGCGCCACGATGTTCGTCGTCGCGGCGGTGGGGTTCGCGGCCTACTGCGTGTACTGCGTCATGGACGCCTACGCGCGCCACCCGTAGGTGGGCTAAGCCTCCCGCACCACGTCCGCCGCGTCCTTGTCGACCCGCAGCCCCTGGTAGCGGGGGTGTCGGAGGCGGCCGTCGGAGGTCCACTCGCCGAACCCCACCTGGCAGACCAGCTCCGGGCGCACGAAGTGCTGGCCGCGCTCGCGCGGGACGTCGGAGAACGACGGGTCGTCGACGGCGAGCGGGTCGAGCCGCGAGCGCAGCAGCTTCAGCGCGGCGTCGTCGAACCCGGTGCCGACCTTGCCTGCGTAGCGCAGGGCGCCCTCGCCGTCGTAGTAGCCGACGAGCAGCGCCCCCAGCACCTGCCGGGACCCGGCCGGGTCGGTCCACCCGCCGATGACGAACTCCTGGTCCTTGACGCACTTCAGCTTCAGCCAGTCGCGGCTGCGCCCGGACGCGTACGGCGCGTCGAGCCGCTTCGCGATCAGCCCCTCCCAGCCGTCGGCGCACGCCTCGTCGCGCAGGGCCAGCGGGTCGCCGTCGAGGGTCGGCGAGTGGAGCAACGGCCCGTCATCACGGACCACGGCCTCCAGCAGGCTCCGCCGGGTGCGCAGCGGCAGCCGGGTGACGTCGAGGTCGTCGAGGACGAGCAGGTCGAAGAGATGGCACTCGATCTCCACGCCCGTCGCCCGCGCCCGCTTCGGGTCGGAGAGGTGCATCCGCGCCTGCAGCGACCCGAACCGGCCGTCGGCCGCGACGATCTCGCCGTCGAGGACGAACCGCTCCGGGGCGGCCGCCTCGAGGGCCTCGACGACCTCGGGGTAGCTGGCATCGGCCGGCTTGTGGTTGCGGCTCCACAGGCGCGGGCGCTCCCCGCGCTCGCGGGTGGCGATGACGCGGACGCCGTCGTACTTGCGCTCGAAGCTCCAGCCCTCCGGGCCGGGCGGCGGGTCGGTGGGCTTGGTGAGCGTCGCGAGCATGGGCTCCCGGAAGCCGGCGTCGGGCGCGCGGCGCAGCGCGCGGACCTGGTCCGGGGGCAGGTTCTCGAGGTCGAGCGGGGTCACGGAGCCCATCGTGCCGCCCCGCTCGACGCCGTGGTCTTCCCGACGCGAGAAGTGGGCACCCCTGGGACCATGGATGACCCATCGAAGCGCGCCGAGGAGATCGAGCAACGCTACGTCGGCGAGCACGAACGGACCGAGGAACTGCTCGAGGGGCTCGACCCGGAGCAGCCCGACGCCCAGAAGACGACCGAGAAGGTCCAGGGCGTCGCGCCGGGCGGGAAGGCCGAGGCCGACGTCGACGCGATGAGCCGCGAGGACCCGTGACCAACCGTGGCGCGGCCCGGTCAGTCGTGCCACGATCCTCCGCCATGCGCTATCTCGTTACCGGCGGTACCGGGTTCCTCGGGCGCGCGGTCCTCTCCCGACTGCTGGCGCGTGAGGACTGCGAGACGGTCTACGCCCTGGTGCGCCGCGGTTCGGTCGACAAGCTGCGCCGACGCACCCGCGACCTCGAGGGCGCGGACAAGCTCGTCGCGGTCACCGGCGACCTGACCGCCGAGCGTCTCGGCCTGACCGACGAGACGGTGGACGACCTCGCGGGCCAGGTCGACGAGGTGCTGCACCTCGGGGCGATCTACGACGTCACCGCCGACGACGCCGCCAACCGGGCCACCAACGTCGACGGCACCCGCCACGTCGTCGCCGTCACCGCGGAGCTCGGGGCGCGGTGCCTGCACCACGTCTCCAGCGTCGCCGTCGCCGGGGAGCACACCGGGGTCTTCACCGAGGACGACTTCGACCTCGGCCAGCACTTCGGGAACCCGTACCACGAGACCAAGTTCGCGGCGGAGAAGATCGTCCGCGAGGAGTCGACGACCCCGTGGCGGGTCTACCGCCCGGCCATCGTCGTCGGGGACTCGCAGACCGGCGAGATGGACAAGATCGACGGGCCCTACTACCTCATGGGCGCCATCAGCGCCCTCGGTCGGCTCCCGAGCTTCCTGCGGGTCCCGGCCCCCGAGCTCGGGGCCACGAACATCGTCCCGGTCGACCACGTGGCCGACGCGATGGTCCGTCTGGTGCACACCCGCGACCTCGACGGCCGCGCGTTCCACCTGGTCAACCCGCGCCCGCAGCCGCTCTCCGAGATCTACAACGCGCTCGCGGGACCGCTGGGCGCCCCGAAGCTCGCCGGCGTGCTCCCCCGGGCGGTCGGCAGCGCGCTCACCGGCCTCGCCGACCGGCTCGGTGCCACCGCCGCGGGCGGCTCCGCCCGCGACATCGCCCTCGCCGAGTTCGACATCCCGCCCGAGGTCCTGCCGCACCTGACCTTCCCCTGCGTCTACACCTCCGACGCGACCGTGGAGGCCTTGGGGGGAGACGCAGCGGAGCGGAGCTCGACCGACGGATTCCGTGTCACCCCGCCGGAGTTCGGCGACTACGCCCCCGTCCTCGTCGACTACTGGCACGAGCACCTCGACCCCAACCGCGCCCGGCGTCCCCGGCCCGGTCCCCCGCTGCTCGGACGCCGCGTCGTCATCACCGGCGCCTCGTCGGGGATCGGCCGCGAGACCGCGATCAAGGTCGCCCGCAACGGTGGCGTGCCGCTGCTCGTCGCCCGGCGCACCGAGGAGCTCGAGGCGGTCAAGGTCGAGATCGAGCGCGAGGGCGGCCAGGCGCACGTCTACTCGTGCGACATCACAGACGCCGAGTCGGTGGAGGCGCTGGTCAAGGCGATGATCGCCGACCACGCCGGCCCGGACACCGGCATCGACATGCTGGTCAACAACGCGGGGCGCTCGATCCGGCGCTCGGTCAAGCTCGAGCTGGATCGGTTCCACGACTTCGAGCGCACGATGGCCATCAACTACTTCGGCGCGCTGCGGCTGACGATGGCCCTGCTGCCACACATGATCGAGCGTCGTTTCGGGCACATCGTGGACATCTCCTCCATCGGCGTGCAGACCGGTCCCCCGCGCTTCTCGGCGTACGTGGCCTCGAAGGCCGCGCTGGACGCCTGGGCGCGGATCGTCGCCACCGAGGTGATCGGGGACGGGATCACGTTCACGACGATCCACATGCCCCTCGTCCGCACCCCGATGATCGCTCCCACGCGGATCTACGACGCGTTCCCGACCTCCAGCCCGTCCGAGGCCGCGGACATGGTGGTCACCGCGCTCGTCGACCGCCCGAAACACCTGGGCACGGCGCTGGGCACGCTCGGCGCCGTCTCGGCGAACCTCGCTCCGCGGCTGGTCGACGTCGTCATGCACGTCGCCTACCGCGTGTTCCCGGAGTCGTCGGCGGCTCGGGAGGGTAGTGGGGAGAAGACCCCCGGAGAGGACCGTGCCCTCGAGGCCGGTCCGCTGTCCCGGGGCGCGCAGGCCTTTGCCCGACTTCTGCCTGGAGTGCACTGGTGAGGACGCCGTTCGGAACCCCGACCGAGCTCGCGACGGGGGTGCGCCTGCTCATCGAGTCCGGCGTGGTCGCCCCGATCCGGCCCGACCGAGTCGCCCGGTTCCCCGTGGCTCTCTACCGCTACGGGTTCACCCCGACGACGGCGTACGTGGTCGGCGCCTGGCGCCACCCCCACCGGCTCGCGATCGTCGACGACCGGGGCACGCTGACCTTCGGTGAGCTGCACACCCGCACCGACCGGCTCGCCCGCGCCCTCGCCGACCGGGGCATCGGGCCCGGCAGCCGGGTCGCGGTGCTCTGCCGCAACCACCGCGGTCCCATCGAGACGATCATCGCCTCCTCGAAGATCGGCGCGGACGTCGTCCTGCTCAACACCGGCCTGTCCCCCGAGCAGATGGGCGCCGTCGCCACGGAGCAGGAGATCACGACGATCGTCGTCGACTCCGACCTCGCCGACCGGCTCGAGAAGGTCGACGGGTCGGTGAAGCAGGTCGCGGCCTGGCAGGACGCGGGCGCCGCGTGCTGGGGTGACGACACCCTCGAGGGCCTCATCGCCGTCGACGGCTCGCAGGCGCTCCCGACGAAGCCGCCGACGGGCAAGACCATCGTCCTCACCTCGGGCACCACCGGCACCCCCAAGGGCGCCGAGCGGCCCTCCCCGGCCGGGATCGGCCCCGTCAACGCGATCCTCTCCCGCATCCCGCTGACCGCCCGGGAGCCCGCGCTGGTCACGGCGCCGCTGTTCCACACCTGGGGCTTCGCGGCGTTCCAGATCGGGTCGCTCATGGGATCCACGCTCGTGCTGCGCCGCAAGTTCGACCCCGAGGACGCGTTGGTCCAGCTCGCCACCCACCGCTGCACGTCGATGTTCGCGGTGCCGGTGATGCTCCAGCGCATCCTGGAGCTCGGCGACGACGTGCTCACCCGCTACGACACCACCGCGCTGCGGACGGTCACCGCGACCGGCTCGGCGATGCCCCCGCACAAGGTCACCGAGTTCCTCGAGGCCTTCGGCGACAAGCTCTACATGCTCTACGGCTCCACCGAGGTCTCCTGGGCCTCGATCGCGAAGCCCGAGGAGCTCCGCCAGGAGCCCGGCACCGCGGGCCGCCCGCCGGTCGGGACCGAGGTGAAGATCCTCGGCGACGACGACCGGGAGCTGCCGGTGGGCGAGACCGGCCGCATCTTCGTCGGCAACGACATGCTCTTCACCGGCTACACGGGCGGGCGCGGGGAGACCGACGTCGTCGACGGCATGCTCGGCACCGGCGACCTCGGTCACTACGACCAGAACGGCCTGCTGTTCATCTCCGGCCGTGCCGACGACATGATCGTCTCCGGCGGCGAGAACATCCACGCCGGCGAGGTCGAGGGCCTGCTCTCGGACATGGACGGGGTCAAGGAGGCCGCCGTCGTCGGGGTCGACGACGAGGAGTACGGCCAGCGCCTCGCCGCCTACCTCGTGCTCGAGGACGGCGCGTCGCTCGACGCCGACGCCGTGCGCGACCACGTCAAGAACCACCTGGCGCGGTTCGCCGCGCCGCGCGACGTGGAGTTCCTCGACGCGCTTCCCCGCAACCAGACCGGCAAGGTGGTGAAGTCCGAGCTCGGGGCATCATCCTCGTAGCGCCGTTCGACCGTCCCCGTCTTTTCCGCTCCCCCCGGAGAACCCTGACACCATGGGCACACACCCCGGCCTGACGACGGACGCGGATCCCGTCGCCCTCGCCCGCGAGGTCACCGATCTGCTGCTGGTCAACGCCGCCGACAGCGACCACCCCGCCATCGGCGTGCAACGCAGCATCCTGCGCTGCCTCGCGGCGCAGGGGCTGTACAGCATCGCGGCGCCGGTCGCTGACGGCGGGCTCGGTCACGACGAGCGCGCACTCTTCGAGGTCGAGGAGGTGCTCGCGGGCGCCGACGCCGCGACCTGGTTCGTCCTCACCCAGCACCGCAGCCCCCAGGCGCTGACCGCCGGCTCGTCGTACCCGGCGGCCGACGAGTACCGCGAGGCCCTGGCGCGGGGCGACGAGCTGGGCGGGATCGCCATCGCCCACCTCCGCCGGCCCGGGGAGCCCGCGGTCCGGGCGCAGCCGGGCCGGTCGGGCGGCTGGCGGTTCACGGGCCGGTCCGAGTGGTGCACCGGGTGGGGCCTGGTGGACCTGGTGCTCGTCGCGGCGGTCACCGACGCCGACGAGGTGGTCTTCGCCCTGCTGCCGGCCCACGACCGACGCGGGCTGCGCGCCTCGGAGCCGTACTCGCTGGCCGTCATGGGCGGCACGCGGACGGTCGGCCTGGAGTTCTCGGACATGCCGGTCTCCGGTGACGAGGTGGCCGCCGTCGTCGACCGTGAGAAGTGGCGGCGCCTCGACGCCGACACCGTGGTGGACACCAAGCCCGCCACCCTGGGCCTGCTGCGCCGGGTGATCGACGAGACGGTGCGCACCGGCCACGAGCGGGACCGGCCGGCGGCGCTCGAGGAGGCCCAGGCGCTGGCCGCGACGGCGTGGCCGCTGCGGGAGCGGGTCTACGAGCTCCGGTTCAGTCCCGATCGCGACCGGTTCGTCGACGAGCGACTGTCACTGCGGGGCCGGATCGCGGAGCTGACGGTGCGGGCCGCCGCGGGGCTCGTGGCGGCGCGGGGCGGGTCGGCCATGCTCGCGTCGAGCCCGGAGCAGCGCTGGTCCCGCGAGGCGATGTTCCTCCTGGTCCAGGCACAGACCGAGGACGTGCGTGCGGCGCAGCTGGCGGCGTTCTCGCATCCGTAGGGCCCGTGGGGTGCGTCAGAAAAGTCTCGTTGCAGACACTGGACGTCCGGAAATCGACTTTCACGACGGCGCTGAGCCGGGGTGAGCCGATCTCGCTAGGGTCGGGGCCGTGAACGGACGGCTGGTGTGGCTCGACTGCGAGATGACAGGGCTCGACCTGGCGAACGACGCGCTCATCGAGATCGCGGCGCTCGTCACCGACGCGGACCTCGTACCGCTCGGCGAGGGCGTCGACGTCGTCATCCACGCCTCGGACGAGGCCTTGGCGAACATGCCCGAGGTCGTCGTCGAGATGCATGCGAAGTCCGGCCTCACCGAGGAGGTCCGAGCCTCGACGGTCACGATGGCCGAGGCGGAGAAGCTCGTCCTGGACTACATCCGCGAGCATGTCCCCGACGCGCGCACCGCTCCGCTGTGCGGCAACTCCATCGCCACCGACCGCGGCTTCATCGCGCGGGACATGCCCGAGCTCGACGCCCACCTGCACTACCGCATGATCGACGTCAGCTCGATCAAGGAGCTGTGCCGGCGCTGGTACCCGCGGATCTACTACGCCCAGCCGGAGAAGGGCCTGGCCCACCGGGCGCTGGCCGACGCGCGCGAATCGATCCGTGAGCTGGAGTACTACCGCCGCACCGCGTTCGTCCCGCTCCCCGGCCCGTCGACCGACGACGCCCGTGCGGCGGCCTCCGACGTCCTCGCCGCCGATGCGGCTGCCGCTGGGGCGGCCACCGCCACCGAGGAGGGCTCGGCGGGCGGTGAGACCCCGGCGCCGGGCTCGTCCTGAGCCCTCCGCGGCATGATCTCGTCAGGCGGGCCCCGTGCGAATCGGCTCGCCCGGGGCTTGTAGGCTTACCGAGGTCGCCGGGGCACCGGCGGACGATGGTGGGTGTAGCTCAGCTGGTAGAGCACTGGGTTGTGATCCCAGTGGTCGCGGGTTCAAGTCCCGTCACTCACCCGGAGAACAGGGGGTTCCGGCCCGCTGTTCGACCGAGATCACTGGCTTGCTAGTGTTCCGGTCACGCGCCGTTAGCTCAATGGGCAGAGCAAGTGACTCTTAATCACTGGGTTCGGGGTTCGAGTCCCTGACGGCGCACCCTTCGTTGCAGGTCATCGCTCTACGGAGCGATCTTCGGTGTGACTCAGCACCACTT
>NZ_DASXJS010000214.1:0-10808 GCF_036497245.1 Actinomycetospora sp. | reverse complement strand
CGACGGCGTCCCGGACCGCTGGACCTCGCTGGTGCGCCACACCCTCGCGACGCTCTCCCCGAAGGTCCAGGCCTCGCGGATGGTCATGGACTACGTGAACGACTGGTACGCGCCCGCGGCCGCGGCGGCCCGCGTCGTGGCCTCCGACGGGTTCGCCGGGGCGAGGGAGCTCGCGGACTTCCGCGCCCGCCTCGACGCCGCGTGGCCGTCGGTGCGGGTCGCGGAGGTCGACGCCTCCGGGGCGGCGGACACCCCGGTGCTGGGCGCGCCGATGACGGTCCGCGCGACGGTCGACCTCGGCGGTCTCGCGGCGTCGGACGTGCTGGTCCAGGCGGTCGTCGGGCGCGCGGACGACCACGACGAGCTGACCGGCACCGTCGTCGAGCCGATGGTGCACGTCGGCGGCTCGGGCGGGACCGACCGGTTCGAGGCGACGATGCCGCTGCCGCACGCGGGGGTCCTGGGTTACACGGTGCGGGTGCTGCCGGCCAACCCGCTGCTCGCCTCGCCCGTCGAGCTCGGCAAGGTGGTCCTCCCGGCGTAGGGCCCTCCCGACGGTGGGCGGCGGGCCTCGCGCTTCGCCGCCTGCCGTGCCCGGGGCCATGATCGCGACTTCAGCGGCGCAACGCTCATGTGACGCCAAGACTCGCCGCTGAAGTTCAGATCATGGCCAGTGGGCCCCGGTCCGAGAGTGCCTCGCGGACGTTGGCCACGAATCGGTCGGGGTCCTCGGTCAGCTCGTACCAGCTCGTGCGAATGACCACCCAGCCGTCGAGCACCAGGGCGTTCTGCCGGGCGGCGTCCTTCAGGAACGCGCGTAGGTCGCGGTGGTAGGCCCAGCCGTCGATCTCGACGAGCACCCGTTGCTCGACGAACGCGAGGTCCAGTACGGCGCGCCCGTATCCGTTCAGCCACACCGCGTGGTCCGCGTGCCAGCCCAGGATGCCGCCCGTCGACAACGCGCGGTGGGCGATGCGCTCGGCCTCCGACCGCGCACCGCCCGCGGCGAGACGGAGCAGGGCTGCGCACCGGGACGAGCCGTGGCGGCCGGTGGAGCGGCGGTGCGCTCGCTGCAACGACGCCAGGTCCACTGCGCCCTTCTGCAGGACGTGGTCCAGGAGTCGCGCACCCTCCATCGCTTCGACCATCGCGACGGCGGCGAGCACTGTGGTGGCCTTCTTCGTGACGGCCACCCCGTCCACGACCACGCGATCTTCCGGAGGCACCGCGCGCCGCAGGATGCGAACGCCAGCCCGGGGCCGCGGTTGGCTCTGCTGGGCCACAGCGACCTCGACGATGGACGGAGCCGTGTCGATCATCCGCCACCAGTACGCGGCCGAGCGCCCGATCAAGGTTGCCCCGGAGCCGAGGGAGAGGAGAGCGACCCGGATCCGAGCGCGTGGTGTGTCGGGGTGATCCGTCGCGCGCAGGACTCCGGACGCCGGGCGGACCCATTCGCCCCGCGCGACCTTCGCGGCGATTCTCTCCGGTGTGTACCCCGCATCTTTCGCCTGCCCGACGCTGAAGACGCCGTCCCCGTTTCGGAGCTGAGCCCGGAAGCGCGCCGCCCGCTGGTCCACCCTCATGCCGCTTGGACGTCACCGGAGGGGTTTCCGCTCCGTCCGGCTTGAAGATCGCGACCTCAGCGGCGAGTCATGGTCCTCCTTGGGAGTGTCGCCGCTGAAGTCGTGATCATGGGCCGGCTCGCGGCCAGACGGCCCGCGGCCAGACGGCCCCGGCGGGACGGGGTTACACCGCGCGGAACACCAGGAACGTCTGGCCGGGCACCGCCACCGCCGTCCCGGCCGCCAGCGCCGCCCCGTCAGCCGGTTCCCCGTCGGGAGCGCCCGAGTCCAGGACCGGGGACCACGCCGCGTCGCCGAACTCGCCGGGCAGCACCACCTCCACCGGCTCCGCCGCGGCGTGCAGCACGACCAGCACCGGGGACGCCGAGCGCACCCGCACCACGAGTGTCCGCAGCGGCGTCGCCCAGTCCTCGGGTCCCAGCTCCCGGGCCGACTCCGAGAGCCACACGATGTCGGGCACCTCGCCGTCGGGCAGACCCGAGTGGCCGTAGTAGAAGTCGTCGCGCCGCAGCTCGGGCACCGACCGCCGCAGCGCGAACACCCGCTCCACGAACCCCACGAGCTCGGGGTCCTCGGAAGACCACGACCGCCACGAGGTCTCGTCGTCCATGCAGTACGCGTTGTTGTCGCCGTGCTGGGTGTGGGCGAGCTCGTCGCCGCCGAGCAGCATCGGGGTGCCCGCGGACAGGCCGAGCGTCCCCAGCAGGTTGCGCATCCGCCGGGCCCGCAGCGCCACGACCGCCGGGTCCGGGGAAGGTCCTTCGACGCCGCTGTTCCAGGAGCGGTTGTCGTCGGTCCCGTCGCGGTTGTCCTCGCCGTGGGCGTCGTTGTGCTTGTGGTCGTAGGAGACCAGGTCGCGCAGGGTGAACCCGTCGTGCGCGGTCACGAAGTTCACCGACGCGGCGGGTGTCCGGCCCGGCCAGTAGATGTCGGACGAGCCCGCGAACCGCGTGACGATCTCGCTCACCGGCCCGTGGCCGCGCCAGAAGTCGCGCACCCCGTCGCGGTAGCGCCCGTTCCACTCCGCCCACTCCGGGCCGAACCCGCCGACCTGGAAGCCCTCGCCGGTCGCGTCCCACGGCTCGGCGATCAGCTTCACGCTCGAGAGCACCGGATCCGCGGCGATGTCGGTCAGCAGCGGGGCGTGCGGCGAGAACCCCGACCCGCCGGGCCTGCCCATGGTCGAGGCGAGGTCGAAGCGGAAGCCGTCCACGCCCATCGTCGTGACCCAGTACCGCAGGCAGTCCAGGACCAGGGCGCGGACCAGGGGAGACCCGGCGTCGAGGGTGTTGCCGCAGCCGGTGAGGTCGACGTCGCGGCCGTCGGCGTCGAGCTGGTACCAGGACGGCGCGTCGAGCCCGCGCCACGACAGCGACGGCCCGCCGACGCCGCCCTCGCAGGTGTGGTTGAACACGACGTCCAGGACGACCTCGAGCCCGGCGGCGTGCAGCGCGTCGACCATCGCGCGGACCTCGGCGAGCTCCTGCCCGGGCACGGCGGCGTAGCGCGGCTCCGGCGCGAGGTAGGCCAGCGTGGAGTAGCCCCAGTGGTTGCGGCGCCCGCGGACCATGAGCGAGGGCTCGGGCGCGTTGGCGAACACCGGGAGCAGCTCGACGGTCGTCACCCCGAGCCGCCGCAGGTGCTCGACGACGGCGGGATGCGCGACGCCGCCGTAGGTCCCGCGCAGGCCCGCGGGGACCTCGGGATGGCGCATCGTGAGGTCCCGCACGTGGGTCTCGTAGATCACCGTGTCGCGCCACCGCACGCGCGGACGGTCCGCAGCAACGGGCCCCACCGGAGACGGCACCACCCCGAACGGCACCGATCCGGCCGAGTCGACGTCCGAGCGCGGGCCGAACGGGTCCTCGCCGGCGTGGGCGAGCGCGGCCCCGAGCGAGGTGAACCGCCCGCCGACCTGGCGTGCCCACGGGTCGAGAAGCAGCTTCGCCGGGTCGGTGCGCACGCCCGTCGTCGGCGACCACGGGCCGTGGACCCGCAGCCCGTAGCCCTGACCGGGGGCCACGCCCGCCACCGAGCCGCGCCACCAGCCCCCGCCGGCTCCCTCCTCGCGCGCCAGCTCCACCGGCCGCTCGCCGCCGTCGCCGAGCAGGCAGAGCTCCACGGCCTCCGCGCTCGCGGTCGCGGGGACGGCGACCGTGAGCACCCCCTCGTCGTCGAGGGTGACGCCGGCGGGCGTGTCGGTCGGGAGGGCCGTCATGGATACGACGGTCCCCTGGCTGGTGGGGCGCATGACGGTCGATCGTGCCCGATCCGGAGCCCGGCCCACACGGCCGGCGGCGAACCGGATCGGAGAGGATGGACACGTGAGTGCCCCCCGTTCCGTCTCGCCCACCGACGACGGCACGGCGACGGACGACCGTCCGCACGCCGACGAGATCGTCCGGATGCGCGACGTGTCCGTGCGCCGCAGCGGCAACACGCTGCTCGGCGACGTGGAATGGACCGTCGAGCTCGACGAGCGCTGGGTCGTCATCGGACCGAACGGGGCGGGCAAGACGACGCTGCTGCGCCTGGCGGCCGCCGAGATGCACGCCACCACGGGCACCGTCGACCTGCTCGGGGAGCGGATGGGGCGCGTCAACGTCTTCGAGCTCCGGGAGCGGATCGGGCTGGCGTCGTCGAGCCTCGCGGGGCGGGTGCCCTCGGACGAGATCGTGCTCGACGTCGTCCGCAGCGCCGGATACGGCGTCCTCGGCACCTGGCACGAGTCCTACGAGGCGGTCGACGACGGCCGCGCCGAGGAGATGCTCGAGGTGCTGGGCGCGGCGCCGCTGGCCGCCCGCGAGTACGGGACCCTCTCCTCCGGGGAGCGCCAGCGCACCCTGCTCGCCCGCGCGCTGATGACCGACCCCGAGCTGCTGCTGCTCGACGAGCCCGCCGCCGGTCTCGACCTCGGCGGCCGGGAGGACCTGGTGGCCGGGCTGACCGCGCTCGCCGCCGATCCCGACGGCCCGACGATGGTCATGGTCACCCACCACGTCGAGGAGATCCCGCCCGGCTTCACCCACGGCATGCTGCTGCGGGAGGGCCGGATCGTCGCGCAGGGCCTGCTCGACGACGTGATGACCTCGGAGAACCTCTCCGCCGCGTTCGACCAGCCGCTGGAGCTGCTGAGCCGACGCGGCCGGTTCACCGCGTACCGCAAGGACTGATCGACGCTAGGTTGGGCCGCCGAAGACCCAACGAAGGGAGCGCTGTGACGGAGTTCGTGCGACTCGAGGTCGACGCCGGCGTCGGCACCATCCGCCTGGACCGCCCGCCGATGAACGCGGTGAACCGGCAGGTCAACGTCGAGCTGGCCACCGTCGCGCAGGAGGCCACCGACCGCGACGACGTCCGTGCGGTCGTCGTCTACGGCGGCGAGAAGGTCCTCGCGGCGGGCGCCGACGTCAAGGAGATGGTCGACCTCTCCTACTCCGAGATGGCCGGCCGTGCGCAGGAGCTCTCGCACGGCTTCGGCGCCGTCTCGGAGATCCCGAAGCCGGTGGTCTGCGCCCTCACCGGCTACGCGCTCGGCGGCGGGTTCGAGATCGCGCTGTCGTGCGACCGCCGGATCGCCGGGGACAACGCGACGGTCGGGCTGCCCGAGATCCTGCTCGGCATCATCCCGGGCGGCGGCGGCACCCAGCGGCTCGCGCGCCTCATCGGCCCGGCCAAGGCGAAGGACCTGATCTTCAGCGGCCGCTTCGTCAAGGCCCCCGAGGCGCTCGAGCTGGGGATCGTCGACGAGATCGTGCCGCCGGACGAGGTCTACACCCGGGCGCACGCGTGGGCCTCCCAGTTCGCGAACGGCCCGACGCGCGCCCTCGCGGCGGCCAAGAAGGCCGTGGACCGCGGGCTCGGTATGGACCTGCGCGACGGGCTGGACTTCGAGTCCGAGGTGTTCGCGGCGCTGTTCGGCACCGAGGACCAGGTTATCGGCATGCGCAGCTTCAACGAGAACGGGCCCGGCAAGGCCCAGTTCCTGGGCCGCTGAGCGTGGCGGCCCCACAGTCACGCGAACCCCGGCCCCACGCCTCCCAGGCCGAGGTCGACGCCGCCCGCGACGATCCCAAGCTCGCGAACGTGCTCTACCACGACTGGGAGGCGGGCTCGTACGACGAGAAGTGGTCGATCTCGTACGACGAGCGCTGCATCACCTTCGCCGTGGACCGCTTCCGGGCGGCCGCGGGTGAGACGGGTCCGTTCGAGCACGCGCTCGAGCTCGGCTGCGGGACGGGGTTCTTCCTGCTCAACCTCATGCAGGGTGGGATCGCGAAGCGCGGCACGGTGACCGACCTGTCGCCCGGCATGGTCGAGGTGGCCCTGCGCAACGCCGAGGGGCTCGGTCTGGACCTCGACGGCCGCGTCGCCGACGCCGAGACGATCCCGATGCCGGACGCGTCGGTCGACCTGGTGGTCGGCCACGCCGTCCTGCACCACATCCCCGACCTCGACCAGGCGTTCCGCGAGATCCTCCGGGTGCTGCGGCCCGGCGGGCGGTTCGTGTTCGCGGGGGAGCCGACGAAGATCGGTGACCTGTACGCGCGCAAGCTCGGCCAGGCGACGTGGTGGGCGACGACGACCCTGACGAAGCTGGGTCCGCTGTCGTCGTGGCGGCGCCCGCAGGACGAGCTCGACGAGTCGTCGCGGGCGGCGGCGCTGGAGGCGGTCGTCGACCAGCACGTGTTCGACCCGGCCCGACTGGAGCGGTTCGCGCTCGCCGCCGGCGCCGTCGACGTGCGGTGTGTGACCGAGGAGCTCACGGCGGCGCTGTTCGGCTGGCCGGTCCGGACCTTCGAGGCCGCCGTGCCGCCGGAGAAGCTGGGGTTCCCGTGGGCGATGTTCGCGTACCGGACGTGGCAGCGGCTCTCCTGGTTCGACGAGCACGTCGCGTCCCGGGTCGTCCCTCGCGGGCTCTTCTACAACGCGCTGGTCACCGGCGTGCGGCCGGAGCCTCCGGCGTCGATCTCGGCGCCCACGTCAGAAAAGTCCCGTGACGGACACTGGACGTCCGAGAACCGGCGTTGATCACGCGATAGGGGGGTGGCGTGGGGTACGGCTTCACCGTTCCCGACGTCGCGTTCCTGACGTCGGCCGCGGGTCGCGAGGCGCTGGAGTCGTTCGTCCCGGGCGGTGACGCGCTGCGCGACGTCGGGGCGGCCCGGAAGCTGGTGGGGCCCGAGCGGGCGGGGGCGCTGCTCGAGACGGCGCTGCTGCGGCAGCGGGCGGCGGGCCGTCTCCCCGACGGCTGGCTCTGGACGGCGGAGGCGCTGGAGCAGGCGACGGCGCTCCCGGTCGCCCGCCACCGGGCGGCGCGCCTCGCCGCGGTCGCGGCCGACCGGGTGGTGGCCGACGTGACCTGCTCGGTCGGGGTGGAGACCGCGGTGCTGTCGTCGGCGCTGGCCCGGGTCGTCGGTGCGGACCTCGACCCGGTGCGCCTCGCGATGGCGCGCGCGAACGTGCCGGGGGCGCGGCTGGTGCGGGCGGACGCGCTCGCGCCCGCGGTCCGGCCGGGCGCGGTGCTCGTCGCGGACCCGGCGCGGCGGACGGCGGCCGGACGTCGGGTGCGCCGTCCGGAGGAGATGACTCCGCCGTTGGACGCCATCGCTGACACGGACCTGGCTGACACGGACCTGGTCGTCTCCACCGCCCCCGGGCTCGACTTCACCCTCGTGCCCTGGGCCCGCGAGGTGGAGCTCGTGTCCCTCGACGGGCGGGTGCGCGAGGCGGCGCTGTGGTCGGCGGGGCTCGTACCCCAGGACGGCCCCACCCGCCGCGCCACCGTGCTCTCGAGCCGCGCCGCGCCCTGGCAGCTCACCGACGCCGACGACGACACCTGCGGCGTCCGGGAAGTCGGCGAGTGGCTCGTCGATCCCGACGGTGCCGTGGTGCGCGCCGGCCTGGTCCGCCAGTTCGCCGCCCGCCACGGTCTCGGCCAGCTGGACCCCCACCTCGCCTACCTGACCGGCGACGAGCCCCCACCGGGCCTCCGCGCGTTCCGGGTCCTCGAGGACGGCCCGTACGCGGAGAAGCAGCTCCGGCAGACCCTGAGGCGCCGCGAGGTCGGACGCGTCGAGATCCTCGTCCGCGGTCTCGACGTCGACCCGGACCGCCTCCGGCCGCGCCTCAAGCTCGCCGGGCCGCACGCTGCGACCGTCGTGCTCGCCCGGATCGGGCGCGGTGCCCGGGCCTACGTGTGCGAGGCCGGATAGGCCGCCTCAGCTCTCACGATGCGGGTGGACGCGCGAGACGGCGCCGGAGCTCGGCGCGGACCGCGGTCGCGTCCGCCTCCAGCGCGACGTCCACCGGTCGGGCCGCCGCGACGGCCTCGGCCCCGCGCATGTCCGCGATCGTCGCGCCGCGTCCCGGGCCGGTGGAGGTGTCGACGTCGACCGGCATCGGCGTCGTCGTCACGGTGCCCGGCGTGATCGCCTCGAGCAGCGCGACGGCGTCGTGGACCGCCATCGCGGCGTGCCCGAAGCGGGCCGAGTACGCCGCGAGGTAGGTCTCCCGGGTCGACGCCAGCGCGGCACCGATCGGGCCGGTCCCGGCGAGGTCGTCGAGCCAGTCGGCGCTCAGCGTGATCCGCATCGTGAGGTCGAGCGGGACCATCGTCGTCGGGACGCTCGACCCGGCGAGCACCCGCCGCGCCGCCTCGGGATCGCCCCAGACGTTGAACTCGGCGGCCGCCGACACGTTGCCGCCGAAGGCGATCGACCCGCCCATCGCCACGATCCGCCCGATCCTCTCCTCGAGGTCGGGGCGGGCGGAGAGCAGCGTCGCGATGTTGGTGAACGGTCCGATCGCCGCGATCGTCACCGGCTCCTCGGACGCCTCGAGCACCGAGGCCATCAGCGCCACGGCACGCAGCGGCGACTCGGCGACCGCCGGGCCGAAGTCGGCCGACCGGCCGCCGAGGCCGTCGTCGCCGTGGATGCCGTCGGAGCGCCGGTCGATCGGGTGGACCAGCGGGACCCCCGCGCCGCGTCCCACCGGTACGTCCGGGCGCCCGAACGTACCGAGCAGTCGGCGGGCGTTCCCGGTGGTCTGTTCGACGCCGACGTTGCCGTGCACGCTGGTCACCGCGCGCAGATCCACCTCCGGGGCGAGGGCGGCGACGGCGAGCGCGAAGGCGTCGTCGACGCCGGGGTCGGTGTCGACGATGAGCGGGATCATCCGTCAGGCCTCCGGAAAGCTCTCGAGTTCGGCAAGTGTCGGCAGGGCAGGCTGGGCGCCCGCGCGGGTGGCCGTCAGCGCGCCCACCGCGCACGCCCGTCGCAGTGCGGACCCGTCGTCGAGTCCCCCCGCGAGCCCGAGGGCGAGGGCGGCCGTGAACGCGTCGCCCGCGCCGGTGCCGTCCTTCGCGTCGACCGGCGGCGGTGCCGCGGTGGCGACCTCCCGCCCGTGACGGAGCAGCGTCGCCCCGGCGGCACCGCGGGTGACGACGACGGCGGGCAGGGCGTCGAGGTCGGCGGTGCGGCCCAGGACGGCGTGCTCGTCGGCGTTGACCGAGAGCAGGTCGACGGTGCGCAGCACCTCGGCCGGGACGTCGCGGGCCGGGGCGGCGTTGAGCACCGTGAACGCGGGCATTGCCATGGCGGCCGCGACCGCGTCGTCCGAGACCTCGAGCACGGTGAGGACGACGTCGGCGCGCAGGCCGTCCGGCACCGTCACGGCGGCGTTGGCGCCGGCGTCGACGACGATCGTCGTCTCGCCGTCGTCGTCGACCTGGATGAGCGCGGTCCCGGTGGGCCGGTCGTCGACGGTGACGACGCGGGTGAGGTCGACGCCGCCCGAGCGCAGCAGGCCCAGCGCCTCGCCGGCGAACGGGTCCGCCCCGACCGCCCCGACGAGCGACACCGCGGCGCCCAGTCGCGCCGCGGCGAGCGCCTGGTTGGCGCCCTTGCCGCCGGGGTGGCGGGAGACGCCGCGGGCGGGGAGGGTCTCGCCGGGTCGGGGCAGGCGCTCGACCCGGGCGACCAGGTCGAGGTTGACGCTGCCCACCACGGCGACGGTCGGCACGCGGGGTGCCTGCTGCGGGCCACTCACGCGGGGCATCCTGCCGTCCGTCGACCCGGTCCGCCGTACGCTCCGGCGGGTGAGTCGGAGCCGGGTGACTGGGAGCCGGGGCCGGTGGGCGACGCGGCACGATCCGGCACAGGCGCGCCTGGTCTGCTGGGCGTCGTTGCGCTGGATCGTGCGACACCGGGCGTGGACGCCCTGGTACCTGGTGCGCTACTGGCGGGTGCTGTGGCTCCGGGTCCGCCAGCCGCACATCGTGCTCCGCGGAATGGTGTTCCTCGGCAAGGGCGTGACGCTCGAGTGCCGCCCGGGGCTGGGGCGGATGGAGATCGGCCGCCTCGTGCACATCGGCGACGGCACGAAGCTCCGCTGCCACGAGGGGTCGCTGCGCGTCGGGGACGAGGCGGTGTTCGGCGGCGACAACACCGTCAACTGCTACCTCGACGTCGAGTTCGGTGCCTCCACGCTGCTCGCCGACTGGATCTACGTCTGCGACTTCGACCACCGCTACGAGGACATCCACACCCCGATCAAGGACCAGGGCATCGTCAAGTCACCGGTCCGGGTGGGTCCCGGGACGTGGGTCGGGACCAAGGTGACGATCCTGCGGGGCGCGACCGTCGGGCGCGGCTGCGTGCTGGGCGCGCACGCCGTCGTGCGCGGGATCATCCCCGATCACGCGGTGGCGGTGGGCGCACCCGCGCGGGTCGTCCGGGACCGGATCGCCGACTACGAGGCCGCCGCCTCGGAGCGGGCCGCTCTCGCCGACATCGCGCGCAAGACCGCCCGGGCCGCGGAGACCGCCCGCGACGGCTGACCGCCCGGGCCCCGCGTCGTCAACTCTCCGCCTGGTCGGACCCGTCTTCCAGGGGCTCGACGGCGCACAGGAAGTCCCGGGAGCCCAGGAACTCGGCCAGGTGCTCCCGGTGGGCGTCGCAGGCGACCCACGTCTTGCGGCGCCCGCTCTCATGGATCTTCGGGTTGTTCCACCGCAGCGCCCAGACCGCCACGGCGGTACACCGTTTCGCCGAGCAGACCGGCGCGTCGAGCGAGGATTCGACGGTCATCACGCACCTCCCTCGGTGCAGCGACAAAGCCTGGCAGATACCACCGTCGCCGGGTCCGGAAACGCTCAGGTCCGGCCGAAGACGTTACCGGTCGGGATCTTGGGGCGGCCCGGGGGCGGCCCGGGGGCAC
>NZ_DASXJS010000213.1:0-63639 GCF_036497245.1 Actinomycetospora sp. | reverse complement strand
CTACGACGACTACTACCGGGCCTACCTGCTGCCCCTCGAGAAGTACGGCCTGGTGATCCCCCACGACCTCATCGAGGAGTCGTGGAACCAGATCTGGAACAAGGGCTACGTCCACGAGGTCGCGCAGTTCTTCGCCACCGGGTGGCTCGCCAACTACTGGCGCATCGACGGCATGACCGACACGGACTTCGAGTGGTTCGAGTACAAGTACCCGGGCTGGTACGACCGGTACGGCAAGTGGTGGGAGAACTACAACCGTCTGGCGAAGCCGAACGGCCACCACGCGATCGTCGCGGAAGACGTCGACTACGTGTACCCGCACCGCTGCTGGACCTGCATGGTCCCGTGCCTGGTGCGCGAGGACATGGTCGTCGACAAGGTGGACGGCCAGTGGCGCACGTACTGCCACGAGGCCTGCCGCTGGACGGACGCCGTCGCGTTCCGTCCGACGTACCAGGGGCGCGACACCCCCAACATGGGGAAGCTCGTCGGTCACCGTGAGTGGGAGACGCTCTACCACGGGTGGAACTGGGCCGACGTCATCTCGGACATGGGCTTCGTCCGGGACGACGGCAAGACGCTCACGGCGCAGCCGCACCTCGATCTCGACCCGAAGAAGATGTGGACGCTCGACCACATGCGGCGCATGCCCCACGTGGCCAGCCCCAACGTCATCCTCAACGAGATGAACGACTCGGAGCGCGAGGCGTTCGTGGCGGACTACAACGCTCAGGGCCCCGCAGGCCGGCCTGCCGGCGTGAAGTCCTGATCGGGTCCGCCTGATCGACACCGTGTGAGCCGCGGGGAGGACCGGCCGTTCCCGGTCCTCCCCGCGGTACCCCGGGCCGTGCCTCGTCGGCGCGGCCCGTTTCTTCCCGGACGCCCTGCGTCCGTCGAGCTCCTCCCCGGCCGGGACCCTCGTTGTCGTAACCCCTACTCGCAAGGAGTCAGTCGTCGATGGGTGACAAGCACCGGGTCCGCTTCGAACCGGTCGGTATCGAGATCGAGGTCGACGAGGACCAGACGATCCTGCGTGCCGCGTTCGAACAAGGCGTGCAGCTCATGCACGGCTGCAAGGAAGGCCAGTGCGCCGCCTGCAAGTCCTTCGTCCTCGAGGGCGACATGGACGAGATCGAGCTGGACCGTTACTCGACCTTCGCCCTGCCCGACATGGAGCGGGAGGAGGGCCAGACCCTCCTCTGCCGCGCACACGCCTACGACGACCTCGTGATCGAGCTCCTCAACTACGACGAAGAAGTGCTGCGCTCCGGTCTGCCGGTGCGCAAGGGCACGGTCGAGGTCCTCGCGAACGAGCCCGTGACGCACGATATGCGCCACCTCGTCGTGCAACAGGTCGCCGGCGAGGACATCAAGTTCTTCCCCGGGCAGTACATGGACTTCATGCTGCCGGACTCGGGGGAGAGCCGGTCGTTCTCCATGGCCAACACCCCGAACCGCGAGGGCCGGTTCGAGTTCGTCATCAAGATCTACCCCGACGGCCTGTTCTCCCAGTTCCTGGCGAACGAGGTCTCGATCGGGGACCGACTGGAGGTCGAGGCCCCCTTCGGGACCTGCACCCTGCGGGACAGCCGTACCTCGGACATCGTCTTCGTCGGCGGCGGCGCCGGAATGGCTCCGCTGCTCGGGCTGCTGCGCGCGCTCGCCGAGAAGGAGACACCGCGGAAGGCCGTCCTCTACTACGGGGCCCGCACCAAGGCCGACCTCTGCTTCGAGAAGGAGCTCCGCGCCCTCGAGGAGGAGCTCCCCTCGTTCCGTTACGTGCCCGCCCTCTCGGAGCCCGACGGCCACGACTGGGACGGCGCGACCGGCCTCATCACCGAGGTGGTCCGCGCGAACGAACCGGACCTGAAAGGCAGGGATGCCTATGTGTGCGGGCCGCCGCCGATGGTCGACGCGGCGATCGCCCTGCTGACACAGAGCGGTGTGGATGAACGACACATCTACTTCGACAAGTTCACGACGACCGGAGAGCCAGAGGACGAGGGCAACACATGACGACAGCCGAGAGCAGCGAACGCAGTGTTCCGAAGCCGGTGTTCACCGACGCCGAGGCGGGGGCGAAAGAATTCCCCGACTCCGGTCCGTCGGCCCGCCGCTACAACTACTTCAAGCCCGCGAAGCGCAAGCAGACCCACTACGAGGACGTCACCGTCGAGGTCCAGCCGGACCCCCGCCACTACCTGACCCAGGGCTGGATCTACGGCTTCGCCGACGGCTCCAACGGCTACCCGCTCACCTGGACCAAGCTGAAGGCGTGGGGCGTCGACGACCCCGAGCCGGTGCGCGGCCCCGGATCCGGCGGCAAGCCGGTACAGAACTGGCCCGCCCACGGCTGGCACGAGTTCCGTGATCCCAACGAGGAGTGGGAACTCACGATGTACCGGTACAACGCCAACGTTGTCCGGCAGGTGACCCAGAACGTCGAGAACGCCCGCACCACGAAGGCGTTCGAGCAGTGGACCCCGAACTGGACGCGCTTCGTCGAGCGCAACGTCGGCGCCTGGATGCACATCGAGCACATCCTCGGGCTGTACGTGTTCGCGGCCAGCAACCGCTCCGGGCCGACGAACATGCACAACACGGCCATGGCCGTGAACAGCGAGCACAAGATTCGTTTCGCCCAGGACCTCGCGCTCTACAACCTCACCCTCACCGAGGAGATCGAGGGCTTCGACGGTGCGGCCCACCTGGAGGCCTGGAACTCCGACGCCGAGTGGCAGGGCGTCCGCAAGGTGACCGAGGCGCTGACCGCGGTGAACGACGACTGGGGCGAGATGATCTTCGCTACCAACATCGTCTTCGAGCCGCTGCTCGGCGAGCTCTTCCGGTCGAGGCTGGTCATGCAGTCCGCGGCGGGCAACGGCGACTACGTCACCCCGACCGTCGTCGGCTCCGGAGAGTACGACTACGCCCAGCGTGACCTGCGCTGGACGCAGGCCTGCTTCGGGCCGCTCACCCAGGACCGCGAGTTCGCTGAGCACAACAAGAGCATCATGAACGGCTGGCTGAAGAACTGGGTTCCCCAGTGCCTCGAGGCCGCCCGCCAGATGCAGCCCCTCTGGTCGCAGCCCGACGCGAAGCCCCCCCGATTCGAGGACAGCCTCGACCAGGCCAAGAGCCGCTTCTCCGGGATCCTGACGGATCTCGGTCTCGAGACCCCGAAGGAGCTCTCCCAGTGACGCAGTTCAAGACGGCCGAGAGCCCGTACAAGCAGAACAACACCGAGTCCGGCATGGCCGGCGTGACCCTGATGAACAATCAGGTCGGCGCCGTCGTGGCCGAGGTCATGAACCGTCAGGAGAACGTGACGGTCCAGGAGCTCCCCGCGATGATCCGCGTGGACTGCGTGGGCCGCATGGACTTCGTGTACTCGGAGATCTCCGAGGCGCTCGGCGAGGAGGACGACTTCTACGACGCCGCCGAGTTCGAGGAGAACATGTCGACGCACTACGGGAAGATGGTCCACATGGACGATCGGACCGTGATGTTCGGCAACCTGGAGGAGGCCGCCGAGTTCATCGGCGACATGCTCCCGCCCGTGGTGAACAAGTAGCACCCGGATTCGTATGTCGGATCGCCGGCCACCGCCCGTCGCGGGGGCCTGGCCGGCGATCCGGCCCGGTAATCGTCACCCCTATTTCCCTGGAGAAGAGAGGTCATGGCCAAGGAACTGCGATTCGGCGCCGACGCCCGTCACGCCCTGCAGGCGGGGGTGGATCAGCTCGCCGAGGCCGTCAAGTCGACCCTGGGTCCCAAGGGGCGCAACGTCATCCTGGAGAAGATCACCGGCACGCCCGAGGTGACCAACGACGGGGTGACGATCGCTCGGGAGATCTATCTGCGCGACCCGTTCGAGAACATGGGCGCGCAGGTTCTCAAGGAAGCTGCGGTCAAGACCAACGACGTCGTCGGTGACGGCACCACGACGGCCACCGTCATCGCCCAGGCGATCGTCCGCGAGGGCCTGAAGGCGATCGGTTCCGGCGGCAATCCCGTCCTCGTCAAGCGGGGCATCGACCTCGCGGTCAGCAAGATCGTCGACCACCTCTCGAGCGTCGCCCACCCGGTCGAGGACGTGGAGTCGCTCGCCCGCGTCGCCTCGATCTCGGCGAACGACGACGAGACCATCGGCCGCGTCGTGGCGCAGACGCTGCAGACCGTCGGCGACGACGGCGTGATCACCGTCGACGACGGGCCGATCCACGGCCTGCAGGTCAACTTCGTCGAGGACTTCGAGTTCGACAACGGCTACATGTCGCCCTACCTGGTCACCGACCCGGGCGCCATGCTCGCCGTCCTCGACGAGCCGTACATGCTGTTCTGCGCCGAGAAGATCACCGACGTCCGGACGCTCATGCCGGTCCTCGAGAAGATCATGCGTGACCCGCGGCCGCTGGTGATCGTCGCCGAGAAGGTCGAGGGCTCCGCCCTCCAGATGCTCGTGCACAACCACGTCAACGGGCACCTCAAGGTCACCTGCATCCAGGCGCCCGGCTTCGGCGAGAAGCGCGTCCACCTGCTCGAGGACATGGCGGCCCTCTGCGGCGGCAAGGTCCAGTCCAAGGCGTCGGCGTTCGCGCTGGAGCAGATGGGCGTCGAGCACCTCGGTACCGCCCGTCAGGTCCGCGCGGCCAGCGAGCACACGGTCATCATCGCCGGGGGCGGCGACCCGGCGGCCCGCGAGACGCGGGTGGCCCAGCTGCGCACCGAGATGGACCGCGCCACGATCGGCACCGACGAGGACTGGTTCTCCGAGCGCATCGCCCGGCTCTCCGGCAAGGCGGCCATCCTGCAGGTCGGTGCGCCCACCAACGCGGAGCTCAAGGAGATCCGCCACCGCGTCGACGACTCGCTGCAGGCGACCCGCGCGGCGATGGCGGAGGGCATCGTCGCCGGCGGCGGAGCGGCCCTGCTGCACGCGGAGGCCGCCCTCGACGACGGCCTCGAACTGAGCGGTGACTACCGGACCGGCGCCGAGATCGTCCGCGCCGCGCTGCCCGAGCCGGTCTCCCTCATCGCGAGCAACTCGGGCTACGAGAGCGCCGACGTCGTCAAGCGGGTCCGCGACATGGGGCTCGACGACGGGTTCGACGCGCTCGAGGGCCGGTTCGGCAACATGATCGAGCTCGGCATCATCGACCCGCTGCGCGTCGTGCGGTCGGCCCTGCAGAACGGCGCCTCCGTCGCGGGCCTGATCCTCACCACCAACTCGCTGGTGGCCGAGGAGACGACCCCGTGGAACAAGGCGCTCATGACCGAGTACGGCCCGCTCGACGAAGGCATCCCCCAGCCCTCGCCGGACGCCAGCACGCCCCAGTCGATGGGCCTCGGCCCGTCGATGGGCTGAGACAGACGAAGGGGCCGTGCAGCCCGCTGACCGACCCAGTGTTGTGACGGAGAGGAGCCTGTCGTGAAGGCCGTGCGCGTGCACGAGTACAAATCGGATCCATCGATCGACGACATTCCGGAGCCGAAGCTCCAGGGGCCGTTGGACGTGATCGTGAAGGTCGGCGGCGCCGGGGTGTGCCGGACCGATCTGCACATCGTCAACGGGGACTGGGAAGCGATCCAGAACCCGGCGCTGCCCTATGTCATCGGGCACGAGAACGCCGGCTGGGTCCACGAGATCGGCGACGCGGTCACCAACGTCAAGGTCGGCGACACGGTGATCCTGCACCCCCAGCCCTCCTGTGGGCTGTGCCTGTCGTGCCGGTCCGGGCGCGACATGCAGTGCACCGGGGACGCGTTCTTCCCGGGGCTGTCGAACAACGACGGCGGCATGGCGGAGTACCTGCGCACCACCGCGCGGGCGTGCGTGAAGCTGGACCCGTCGACCAACCCCGCCGATGTCGCGGCGCTGGCCGACGCGGGGATCACCGCGTACCACGCGGTGCGCAAGTCGGTCCCGTACCTGTACCCGGGCACCACCGCGGTGGTGCAGGGTGTCGGCGGGCTCGGCCACATCGCGGTGCAGGCGCTGGCGGCGCTGACCGCCACCAAGATCATCGTGGTGGACCGCAAC
Organism: Actinomycetospora sp.; assembly: GCF_036497245.1. Classification (GTDB taxonomy): domain Bacteria; phylum Actinomycetota; class Actinomycetes; order Mycobacteriales; family Pseudonocardiaceae; genus Actinomycetospora. The sequence continues at coordinate 57,596 of NZ_DASXJS010000213.1, read as the reverse complement.
CCGGCCGCGCTCGAGCTCGCGAAGCAGATCGGCGCCGACGAGACCGTGGTCGCCGACGGCAACCACGTCGCCGCGGTGCAGGACCTGACCGGGGGCGGCGCGACGGTCGTGTTCGACTTCGTCGCCGAGCAGGGCGCCGAGCTCGACGCCTGGGCGATGACCGGCCCGGCCGGCTACTGCTTCGTGCTGGGTTACGGCGGCGAGTTCCGCGCCCCGACCCTGGATTTCGTGGCCGGTGAGAAGAACGCCATCGGCAACATCGTGGGCACCTACAACGATCTCGCCGAACTGATGGTGCTCGCCCAGGCGGGCAAGGTCACCCTCCACACGGTCCAGTACCCGCTCTCGGGGGCGCTGGACGCCCTGCACGACCTCGACGCGGGGAAGGTCCGCGGCCGGGCGATTCTCGTTCCCTGATCCACCTGAATTCCCTGAATTTCCGCATCCACCACAACGATCGTCGCGGAGGCACTCGAACATGTACGAAAAAGATGGCGAGAAGTACTTCATCGTCGACTCCCACATGCACTTCTGGGACGCGTCGCCTGCGAACTGGGTCAAGGGCGCCGAGCAGTACGCCAAGGGCTGGATCGAGTGCTTCCACGCCTACCAGGGCCTCGGCCCGGCCGAGACGCACCAGCCGATCGAGGAGTTCCAGAAGGTCTCCGAAGAGCAGCTGATGCGCGAGGAGTTCGAGGAGGGGTACGTCGACGTCGCGATCTTCCAGTCGACCTACCTGCGTGAGTGGTACACGAACGGCTTCAACACCACGGAGCGCAACGGTTCGCTGTTCGAGAAGTACCCGGACAAGTTCCGGGTGAACACGCGCTTCGACCCGCGCGACGGCGACGCCGGCATGCGGGAGTTCGAGGCGAACGTCGCGAAGTACAAGCCGCTCGGCGCGAAGCTCTACACCGCGGAGTGGAACGGCGATTCGCGCGGCTACAAGCTCACCGACCCGGAGTGCTACCGCTTCCTCGAGCGGGCCCAGGAACTCGGGATCAAGAACATCCACGTCCACAAGGGCCCGACCATCTGGCCCCTGGACAAGGACGCGTTCGACGTCGCGGACGTCGACCACGCGGCCACGGACTTCCAGGGCCTGAACTTCATCGTCGAGCACGTGGGCCTGCCGCGTATCGAGGACTTCTGCTTCATGGCGACGCAGGAGCCCAACGTCTACGCGGGCCTCTCGGTCGTCATCGGCGGCCTCATGCACGCCCGCCCGAAGTTCTTCGCCAAGGTCATGGGCGAGCTGCTCTTCTGGGTCGGCGAGGACAAGATGACCTTCGGGTCGGACTACAACATCTGGACCCCGAAGTGGCAGATCGAGGGCCTCGTGGACTGGGACTACCCGTCCGACGAGTTCTCCGACTACCCGCGTCTCGGCACGGACGGCAAGAAGAAGATCCTCGGCCTCAACGCCGCCAAGCTCTACGGCATCGAGGTCCCCAAGGAGTGCCAGCTGCCCGCGGGCGACGGCGCGCAGCTCGTCGACGAGCGGGAGGTGGCGCAGGCGTGAGCATCTCCTTCCTCGCCCGCCCGACGACCGAAGAGGTCGTCGGGCGGGTGTGGGAGGCGCTGCGCACGGTGCGCGACCCCGAGCTGGACAACGACGTCGTCTCGCTCGATTTCGTCGGCTCGCTCGAGGTCGACGAGAGCCGGATCGCGCACGTGCGACTGCGCCTCCCCACCTATTTCTGCGCGCCGAACTTCGCGTTCCTCATGGTCGCGGACGCCTGGGACGCCGTCTCGACGGTCGACGGGCTCACCGACGTGGACGTGGAGCTGGTCGACCACTTCGCCTCCGACGCCATCAACCGGGGTGTGGCGGCCCGTGCCGGGTTCGTGCACTCCATGGCCGGCACCGAGGTCGGTGAGGCGGTGGAGGAGCTCGACACGCTCCGCAGGCAGTTCACCGAGCGCGCGCTCATGGCCGGGACCGACCTGGTCGTCGGGCCGCTCGCGAGGGCGGGGAACTCCCCCGAGGAACTGGCGGCGATGACGCTCGCCGACGCCCCGGCGTCGGCGGATCTGACCCGGTTGCGGACGCGGCGACGTGAGCTCGGGATCCCGTCCGAGGACACCGACCCGCTGGTCGTGGACCCGAGCGGGCGCAAGGTCGGTGTCGAGGCGCTGCCCCTGCACCTGCGCAAGGCACGCTCGTTCCAGGTCGGCGTCGAGGCCAACACGAGCATCTGCCGCGGCCAGCTCGCCGCCCGATACGGGCTCCAGCACGACGCGAGCTGACCGCACCCGTGAGAGGAGCGACACCATGTCGCGCGACGCGATCCGTCTCGATCGCGGCAACCATCCCGACCGCGGTGCGGGCTGCTGCCTGATGGAGTATGTCTCCGTGCTCGACGGGGGACGTTTCGGGCCGCTGCCGCACTGCACCCACCCGGCGCTCGCGGCGCTGGTCATGCAGGTCAACGACCGCACGTCCGACGCCGGGCGTGCGGACCTGGTGAGTCGTGCCGAGCGGCTGCGCCGCGCGGAGCGCGACGACCCGGGGCTGACCTGGCGTCTGGTCGAGGTGTGCGCGATGACGGTGCTCGCCCACTCACCGGGCGATCCGACGGCCCGCCGTCGGATCGCCCGCAGCCGCCGGGCCCGCGGACGACTGGCCCGGGTACTGCCCGACGGGCTCCGCGCCCGGCTCCCGCGGGCCGCGCTGGTCGCGGTCGGCCTCGGCGCGCTCGACGAGCTCGTCGGGGCCTTCCACGCGGTTCTCGCGGTCGCCGGCCCCGCCGGTGGCCCGGAGCGGGACCGCGTCCTCGCGGCCCTGCTCGACGATGCACTGGACGCGGTCGGCACCGACAGCGCCGTGGACACCCACCACCACCCACGAGAGGCGATGACGGCATGAGCCAGGCCACCGCGCCGCACACCGTGCGGCGGATCGGCTCGCCCGCTGCGGCGGCGCTCGCGGATCTCGCGGCGATGTTCGAGGAGCTGCAGACCGTGCTGCTCTGCTGTGAGCGGCTCGTCAGCGAGGTCCGGCCCGGCGTCGGCAAGCAGGTCGACGAGGTCGTCGTCGAGTCCCTCTGGACGACCGCGCTCATCTCCTACTCGCGCTGCTTCGCCGGCGGCGAGCGGGGCATGGGCCTGACCGAGGACGACATCGAGGGTCTCGAGCTGCAGGGCGAGAAGCTCGCCTGGCACCGGATGCTCCGCCGGCTGAAGAAGCACTTCGCCGACCCGGCCGCCAACCCCCGCGAGGAGTTCACCGTCGGGGTCGCGGTCGCCGAGGGCAAGCCCGCGGGCGTCGCGATCACGTCCAGCAGGCAGGTACCGGTCGACGAGCAGACGGTGCGCCAGACCGGCGCGCTCGTCTTCGCGCTGACCCAGCTCGTCGACACCCGGATCGCCGAGCACCAGGAGACGGTGCTCGCCGGGGCCGCGGCGCTGACGGAGAAGGAACTGGAGACCCTCGACGAGATCGAGGTGACCGGGGACGGGCGCCCGCCGCCCGGACCCGACGACGAGTCCGCGCCCGGCGGCCCCGCGGACGGTGCCTCCGGGGGCGGCGACGGTAAGGAGACGTCGTCGTGAGTCAGGAGCCCGGCAGCGAGGAGCGCTTCAACCCCTGGTCGGTGGTGCACCTCGTGTTCGATCATCTGTCCGCGCAGGGTCTGCACCCCGTGCTCGGCGAGGCGGGCGACCCCTCCGAGCCGGCCGGGGAGCTGCTCCGGTCGCTCGGGATCGCCCCGGGCGACCCCTCGTGGGCGCGGGGACAGGACCCCGAGCAGATCCAGGACCAGCTCGCCGAGATCCGGTCCCTGTTCACCCCGGTGGACTCGGAGACCGGACCCGAGGGACGCTGAGTCACTACGGTGACGGGGTGGGGACGGACGGGGAGGAGGTCGACGTGCAGGAGCTTCACCTGGTGACGCTCGTGGTCCACGCGATGACGCGTGAGCCGCTGGCGGTACTGGGCGACGCCGACGAGGACCGGTGCCTCGTCGTCTCCGTCCGGCCGCAGCAGGCCGAGGTCATGGCCCAGGGCCCGCACCCGGCACGCGACGACGACTCCCGCCTCACCCAGGACCTCGTCGCGGACGTGGCGGCGGCGCTCGGCCACACCCTGACCGGCGCGGAGATCACCGACCTCGTCGACGACCGCTTCCACGCGGTCCTGGTCCTCGACGACGGTTCCCGGGTCCGGGCCCGGCCGAGCGACGCGCTCGCCCTGGCGGTGCGTGACGCGCTGCCCATCGGGGTGGCCGACGAGGTGATGGAGCGCGCCGGGCAGTCGTGGAAGGAACTGCAGGGCGACGATCCGCACCCCCAGAGCAAGGAGGTCGACGAGATGCGCGACTTCCTCGACCAGATCACCGCGGACGATTTCGGGGGATCCGGTCCGGCCCCCGAACCGCCCGAGTCGGGACAGGATCGCTGACCCGTGTTCCGACGACCTCCGGTGGTTCTCGCCGGCCCGGCCTTCGTGGCGTCCGTCGCCTACGTCGACCCCGGGAACATCGCCACCAACAGCGTCGCCGGGGCGACCTCGGGATACGCGCTCGCCTGGGTGGTGGTGGCGGCCGGTCTGATGGCGATGCCGGTCCAGTTCGTGGCGGCGAAGGTCGGCATCGTCACCGGACGCAGCCTGCCGCGCACCTGTCGGCAGGTGATGGGGAAGCCCACCCGCGTGCTGATGTGGCTCCAGGCCGAGGTGGTCGCGATGGCCACCGACGTCGCGGAGTTCCTGGGCGCCGCGGTGGGGCTGCAGCTCTTGTTCGGGCTGGGGCTGCTGCCGTCGGGGCTGATCACCGCGGTGATCGCGTTCGGGGTGCTCGCGCTGCAACGGCACGGCCACCGGCCCTTCGAGGTCGGCATCGTCGCGTTCCTGGCGTTCGTCGTCGCAGGCGTCGGGTTCCAGCTCTTCTCGGTCGGGATCGACCCGGGGGGTGTGGCGGCGGGGCTCGTGCCGGGCCTCGACGACTCTGCCCAGCTGGTCCTCGCGGTCGGGATCGTCGGCGCGACCGTGATGCCGCACGCGATCTACGCCCACTCCGCGCTCGCCGCCGGGCGCTCCCGCGGGGTCGGCAGGCCCGGGCGGTCACGCCTGCTCCGGTTCCAGCGCACCGAGGTGATCGGCGCGCTGACGATCGCCGGGTTGGTGAACCTCGCGATGCTGCTCGTCGCGGCGCGGGTGTTCGGTGTCGGGCCCGCGGGGGAGGGCGTGGACGGTCTCGAGGCGGCCCACGCCGGGCTGGGGCAGTTCGCGGGCGGCGCCGTCGCGCTGGCGTTCGCGGCGACGCTCCTGGCCAGCGGGCTCTCCTCGGCCGCCGTCGGGACCTACTCCGGTCAGGTCGTCATGGAGGGCTTCGTCGACATCCGGCTCTCGCCGACGATCCGCCGCTCGGTGACGATGCTGCCCGCGCTGATCCTGCTGGCGGTGGGCACCAGCCCGACGACGGCGCTGGTGGGCAGCCAGGTGGTGCTCTCGTTCGGCATCCCCTTCGCGCTCTACGCCCTGCTCAAGGTGGCCCGCGACGAGCAGGTGCTCGGGACGGAGGCCATCGGGCGGGGGATGACGGCCGTGCTCGGGACCATCAGCGCCGTCGTCGTGTGCCTCAACGTCGTGCTCCTGGTGGACACCATCGCCGGCTGACACCGGACACGGACGGCCGGTGTCTCGGATCGAGACGTCCGGGGGTCGCGTCGTGGTGCCGATCACGCCTACCATCGCCGGTTGCGCGTCCTTCGAGGTCGAACGGGCGCAGCAGGCGAGGTGGCCCATGGACGCACGGACCGATCCCGGCCTCGACCGCGCCCGGGAACGGTTCCTGGGCGACGGCACGGTCGACGAGCGGGGAGTGGTTCGTCCGGAGATCGTGCTGTCCTGGGAACGGTCGCGCCGGGCCGGGGTCGACGCCGACCATCTCGCGCTGCCCTACGACCCGGACCTGGACTTCGAGGGCAGCCTGGTGCACTGCGCCCGGCCGGTCCTCGACGACCTCACCGAGCGGCTCTCCGGCATGGCGGTCGCCGTCGTGCTCTCCGACGGCGAGGGCAACGTCCTCGACCGGCGGGTCGGGGAGGGCGAACTGCGGCGCAGGCTCGACGCCATCTCGCTCGCCCCGGGCTTCAGCTACGCCGAGGAGTTCGCCGGGACGAACGGGGTCGGCACCGCGCTCGAGGGCTCGGCCCACGCCATGGTGATCGGCGCCGAGCACTTCACCGACCGGCTGCGCTCCTTCGCCTGCGCGGGCGCGCCGGTCTACCGGCCCGGCGGCTCGCTCGCCGGCGTCCTCGACGTGACCTGCCTCGCCGCCGAGGCCAACGACCTCATGCGCTTCCTCGCCCGGCAGACCGCCAAGGACATCGAGGAGGTGCTGCGCGAACGGGGGAGCGCGGGGGCCCGTGCCGTCATGGCCGCCTTCCGGTCCGCCTGCGTGCGCGCCCGGGGGCCGGTCCTCGCCCTCGCCGAGGACTTCGTCATCGCCAACCGCGCCGCGCACGAGACCCTCGACCCGGAGGACCGTGACGTCGTCGCCCGCCACGCCGCCGAGCACCGCCGCGGCGGCCCCGGCGAGGAACGGGTCCTGCTGGCCGACGGCCCGGTCCGGCTGCTGTTCACGCCGTCCCCCGCGCACCGCCCGTCGGGCGTCGTCGTCGAGGTCGTCCGCAGCACGAGCACGCTGCGCCTCGCCGGGAGCGGCGGCGGGACGGGCGGCATCCCCTCGCGCGGCCCCGCCGCGGCCCCGCCCGCACGTCCCCTCGTCGGGCTCGCCGGGACCTCCCGCTCGTGGCGCAGCACCTCGGCGGCCCTGCGGGCCGCCGCGGGCGCGGTGCGCAGCACCCTCGTGCTCGGGGAGACCGGCGTCGGCAAGGCGGCCGCGGTGCGCGCCGCGCACCGCGAGGTCCGCCCCGCCGCGCGTCACGTGGTCGTCGACGGTGAGGTGGCCACCGCGGCGGAGGAGCTCGCCACGCTGCCCGTCGAGCTCGGGACCGACCCGGCGACGGTGGTCGTACGCCGGGTCGAGGCGCTCGACGGGCGCGGTGCGGCGGCCCTCGCGCAGCTGCTGGACGCCGCGGCGCCCGACATGTGGGTGGCCGCCCTGGTCACGGGCGACGAGCTCGGGGAGGGCCGCGCGGTGCACGAGGTGCTCGGCCGGTTCGCCGGGTCGCTCGCCATCGAGCCGTTGCGCCGCCGTCCCGAGGACGTCGGCCCGCTGGTCGAGGCCCTGCTCGCGCGCCTCGCGCCCGGACGTCGGGTGCGGTGTACCCCCGAGGCGATGGCCCTGCTCGGGGGCGCCCGGTGGCCCGGCAACGTCGCCCAGGTCGAGGACGTGCTGCGTCGCGCACTGGTCGCGCGGCCCGCGGGGGACATCGGGGCGGGGGACCTGCCGGCCGAGGTCGCCGTGCACGGCACCCGCAGGCGCCTGACGCCGCTCGAGGCCGCCGAGCGCGACCTCATCGTCGGCGCCCTGATCGAGGCGCGGGGCAACCGGGTGAAGGCGGCCTCCGCGCTGGGGATGGGCCGCGCGACCCTCTACCGGCGCCTGCGGGCGTTCGGCCTCACCGACGTCGGACGCTGACCGTCCGACCCGGCCGGCGCCGGAGGGTGCCCGTGCGCTGGAGCGGTCGGAGGTCGGCCGTCGGGCGGTGATCGGTGCCGGAGCTCTCGGCGTGCTCGGCCGGGCCGAGCCCGCAGTCGTCGTCGCACCCGTCCGTGCGCCACTGCCCGCGCGCCACGGCGGCGACCTCGACCACCGCGGCCACCAGCTCGTCGCGCTGCGCGGCGAGCCTGCGCGTCGAGCAGGACACCCCGATGGCCACCGTGGACGTCCCCGACGGGGCCACCACCGGCGCGGCGACCGTCGCGAAGCCGGACGCGAACTCGCCGTCGTCGAGCGCCCAGCCGCGCTCCGCGATGTCGTCGAGCTCGTGTCCGAACCGCACCGGGCAGGTGACGGTCTGCGGGGTGAGCGCGGCGAGCGGCTCGCTGCACACCGCCTCGCGGTAGACCGGCGACGCGGCGAGGAGCACCTTCGTCAGGCCCAGCGCGTGCGCCCGCTCCGGCGGGATGTGGGTCTCGAGCCCCGGGAGGCGGGCGAGCCCCTGGTGGCCGCGGACGTCGGAGATGCTCGCGACGACGGACCCGGTGCGCCGGACCAGGTAGGCCCGCTGCCGGGTGCGGCGGTACAGCTCGGTGACGGCCTCCGCGAGGATCGCGCCGGGCGCGGGGTCCCCAGGGCTCAGGTCGGGGATGGGAGCGGGCTCGGCGCCCGCCCCGGTCGGTATCCAGGCACCCCAGGGCGGCGCCGCCCCCAGTCGGCATCGCCCGGAGGCGTCGCGGCGGGCGAACCCCGCCTCCACGAGGGTGTTGACCATGTAGCGCGCGGTGGCCGGGCTCTTTCCCAGGTGAGCGCCGATGTCGGCGGGCGACAGACCTTCCGGATGGTCCCCGAGCAGCCGCAGCGCTCGCAGGACCATCGCCGCCGTCTTCAGTGACCGCGCGCCCGACGTGTCCTCGCTCACACCATGAACAGTAGGAGTGCCGGGGCCCGGGTGCCTGTCTCGATGTGGGACAGGTGGAGGCCCTGAGACGGGCGGTTCGGGGCCTCACACCGGCCCCACCCTCGGGGGCGACCCCGAGAGGAACCGGGGTCGGGCACGGAGGGCCGTGGCCGGACGTTGGACCAGTGTCGGGAGTGACCGATTCCGACGCGGCGTCCGCCGCGTCACGAGCCTGGAGGAGGACCTGTCATGGCCGTGCTGACCCGGAACCGCGAGGACGCCTGGTTCGGGGGGGTGTGTGCAGGACTGGGGGAGTACTTCGGCGTGTCCGCCAACGTGGTGCGCCTGATCTTCGTGCTGTCCTGCCTGCTCCCCGGACCGCAGTTCATCATCTACATCGCGCTCTGGGTGATCATGCCCCGCCGCTGACGTCGCCCGGGCCTCACCCCAGCCGGGAGGCCCGGTCGAGCAGGTAGGCCCGCTCCGGGGCGGACCGGGTGAGCCGGGCCGCCTCCCGGTAGGCGGCCACGGCGGGCTCCCGCCGCCCGGCGGCCTCCTCGAGGTGCGCGCGGACCGCGGCGACCCGGTGGTGTCCGCGGAGGGCGGGATCGTCGGCGAGGGCCCCGAGCTCGACGAGCGCGGCGTCCGGTCCGCGCACCTCGCCGAGGGCGACCAGCCGGCCCAACCGCGACATCGAGTCCGGCCACAGCCCCACGAGCGTGTCGTAGAGCGCCAGGATCTGGGCCCAGTCGGTGTCCGTGGTGTCGGCGGCCTCGTCGTGGATCGCGGCGATCGCGGCCTGCACCGTGTATGGCCCCGGCACGCCGTCGCGCAGCACCGAGGTCACCAGGGTCGTCCCCTCGGCGATCATCGTGGCGTCCCACCGCGCGCGGTCCTGGTCCGCGAGCGGCACCAGGGTGCCCTCGGCGGACACGCGGGCGGCCCGGCGCGCGTCGGTGAGCAGCATCAGAGCCAGTAGGCCCTCGACCTCTCCGATCTCGCCCGCGTCGGGCGGGAGCGCGGCGAGCAGCGCCCGGGTGAGGCGGATCGCCTCCGTGGTGAGGTCGGTCCGGTGGAGCTGCTCGCCCGCGGTGGCGGTGTGGCCCTCGGTGAAGACCAGCGACAGCACCGCGAGCACGACGGGCACGCGCTCCCGGCGCTGCGCCTCGCTCGGCGGGGCGAACACCTCGCGGGGGTGGGTGAGCCCGTCGGCCAGGCGGGCCTTCGCGCGGCTGATGCGCTGGGCCACGGTCGGCTCGGGCAGCAGGAGCCCGTGGGCGATCTCCGCGGTCGTCAGGCCCCCGACCGCCCGGAGGGTCAGCGCGACCTGGCTCGGCGGCCGCAGCGCGGGATGGCAGCACAGCAGCAGCAGGGCGAGGGTGTCGTCGACGTCGGGCGCGGCCTCGTCCCGGCCCGGCGGGACCTCCCGGCGCGCGTCGTTCTCCTCGCGCCGCCGCCGCGCCGAGTCCCGCCGCCAGACCTCCACCATCCGCCGGGACGCCGCCGTGACCAGCCAGCCCGTCGGGTTGGCCGGGATCCCGTCGGCGACCCAGGCCGTGGACGCCGCGAAGAGCGCCTCCTGGAGGGCGTCCTCGCACGCGTCGAAGTCGTGGTGACGGCGCACCAGCACGCCGAGGACCGACGGGGTGACCTCCCGGAGGACGGCGACGACCGCCGCGGGCGGCGGCGCGCCGCTCACACGTCCCAGCCGGTCATGTCCAGGATCGGCCGCACCTCCACGAGCCCCCACACCGCGTCCGGCACGCGCGCCCCGATCTCCTCGGCGCGCTCCGCGGACTCCACGTCGATCAGGTAGAAGCCGGCCAGGTGCTCCTTGAGCTCGGCGAACGGGCCGTCGGCCACCACCGGGCTGCCGTCGGCGGTGGACACCCACCGCGCCAGGGACGGGTCCGCGAGCCCCTCCGAGGCGATCAGCTCCCCGGACCCGGTGAGCTCGCGGGTCAGCGCGATGTGGTCCACCCCGAACCGTGCCCGCTGGTCCGGGGTCAGGGCCTCCCAGCGCTCCGCGAACCAGGGGTTCGAGTGCAACAAGATCATGAACTTCACGGTGGGCCTCCTCGATCCGGAAGAAATCCTCGCCGGGGTGTCGAGACCCCGGACGCGGTCTCGACACCCCGCCGCGAGACACCGACACCGCATTCCCGGGAGGACGCCATGAGCACCCTGTCCGACACGACCGCCACCCTGTCCGAGACCGAGGCGATCCTCGCCGTGCTCGACGAGATGCACGCCGGGATCGGGGCGGGCGACGCGGCACGGGCGCTGGCCACCTGCGCACCCGGCACCGTCGTCTTCAACCTCGCGCCCCCGCTCGTGGCGGGTGCGGGCTCGCTCGAGGAGGCGGTCGCCGCGCTGGGCGGCTGGATCGCGACGTTCGACTCGCCGCCCGTGCTCGCGCACCGCGAGCCGACGGTGCACGTCGGCGGCGACGTCGCCTTCGTGCACACGCTGACCTCGATGACGGGGACCAAAGGCGGCGAGTTCACGCTGTGGTTCCGGTCCACCTACGGGCTGCGCCACGTCGACGGGCGCTGGCTGATCGTCCACCAGCACGAGTCGGTGCCGTTCCACATGGACGGCTCGTTCCTCGCCGCGACCGGACTGGAGCCCTAGATCGCATCGATTCACCCGGGCGCGGGGGTGGGACGGAACGCGTGCGCGGGGCATCCTTGCGGGCGGAGGACAACGACGTCGTTCCGGAGCACCGCCATGAACCCCGCCACCCCGCCCGACCCCGCGCCCCTGACGGGCCACGAGCAGTCCGTTCTCGCCGCGATCGCGTCCCACGAGCACCGCTGGGACGCGGCGTTCGCCGACGCCCTCTCGGTCGGTGACGTGCGGTCTCCCGGGCACCGCTGGCGCACGCTGCTGCTGGTGCTCGCCGTCGTCGTGCCGGTGGCCGTCGGGCCGATGGTGCTCTCGTCGGCGTGGGTGCTCGCGATCGCCGCGGTGGTCCTGCTCGTGGTCATCCCGACCACGCTGGTGGTGTGGGCGCTGCGCCAGGGTCGGGTCTACCCGAGCTGAGCCAGCGCCTTCTGGATCCGCTGCGGTGAGATCGATCCTGCGGTGCCGACGTCCTGGGCGAACCGGCTGACCCGCAACTCCTGGAGCATGGCGGCGACGGCGTCCCAGGCGTCACGGTCGAAGGTGCGCGGCTCGGCCTGCGCCGCGGCCCGCCGCGTGCGGTAGCCGGCCTCGACGTCGTGCACCTCGTCGGTCAGCTCCGCGTCCCGGCGCGGACCCGTGGGCAGTTTCTCGAGCCGCTTCCCCGCCGCGCGCAGCCAGCGCACGACGTCGGGCAGGCGCGTCACCCCGTGCCGGGAGACGAACCGGCCCCCGACCAGCGCGGACAGCTGCGCCCGAACGTCGTCGAGCGCCGCGTCGAGCATCCCGCTGCCCGGGCGCGCGGCGATCTCGTCGAGGGCCAACCGGACCGCGGTGGCCTCACCCAGCACCGCCTCGGCGCGCGTGAGGACCTCCGCCGCGCCACCGGCCAGGCGGGCGGCGACGTCGGCCCGCAGCGTCTCGAAGGCTGCCGGGGTCCACGCCGGGCCGCCGCGGGCGGTGACGAGCCCGTCGATCGCGGCCACGACGCAGTCGTCCGCGAGGTCGGCGACGTCCGCGTAGCCCGACTCCGCCATGGCCCCGCGCAGCCGCAGCACCGCCCGGTTGTCCAGCGAGCGGGCCAGCGCCTTCGCGGGGGACGTCGTCGCGCGCAGCAGCAGCCGCCGGGTGCCGGCCCGCATCGCGTCGCGGGCCTCGAGCGCGGAGTCGAACACTCCGATCCCGACGGTGCCTGCCGGGTCGGCGCGGGTTCCCTCGTCGACCAGCGCCAGGTGCGCGGTGACGGTGCCGCCCGCGCGGGACTGCTCGCGGGTGCGCGGCAGCTCGCCGACCTCGGCGAACGACGTGAGCCCCCGCCGCTCCAGCCCGTCGGCGACCTTCGCGACGGCGGCCTTCGTCTCCCGCGCGTAGCGCCGGCGCAGCGCGGTCAGGTCGGTGCCGTCCGCGATCGCGGCACCCTCGTCGTCGGTCACCCGGAACGTCAGGCGCAGGTGCGACGGGAGCCCGGCGACGTTCCACGCGTCGGTCGGCACGTCCACGCCTGCGAGGCGCTTCACGGCGTCCGAGACCACCCCGAGCAGGGGCTCCCCGTCGGCGGGCCTGCGGTCGGCCGCCAGGCGCGCGAGCAGCGCCCGGGCGGTGTCCGGGGCAGGGACGAGCGAGCGGCGCAGCGGCTTGGGCAGCGAACGGACGAGCGACGTCAGCATCTCCTCGCGCAGCCCCGGCACCTGCCAGGCGAGGTCCTCGGCCCGGACCTGCCCGAGCACCGCGAGCGGGACCGTCACGGTGACGCCGTCGTGCTCGGCGCCCGGCTCGAAGGCGTAGGACAGCGGCAGCGTCAGGCCGCCGGCCCGCCACTCGTCGGGATAGGACTCGGCGTCGGGCGCCTCGTGGGCGAGCAGCGCCCGCGGGTCGAGGTCGAGCAGGTGCGGATCACGGCGGGACTCCTTCTGCCACCAGCGGTCGAAGTGCCGCGCCGAGACCACCGACGCCGGGACCCGCTCGTCGTAGAACCGGAAGATCGTGTCCTCGTCGACGAGCAGCTCACGGCGGGCGCGGCGCTCCATCTCCGCCACCCGCTCCAGCTCGTCGGCGTTGCGGCGCACGAACGCGTGCCGGGCGGTCCAGTCGCCCTCCACCAGAGCGTGCCGGAGGAACAGCTCGCGGGAGAGCTCCGGGTCGATGCGCCCGTAGTCGACCGACCGGTCCATCGCCAGCGGCACCCCGAACAGCGTCACGCGCTCGGTGGCCACCGCGCTGCCCCGCCGCTTCGACCACCGCGGCTCGGAGTAGGTGCGGGTGACGAGGTCCCCGGCGGCCGCCTCCGCCCACGCCGGGTCGATGCCCGCCACGGTGCGGCCCCAGAGTCGGGAGGTCTCGACGAGCTCGGCGGCCATCACGAACGTCGGGGGCCGCTTGGCCAGCGACGAGCCCGGCCAGATCGCGAACCGGGCGCCCCGGCTGCCCTCGTACTCGGTGATCGGGCGCCGCTTCGGCTTCGGTTGGCCCTGCTTCGGCTTCGGGGGCTCGTGGGCCAGCCCGAGCTGGGAGAGCAGCCCGGGGAGCAGCGCCTGGTGGACGCGGTCGGCGACGTTCTTCGTGACCTCCTGACCCGGCTCGTTGCGCGAGAGCCCCAGCTCGTCGGTGAGCTGACGCAGCTGCGCGGCGAGGTCCTGCCATTCCCGGATGCGCAGGAAGTTCAGGTACTCGGCGGCGCACTGCTTGCGGAACCGGTTGCCGGAGAGCTCACGCCGCGACGTCCGGACGTGCTCCCAGAGGTGCAGCCACGACAGGAAATCCGACCGCGCGTCGGTGAACCGCGCGTGCGCCGCGTCGGCCTCGGCCGTCTTCTCGGTCGGGCGTTCCCGCGGGTCCTGGGCGGAGAGGCCCGCGGCGATCACGGTCACCTCGTGCAGGCAGCCCAGCGCGTCGGCGGCGAGGATCATCCGGGCGATCCGCGGGTCGACGGGCAGGCGTGCGAGGTTGCGGCCGATGTCGGTGAGCCGGGTGGCGTCGCCGTCGAGCTGATTCCCCGTCGCTCCGCTCGCCCGTTCGATCGCCCCGAGCTCGGTGAGCAGCCGCACGCCGTCGCGGACCGCGCGCGTCTCCGGCGGGTCGACGAAGGGGAACTCCTCGATCGGCCCGAGTTTCGCCCCCGCCATCTGCAGGATCACCGAGGCGAGGTTCGTACGCTGGATCTCGGGGTCGGTGAACTCCTGGCGGGCGTCGAAGTCGTCCTCGGTGTAGAGGCGTACGCAGATGCCGTCGGCGACGCGGCCGCAACGGCCGGCCCGCTGGGTGGCGCTGGCCTGGGAGATCTTCTCGATGGGCAGCCGCTGGACCTTGGTCCGCTGGCTGTACCGCGAGATCCGGGCGAGGCCGGGGTCGATGACGTAGCGGATGCCCGGCACCGTCAGCGACGTCTCCGCGACGTTGGTGGCGAGCACGATGCGCCGTCGGTTGGCGGGGCCCGGCTCGAACACCCGGTGCTGTTCGGCGGCGGAGAGGCGCGCGTAGAGCGGCAGGACGTCGAGCGGGTCGGTCGGGCGCTCGGGCAGCGCGTTGAGCGCGTCGGCGGTGTCCCGGATCTCGCGCTCGCCGGCGAGGAAGACGAGCACGTCGCCTCCCGGACCTTCGCGGCGCAGCTCCTCGACGGCGTCGAGGATCCCGTCGAGCTGGTCGCGGGCTTCGGCTGTCACATTCCCCGTCGCTCCGCTCGCCCCGGCCACACCCCCCGTCGCTCCGCTCGCCCCGGCATCGTCGGGGTCGACGAGCGGGCGGTACCGGACCTCCACGGGGTAGGTCCGCCCGGACACCTCGATGATCGGGGCGGGCGCACCGGCGAAGTCCGCGAAGTGCGCGGCGAACCGCTCCGGGTCGATCGTCGCCGAGGTGATGACCACCTTGAGGTCGGGACGGCGCGGGAGCAGCTGCGCGAGGTACCCGAGCAGGAAGTCGATGTTGAGGCTGCGCTCGTGGGCCTCGTCGATGATCAGGGTGTCGTAGCGGCGCAGCAGCGGATCCTGCTGGATCTCGGCGAGCAGGATGCCGTCGGTCATGAGCTTGACCAGCGTGTTCTCGCTCGCGTGGCTGGTGAAGCGGACCTGGTAGCCGATGACGTCGGACTCGGTGGTCCCCAGCTCCTCGGCCACCCGCTCGGCGACCGTGCGCGCCGCGATCCGCCGCGGCTGGGTGTGCCCGATGGTCCCGAGCACGCCGCGGCCCAGCGCCAGGGCGATCTTGGGCAGCTGCGTCGTCTTGCCCGAGCCGGTCTCTCCTGCGACCACGACGACCTGGTGCTCCGCGAGCGCCGCCGCGATGTCGTCCACCCGCTCGGAGATCGGGAGCTGCTCGGGGTAGGAGACCGCGGGCACCGACGCGCGTCGGCGCTCGAGCCGCTGCTCGGCCTTCTCGACGTCGGCCGCGATCCGCTCCAGCGTCCCGGCCCGCTTCGCCTCGTCGGCGATCTTCCGGGTGCCGTCGAGCCGACGGGCCAGCCGGTGCGCGTCGGCCCCGCCGAGGGCGCGGACACGGGTGGTCAGCTCGCGCTGATCGATGGTGGGTGTGGTCACTCCGGTCCCGGGGTCGAGAGGTGGTCCTCGTGGGTCAGCGCGAGCGCACGGCCCGACATTCCATTGTCCCCTGACGCGCGACCCGGTTCCGCGGGGCAGGTGCGGCTCGCGGGGGAGCGCGCTCCGGACTCCTCGAAGATCACCGGGCACATACGGGTCTCGCGGCCTGCCCGCCGACCCGGTAGGTACCCGATGATCATGCGTAGTCGTCAGACGGCCGGTCCGTTGATCATGCCGCGGTCGTCGGATCGAGGACCCGCTTGCGACGGGGGCCTCGTCGACCACGGCGCGCCGGATGGACAGGTGATCCCCAGCGCTCCCACAGGTGGCGGGACGGACGACGTCATATTGTCCTTTCAACTGTGGGATGCACCGGGTATCCGATGATCCACCACCACCGAGAGGACCCCGAATGGCTCACTCGACCGGCGCCCTGCCCGTCGTCCGTACGTCCGACCCGATCCTGACGACGCTGCGCGTGCTGGCGGTTCTGACCGTCCTGAACCTGCTGGTCCAGTTCCTGACGGCAGGCGAGCTGGTCACCCGGGGCGGCAGCGAGGCGGTGGAGCCGATCCATTCCGCCGGGGCCATCGTCCTGCACGTGCTGTCCGGGCTCGCCGCGATCGCGGCCCTCGCGTACTGGCGGCTGCGTGGCGCGCCGGTGTGGCCGGGGATCCTCGCCGCGGTGGTCTTCGTCCTGTCGTTCGTGCAGGCGTACTTCGGCAGTGGGCGAACCCTCTACATCCACGTCCCGGGCGCGATGATCCTGACGATCGGCGCGGTGGTCGTCGCCGTCTGGGCCTTCCTGCCCGGCGCCCGGGGCCGGTGACGGTTAGCGATCATTAGCTCGGGGCAACAATCTGGTGTGACCGGGGAAACAGTGCGCCCACGGGGCCTCGTGCGTCGGATCTCCCTCCGGGCCTCGCACGAGGTGCTCCGCCTCGCCGAGCCGCTCATGGGACGCCTCGTGCATCCGGATCGGTTGCCGTGGCTCGGCCGGCTCCCCGCGGTGCCGGCGTCGGCAGTCCCCCGGCTGCGCTCCCCGGCGCGGCCGTGGACGGCGGTCGTCCCGGCGCCCCCGGAGGAGCTGCGGACCCAACCGGGGATCGGCCGGGTCCCGGCGAGCGAGGACGAGGCGGCCCGCGACCGCCCGTTGCACTCCTTCTTCGCGCTGCACGCCGACGCCGTCGCCGCGGTGGTCGGGCACCTGTGGCCGGCGCTCGTCTCCGTCTCGCCGCGCCTGGTGCGGTCGACGAGGCAGCTCGTCGCGTCCCGGGCCGAACCGAGCGGGCCGACGACCGCCGAGGACCCGGCGGCGCTGGTCGGGTCTCTGCGTGAGGAGGCGGCCGCGCTGGGGGTCTCGGCGCTCGGCGTCACGACCTACGACCCGCGCTACCAGTTCGCCGAGTACACCGACGGGTCCGGCACCGATCCCGCGGGCGACCGCGTCATCGTCTGCATCCTCGAGCAGAACTACGACGCGACACAGCGCATCCCGGCCGAGCGCTCCGAGCAGGCCGCACTCTCGACCTACGCGCAGCTGCAGGACCGGCTCGTCGAGCTCACCCGCTGGCTGCACGCCCGGGGTTTCTCGGCCCGCCCGGAGACCTACATCGGCGAGTCGATGTTCATCCACTACGCCGTGGCGGCGGGCCTCGGGCAGCTCGGGCTCAACGGCCAGCTGCTCACTCCGCACGCCGGCTCGCGGTGCCGGATCAACGTCATCCACACCGACGCGCCGCTGCCGCTCGACGCGCCCGTCGACTTCGGCCTCGAGGGGGTGTGCGACCGCTGCCAGGCGTGCGTGCGGCGCTGCCCCGTGGGCGCGATCCCGGCGGTGCGGCGCGAGCACCGCGGCGTCGTCAAGGCGAAGCTCAACACCAAGCGCTGCCTGCCGATCGTCACGCAGGCCGCGGGGTGCTCGGTGTGCATGAAGGTCTGCCCGGTGCAGGCGTACGGGCTGCCCGCCGTCCTGGAGGAGTACAGCCGGTCGGGCGAGATCCTCGGGACGCACACCGACGCGCTCGAGGGCTACGACTGGCCCCTCGACGGCCGCCACTACCCGCCGGGCGAGACCCCGCGGGTGCCCGACGAGGTGGTGCGTCCCGAGGGGTACGCGTTCGACCCGGACCGACGGACGCCGCCCGGGGGGTCGTACCCGGTGCTCGGGTAGGTGGGGTGCCCACCTACCTACCGGCGTCGGGAGCTGATCACCCCGGTGTTGAAGCCCGCGAGGTGCAGCCCGCCGTGGAAGCGCGCGTGCTCGACCTTGAGGCAGCGGTCCATGACGACGGTCAGCCCGGCGGCTTCGCCGCGGCGGGCCAGGTCCTCGTCGTAGAGCCCGAACTGCAGCCAGAACGTCGTCGCCCCGACGGCGATGGTGTCGTCGAGGACCTGGGGCAGGTCCTCGGGGCGGCGGAACACGTCGACGAGGTCCGGCGTGACCGGGAGGTCGGCGAGCGAGGGCCAGACCGGCTTGCCGAGGATCTCGTCGGCGTTCGGGTTGACGAAGTAGACGTCGAAGTCGGTCGAGGACAGCAGGTAGGTCGCGACGAAGTTCGACGCCCGTGCGGGGTTCGCCGAGGCACCGACCATCGCGACCGTCCTCGTCCGCCGCAGGATGTCCTGCCGCTCGAGGGCGCTCGGGCCGGTCCACGTCGTGGTGGTGGTCGTCATCACGCGTCCTTCGTCGCTGCGGTGAGGGCCTGGTCGAGGTCCCAGAGGATGTCGTCGACGTCCTCGATCCCCACGCTGATCCGGATGAGGTCGGGGCGCACGCCGCCCTCGCGCAGCTGGTCCTCGGAGAGCTGCTGGTGGGTGGTCGACGCCGGGTGCAGCACGAGGGTGCGGGCGTCGCCGATGTTGGCGAGGTGGCTGCACAGCTGCACCGATTCGATGAACCGCCGGCCCGCGTCGCGGCCGCCCTCGGCGGAGCCGTCCGGGCTGCGGACGCCGAACGCGAACACCGAGCCGGGGCCCTCCGGCAGGTAGTGCCGCGCCCGCTCGTGGTGCGGGTGGTTCGGGAGGCCGGAGTAGCGGACCCAGTCGACGCGGTCGTCGGCGTCGAGCCACTCCGCGACCCGCTGGGCGTTCGCGACGTGCGCGCGCATCCGCTGCGGCAGCGTCTCGACCCCCTGGAGCAGCAGGAACGCCGAGTGCGGCGACAGCGTGGCGCCGATGTCGCGCAGCTGCTCGGAGCGCAGCTTGGTGAGGAACCCGTACTCCTGGAAGTTCCCCCACCAGGTGAGATTGCCGTAGGACGGGATCGGCTCGGTCATCTGCGGGAAGTTGCCGTTCCCCCAGTCGAACCGGCCCGACTCGCAGATCACGCCGCCGAGCGTCGTGCCGTGGCCGCCGAGGAACTTCGTCGCCGAGTGGATGACGATGTCGGCGCCGTGCTCCATCGGCCGGCACAGGTACGGCGTGGCCGTGGTGGCGTCGATGATCAGCGGGATGCCCGCCGCGTGCGCCACCTCGGCCAGGGCGGCGACGTCGGTGACCTCGCCGGAGGGGTTCGTGACCAGCTCCGCGAACACGAACCGGGTGGTGTCGGTGATCGCGGCGCGGAAGGCCTCGGCGTCGTCACCGGCGACGAAGGTGGTGTCGACGCCGAACCGGCGCAGGGTCACGTCGAGCTGGGTGACGGTGCCGCCGTAGAGGCTGGCGGCACTGACCACGTGGTCGCCCGCGCCGGCGAGGCAGGCGAAGGTGAGGAACTCGGCGGCCTGGCCCGAGCTGGTCGCCACCGCACCGAGCGCGCCCTCGAGGCTCGCGACCCGCTCCTCGAACGCGGCGACCGTCGGGTTCGCGATCCGGCTGTAGATGTTGCCGTACTTCTGCAGCGCGAACAGGTTCGCGGCGTCCGCAGTGTCCTCGAAGACGAAGCTCGTGGACTGGTAGATCGGCACCGCCCGCGCGCCGGTGGCGCTGTCGGGCACGGCGCCCGCGTGCACGGCGCGGGTCGCGAAACCCCAGGGACGGTCCTGCTGGCCGGAATCCACGCCGCCGTTCTACCCGACCGGTGCGCTGCGCGCTCGTGAGCACTTTCTGTCGCTATCACGACCGAAAGTGCTCACGAGCCGGAGGCACCTACATCCCGTGCATCTTGGCCACGACCTGCAGCATCACCTCGTCGGCGCCGCCGCCGATCGAGGTGATCCGCATGTCGCGGAGGAACCGCGCGGTCCAGGTCTCCTCCATGTAGCCGATCCCACCGTGGTACTGCAGGCAGGTCCGGGCGACGTCCTCGCAGAGCCGGCCGATCGCGAGCTTGGCGATCGTCGCGAAGCGCGAGGTGTCCTCGCCGCGCTCGTAGGCCTCGGCGCACGCGTAGTTGTAGTGGCGGCACATGTCGACACGGGCGTAGAGCTCGGCGAGCTGGTAGCTCAGGTACTGGTTGTCGAGCAGGGGGCCGCCGAACGCAGTGCGACTCTTCAGGTAGTCGCGGGTGCGGTCCAGGGCCTGCTCGCAGGCGCCGACGCGGCCGTAGCAGGCCACCATCCGCTCGTTCTGGAACTGCGACATCTGCTGCTGGAAGCCGCGCCCGACCGTCCCGATGGTGTTCGCGACCGGCACGCGGGCGCCGTCGAACGCGAGCTCCGCGGTGTCCGAGCAGCGGTTGCCGAGCTTGTCGAGCTTGCGGGAGACGCTGACCCCGGACGTCGAGGTGGGGACGACGATCTGGCTCATCCCCCGCGCCCCGCCCTCGTCGGAGGTGCGCGCGAGCAGGCAGAGCCAGTCGGCCTGGACACCGTTGGTGATGTAGAGCTTCGAGCCGTCGATCACCCAGTCGTCGCCGTCCTGACGGGCCCGGGTGCGCAGCCCGGCGACGTCGGAGCCGGCGTCGGGCTCGGTGACGGCGATCGCGGCGACCATCTCGCCGCGGATCGCCGGCGCGAGGTAGCGCGCCTTGAGCTCCTCGGACCCGAAGCGGTGCAACGACGGCGTCGCCATGTCGGTCTGGACGGCGATCGCCATCCCGACCCCGGCCGCGTCGCACCGCCCGATCTCCTCGGCGAGCACCACGGAGAACAGGTGGTCCGCGCCGCCGCCGCCGTGGGCCTCGTCGTACTCCAGGCCCAGGTAGCCCAGGGCGCCCATCTTCGCGAACAGCTCGTGGGTGGGCATCGCGCCGTCGCGCTCCCACGCGTCGACGTGCGGGTCGATCTCGCGCTCGACGAACTCGCGCACCGACTTGCGGAACGCCTGGTGCTCCTCGGTGAACGCCACCATCACTGGTCTCCCGTCGTGTCCTGCAGGTACCGGCGGGCCGGTTCCCAGCGGTCCAGGTCGGCCCCGCTCGGGGCGTAGAAGGGGATGCGGGCCGCGACGCCGGCGAAGCGCCGCGCCAGGGCGGGCCCGACTCGCGGGCGGCGGCGAGGCGGTCGCCGTAGAAGCCGGAGCAGTTCGCGACGTGGATCGGGTCAGCCATCCGCTGATCCCAGCGTGACCAGCGTGGCGTGCGCCTCGACGAACTGGCCGACCTCGACGTGGACGCTCTCGACCACGCCGTCGGCGGCCGCGACCGCGGGGTGCTCCATCTTCATCGCCTCGAGCACGACGAGGCGCTGACCGGCGGTGACGGTGTCGCCGGGGGCCACGAGGACCTCGACGACGGTTCCGGGGACCTCCGAGACGGGGCCGCCGGCGACGAGGGCGGCGGCGGTGTCGGGCAGCCGGGGCCGGGTGCGCCAGGCCGTGCTGCACTCGCCGTCGTCGACGAAGGTCTCCGCGCCGTACCGGGCCACGCGGCAGGCGCGCTCGACGCCGTCGTCGATGACGCGCACGGCGTCGGGCCCCAGGTCGCGCAGGGTGATCGTCGTGCCGTCGAGGTCGAGCGTGGTGTCCCCCCGGGCCGCGGACAGCCGGTAGGTGACGACGCGGTCGCCGTCGGACCCCTCCAGCTCGACGCGGGCGGGTGGGGTGCCCCGCAGGAGGCGGAAGCCGGGCGGTGCGTGGGGATCGTCGGCCCGGCGGGCGGCGGCCACGGTGGCGACGACGGCGGCGACGTGGGCGCGCGGCGGTCGCTCGGGGTGGCGCAGGCCGGGGTGGCGCTCGAGGAAGTCGGTACGGGTGGCGCCGGCGAGGAAGTCGTCGTCCCGGAGGACCCGCACGAGCAGGTCGCGGTTGGTGGTGACGCCGTGGATCTCGGCGCGGGCGAGGCCGGCGGCGAGGCGTCGGGCGGCGGCGGCGCGGGTGGCCGCGTGGGCGACGACCTTGGCGATCATCGGGTCGGAGAAGGCGGACACGGTGCCGGAGGCGCCGACGGCGTCCTCCCAGCGCAGGTCCGTGCCGTGCGCGTAGCGGTGGAGCGGGCCGGGGGAGGGGCGGTCGTCGTGGGCGGGGTCCTCGGCGTACAGCCGGACCTCGATCGCGTGGCCGCGGGGGCGCAGGTCGTCCTGGACGAACGGGAGCTCGGCGCCCTCGGCGATGCTCAGCTGCAGCGCGACGAGGTCGACGCCCCAGACCTCCTCGGTGACCGGGTGCTCGACCTGCAGACGGGTGTTCATCTCGAGGAAGAAGAACCGGCCCTCGTCCCTACCGGCGTGCTCCCCTTCCTCCAAGAGGAACTCCACGGTGCCCGCGCCGACGTAGCCGAGCTTCTCGCTGAGGGCGACGGCCGTGGCACCCATGCGCGCCCGGAGGTCGTCGTCGACGACCGGCGACGGCGCCTCCTCGACGACCTTCTGCTGGCGCCGTTGGATCGAGCACTCCCGCTCGCCGAGGTGCACGACGTGGCCGTGGGCGTCGGCGAGCACCTGGATCTCGACGTGGCGCGGCGCCGTCAGGAGGCGCTCGAGGAACACGGTGTCGTCGCCGAAGGAGCGCTGCGCCTCGGCGCGGGCCGATCGGACCGCCTCGTCGAGGTCCCCGGCGCGCTCGACGCGGCGCATCCCCGTCCCGCCCCCGCCTGCGCTCGCCTTGACCAGCAGCGGGAAGCCGATGGTGTCTCCGGCGACTGCGAGGTCGGTGGACGGGGTGACGAGGGCGTCGGGCAGCGTCGGGACGCCGGCGGCGCGGGCGAGGTCCTTCGCGGTGTGCTTGACGCCCATGGCCTCGATGGCCTCGGGTGGCGGCCCGACCCAGGTGAGGCCTGCTCCGGTCACCGCCCGGGCGAAGGTGGCGTTCTCGGAGAGGAAGCCGTAGCCGGGGTGGACCGCGTCGGCGCCGGCGGCGCGGGCGGCGGCGAGGACCTGCTCGGCGTCGAGGTAGGTCTCGGCGGAGGTCGAGCCGCGCAGGGCGACGGCGCGGTCGGCGTCGGTGACGTGCGGGTCGTGGGCGTCGGGCTCGGAGTACACCGCGACCGTGCGGATGCCCTGGGCCCGGGCGGCCCGCATCACCCGGCGGGCGATCTCGCCGCGGTTGGCCACGAGCAGCGTGCTGATCACGGGCTGGCCTCCTCGACCCGATGCGTGAGCGGCCCTATCGGCGTGCTGTTCTTGGATCTGGCGTCCGATGCCAGGAAGGTGCCGTTGCTTGCACTCACCTGGCGCTCACATCCGGAACGGCGCGAAGTGCGTCGCGCCCTCGATCGGCGCGGAGTGCACCGCGCGCAGGGCCAGCGACAGCACCGTGCGCGTGTCCGCCGGGTCGATGACGCCGTCGTCCCAGACCCGCCCGGACGCGTACACCGCGTTCGACTGCGCCTGCACGGCGTCCTCGACCGCCTTCCGCGTGGCCGCGTCCGTGGCCTCGTCGTACTCCCGCCCGGCGCGCTGGGCCGAGCGGCGCTGCACCAGCGACATGACGCCCGCGAGCTGCTGGCCGCCCATCACGGCGATCCGGTGGTTGGGCCAGGTGAAGACGAAGCGCGGGTCGTAGGCGCGGCCGCTCATCCCGTAGTTCCCGGCGCCGTAGGACGCGCCGACCATGAGCGTCAGGTGAGGCACCGTCGAGTTCGACACCGCGTTGATCAGCTTCGCGCCGTCCTTGATGATCCCGCCGCGCTCGTAGGCCGAGCCGACCATGAACCCGGTGATGTTCTGGACGAACAGCAGCGGAACGGACCGCGCGTTCGCGAGCTGGATGAAGTGCGCGCCCTTCTGCGACTCCTCGGAGAACAGGATCCCGTTGTTCGCGAGCACCCCGACCGGGAAGCCGCCCAGCGAGCCGAACCCGCACACCAGCGTCGTCCCGTAGAGCGGCTTGAACTCGTCGAACCGGGACCCGTCGAGCACCCGGGCCAGCACGTCGCGGACCTCGACGGAGCGCTTGTGGTCGCTCGCCGCGCAGCCCCGCAGCTCGTGCGCGGGGTACGCCGGCTCCTCGACGACGGCCGGGGTCGGCGCCGCCGGCAGGCCCAGCGACGCCACGATCCGCCGCCCGATCCGCAGCGCGTCGTACTCGTCGGCGGCGAGGTGGTCGGCGAGCCCGGACTCGCGGGCGTGCATCTCCGCGCCGCCGAGGGTCTCGTCGTCGACGTCCTCGTTGATCGCCATCTTCACCAGCGGCGGCCCGCCCAGGTAGACCGTGGCCTGCCCGCGGACGAACACCGTGTACTCGCTCATCCCCGGCATGTACGCGCCGCCCGCGGTGGACGAACCGAACACGAGCGAGATCGTCGGGATGCCCGCCGCGGACAGCCGCGTCATCTCCCGGAACGTCCGCCCGCCGGGCACGAACAGGTCGGCCTGGCGCGGCAGGTCGGCGCCGCCGGACTCGACGAGCGCGACGACGGGCAGGCGGTTCCGGTCGGCGATCTCCAGCGCGCGCAGCTGCTTGGTGACCCCGATCGGCGTGATCGAGCCGCCCTTCACCGTCGGCTCGTTCGCGACGACCATGCAGTCGACCCCGCTCACGGGCCCGATCCCGCAGATCAGGCCCGCCCCCGGCGTCGTCAGGTCCGGCTCGTGGGCGCCCGCCAGGGCGGCGATCTCGAGGAACGGGGCGTCGGGGTCGAGCAGCAGGTCGACCCGCTCGCGGGCGGTCAGCTTGCCGCGCTCGTGGTGCCGGTCGACGTACTTCGCGCCGCCGGCGGCGAGCACGGTGTCGACCACGGCGTCGACGTCGGCCAGCGCGGCGACCATCGCGTCGCGGTCGGCGGTGAAGGTCCCCGAACGCGTGTCGAGATGTGAGCGGATGTGGTCGCCCAGGCGACCACATTCGTTCACTTGGGCGGAGCCCCTCATCCGTCGAGCCCGAGCCGGCTCGCCACGACCTCGTCCATGATCTCGTTCGTCCCTCCGCCGATTCCGAGGATGCGGGCGTCGCGGTAGTGGCGCTCCACCTCGACGCCGTGCAGGTAGCCCGCCCCGCCGTGCAGTTGGACGGCCTGGTCGACGACCCAGTCGCAGGCCTCGACCGCGGTGTTCTTCGCCATCGCCAGTTCGGGGACCAGGTCCCCGGAGTCGGCGCCCGCCTCGTAGCGGGCCAGCACGTCCCGCACGTACGTCCGCGCCACCACGGCCCGCCGCGCCATCTGGGCGATCCGGTGCCGGACGACCTGTCGCGACGACAGCGGCGCGCCGAACGTCTCGCGCTGCCGGGCCAGTCGATGGTGAGGTCGACGCAGCGCTGTGCGGTCGCGTACGCCTGCACCGCGAGCGAGAGCCGCTCGGTCGCGAACCGCTCCATGATCTGCCGGAACCCCGCTGCCCTCGGCGCCCACCAGGTTCGTCGCGGGCACCCGGACGTCGTCGTAGGAGATCGTCGCGGTGTCCGAGCAGTGCCAGCCCATCTTGCGCAGCCGGGTGCGCGCGACGCCGGGCCGGTCGGTCTCGACGACGAGCAGGGAGATCCCCCGGTGTCCGGGCCCACCCGTCCGCACCGCCGTCGTCACGTAGTCCGCGCGGATCCCCGAGGTGATGAAGGTCTTGGCCCCGGTGACGACGTAGTCCCCATCGGCGTGCCCAGTTGCATTGCCGTCGCGGACCGCCCGTGTGGTGATCGCCGCGACGTCGGAGCCGGTGCCGGGCTCGGTGATCCCGAGCGACCCGATGAGCTCGCCGCGCAGGGTGGGCCGCACGAACCGGTCCACCAGCTCGGCGGACCCGTGCAGCGCGATGTGCGGCGCCGCGATCCCGTGGGTGAACAGTCCCGCGCACACCCCGCTCGACCCGCCCGCGAGGATCAGCTCCTCGGCGACCAGCGCGGTGTCGAGGTGCTCGCCGTCGCCGCCCGCCGCCTTCGGGAACCCCAGCGCCAGCAGCCCCAGCTCGCCCGCACGACGGTGCAGCGCCCGCGGCAGCCCGCCCGCGTCCTCCCACTCCTCGAGCTGGGGCACGATCTCCCGTTCGGTGAACCGCCGCACCAGCGCGCGCAGCTCCCGGCGCTCGGGCGTCGCCCACGCGTCGTTCGCGCTCACCGGGGCGGCCGACGAGACGGACCCGGCCGCGTCGAGGGCGGTCACCGCGACACCGTGGCGGCCGACCCGGCGAACTGTTCGCGCAGCGTCCGCTTGAGGAGCTTGCCGGTGGCGTTGCGTGGCAGCTCCCCGACGACCTCGACCCGCCGCGGGGCCTTGAAGTGCGCGATGTGCTCGCGGGCGAAGGCGATGACGTCGTCCGCAGCGGGGGGCGCGTCGGGGTCGGCCGGGACGACGACGGCGAGCACCGACTCGCCCCACTGCGGGTCCCCGACGCCGACGACGGCGACGTCGGCGACCCCCGGGTGGCGGTGCAGCACCTGCTCGACCTCGATCGGGTAGACGTTCTCCCCACCGGTGATGATCATGTCTTTCCGGCGGTCGACGAGGGTGACGAAGCCCTGTGCGTCGCGCACCCCGAGGTCGCCGGTGTGGAACCAGCCCCCGCGCATCGCCTCGGCGGTCGCCTCGGGGCGGTTCCAGTACCCGGCGAACACCGACGGGCCCCGCAGCACCAGCTCGCCGACCTCCCCGACTTCGACGTCCTCGCCCGCCTCGTCCACCAGGCGGGCGTCGAGGTGCATGAAGGGGCGGCCGACCGAACCGGCGTGGCTCACGACGTCGGCGGCGTCGAGGAAGAGCGCCGAGGGGGAGAGCTCGGTCATCCCGAAGCCTTCGGTGAACGTCCAGCCCAGGCCGAGGAACCGTTCGATGACGGTCAGCGGGCACGGCGCACCGCCCGCGATCGCCCACCGCAGCGCGGGGAACGAGCGCTCGTCGAGGTCGGGCACCCGGGTGAGCGCCGCCCACATCGCGGGGACGAGGAACTGGGTGGTCACGCGCTCGGCCGCCATGAGGTCGAGGAAGCCGGCCGGGTCGAACGACGGCACGACCACGACGGTGCCGCCCGCGTAGAGGATCGGCAGTGCCGAGATCCCGAGCGCGCCGATGTGGAAGAGCGGGGCGGCGGCGATCGTGACGTCGGTGGAGGCCATGCCCGGGCCCGCGGAGAGCATGTTCACCGCGTTCCACAACATGTTGTCGTGGGTGAGCACCGCGCCCTTGGGTGCGCCGGTGGTGCCCGAGGTGTACATGATCACGCATG
The DNA here is from genome assembly GCF_036497245.1 of Actinomycetospora sp. Taxonomy (GTDB): domain Bacteria; phylum Actinomycetota; class Actinomycetes; order Mycobacteriales; family Pseudonocardiaceae; genus Actinomycetospora. The sequence goes on along the minus strand of NZ_DASXJS010000213.1, from coordinate 30,562 downwards.
GCTCGGCGCCGCGACCCGTCGTCGGCTCGGGCTCGCGAAGGGCCGGGCCGTCGGGCTCGTCGGCCAGCTCCACGAGGACCGGGGCCGGGTCGAGCCCGGCGCACGCGGCGTCGGCGAGCGGGGCGAACGCCGTCGACCGCACGAGTGCGCGGGCCCCGGAGTCGGTGAGCACGTAGGCAACCTCCGACGCCGAGAGCCGGAAGTTGACCGGCACCGTGATCGCCCCGAGCCGGGCCGCGGCGAAGAGCCACTCGAGGTAGGCGGGCGAGTTCTCGCCGAGCAGCGCGACCCGGTCGCCGTGGCCGACACCGAGCTCGGCGAGCCGGCCGGCCCGGGCGCCCACGCGCTCGTCGAGCTCGGCGTAGGACGTCCGCGCCCCGGTCGGGCCGTCGACGAGGGCGACCGCGTCGGGGGAGCGCTCCGCACGCCGGGCCGGCCACGCCCCGATGCCCTCGTCCATGACCTGCCTCCTCGCCCGCCATCGTGACCTGGGCTACTCTGCCCGTACGTGCGGTCAGTGAGCAAGAGGGGGGTTCCGGGTGGCGGGGTACGCGCGGGGCGGTCGCCGGCCGGAGATCCTCGAGACGTTCACGCGGCACGTCGCCGAGCGCGGCTACGACCGGGCGAACTTCGGCGACGTCGCAGGAGAGCTGGGCCTCTCGAAGGGCACGATCGTCCACCACTTCGGCACCAAGGACCGGATGCTCGCCGAGGTCCAGGAGCGCTACATGCGCGCGCGGCTCGCCGAGGCCCACGAGCTGTTCGCCCGGCTGCCCGGCGCCGACGCGCGGATCGCCGCCCTCGTCCACGCCGGGGTGCGCTACTCCGCCCGCGAGCCCGACACCACCGTCGCGTTCCAGCGCGAGGTGGTGCGCCTGGTCGACCAGCCCGGCATGGAGTCCGCGCGGGCGCTGCGCGACGAGTACCGCGATCTCGTCGTCGGGGTGCTGCAGGACGGCGAGGCGACGGGCACCTTCGTGCCGGGAGACGCCCGGCTGCGGAGCCTGCAGATGTTCGGCTCGCTGCACTGGATGTGGACGTGGTTCGACCCGGCCGGGCGTCTCGAGGCCGGGGCGGTCGCGGCCGAGTTCGCCCTCACCCTGCTGCGGGGGCTCGGCGTCGACGAGGCCGCGGCCCGGGCGGCCGCGGACCCCTCCGGCACGGTGGCGGGCACGGTCGACGAGGTCGTCGGAGCCGTGCCCGCCGTGCTCAGCGCGTCGCGGTCGGGGTCGGGCGTGTCGCAGCCGACCTCCGCATGAGCCAGTAGATCACCGCCGAGACGACGAACCCGACCTCGAAGCCGATGTCGCCGATCTGCGGCACCGCCTGCGCGACGAACCCGGTGAACGCCGTCTGGTTCGAGAACAGCAGGATCGACACGACGATGCCGGCGAGCATTGCGACCGGGCCGGCGATGTTGCGGTGCGAGGTGTCGAACAGCAGGGCCTCGGTGGCCCGCTCGTCCTCCCCGCGCCGCAGGTACCAGTCGACGAACACCACCGCGAGCCACGGCGCGATCCAGTAGGCGATGATCAGCAGGAAGCCCTCGTAGGCCTGCCCGGCGTCGGCGAGACCGGTCAGCGCCACGATGAAGCCCAGCACCCCGAACACCCCGACGGCGAGCGCACGGCGCAGGGTCAGCGGGAGCCGGATGCCGAGGGCGACGAACGACATCGCGCCCGAGTAGATGTTGATGGCGTTCGCGGCGACGGCGCCGACCGCGATGCACAGCAGCGTCAGGGCGGCGAGCACCCCGGGCAGGTGCTCGGTGAACGCGGCGGTGGGCGAGGCGTTCGGGTCGGTCGCGAGGGTGGCCGACGCCGCGCCGACGGTCTCGAGGATCACGCACGGCACGAACACGCCGAGCCCGGCCGCCCAGCCGACGGCCTTCGGGCTCGCGTCGGGCGGCAGGTAGCGGGTGTAGTCGGTGGCGTAGGGGTTCCAGCCGACCGCGTAGCCGAACGTCGCGCCGACGGTCAGCAGGAAGCCGGCGACGGAGCCCGCGGGCTGGCCGTCGGTGGGCACGAACGACGGGTCGGTCTGGACCAGGATGACGATCGAGGTGATCGCGAAGACCACCGCGAGCACCGGGAGCACGACCTTCTCGAAGCCGTGGATGAGGTTGTGCCCGAGCAGCGCCACCACGATCTGCACGAGCGCGACGATCAGCAGCCCCAGCCACGCCGGCATCCCGGTGAGCGTGGAGAGGGCGAGCGCCCCAGACACGCTGTTGACCGCGAACCACCCGATGCCGCCGACGATGGCGTTCAGCCCGGCCGGCAGGGCGTTGCCGACGAAGCCGAAGCCCAGTCGCGAGAGCACCATCATCGGCACGCCGGCGCGGGGGCCCCGCGCCGAGAGCAGGCCGTGGGTCAGCGAGCCGAGCGCGGTGCCCACCACGACCCCGGCGACCGCGGCCCAGAAACCGAGGCTGAAGGCGCTGACCGCGAGGACCCCGACGAAGATCGTCGCGAACTCGAGGTTGGGCGAGCACCACGTCCAGAAGAGCTGACGGGGCTTGCCGTGCCGTTCGGCGAGCGGGATGAACTCCGCGCCCCCGGGTTCGACGGCCGCGACGCGGTCGCCGTAGACGCCGTCACGCAGGACGACGTCGGAGGGCTCGTCGACGATGGACACTCGGTTCTCCGTTTCCGGGGGATCGTTCCGTGGGGGGATGGTGCTCACTCCGGCCCGCCGATGTCCTCGAGCCAGGTGTCCGGGTGCTCCTTCGCGAACCGGCCCATGAGCTCGGCGCACTCCGGGTCGTCGAGCACCGTGACCTCGACGCCGTGCTCGGCGAGCCACGCGTGCTGCCCGCCGAACGTGGCGGCCTCCCCGACGATGAGGCGCGGAATGCGGAACTGGCGGACCAGCCCCGCGCAGAAGAAGCAGGGCGAGAGCGTGGTGACCATCGTGGTGCCGGCGTAGTCCGGACGGCGGCCCGCGGCGCGGAAGGCGGCGGTCTCCCCGTGGGTGGCGGGATCGCCGTCCTGCACCCGCCGGTTGTGGCCTGCCCCGAGCAGGGAGCCGTCGGCGGCGAAGAGCGCGGCCCCGACCGGCACACCCCCCGCGTCTGCGCCCGCGCGCGCCTGCGCCAGCGCGACGGCGAGCATCTCGTGCGGGCCCGGGATCACGGGCGTCACTGTCACCCCTGGCATGTTCCCGGAGGTGACGGCGCGGTTAAACACGAGCCGGTGACGAGTGAGCCGTCTCGCCGTGACGACGCGGGCCCGCGTGGACGCGCCGCCGCGGGGTAACACGGTGGGGTGCCCGAGCTTCCCGAGGTCGAGAACGCCCGCCAGGTGCTCGAGAAGGCCCTCGACCGCACGATCACCGACGTCGACGACTCCGACGAGTACGTCTGCCGGCCGCACCAGCCCGGGGAGATCGCGAAGGCCCTCGTCGGGGGGAAGCTCACCGCCGCGCACCGCAAGGGCAAGACGATGTGGTGCGACACCGTCACCGCCGACGGCGCCGAGGGGCCCCACCTCGGCGTGCACCTCGGGATGGGCGGGCGCCTCCGCGTCACCGGCCCGCGCGGCTCGCGGGAGGGCACCTCGCGGGCGGCCTGCCGAAGAAGGCCAACGAGCAGGCCCAGAAGCCGGAGTGGGACCGGGTCACCATCAGCTTCGACGACGGCGGGTCGCTGCGGCTCTTCGACAAGCGCCGCCTGGGCCGGGTGCGCCTCGAGCCCGACCTCGACGCGCTCGGCCCCGACGCCGCCGAGATCGGCCGCGACGAGTTCCGCACCAGGGTCGGCCGGGGCACCAGCCCGATCAAGGCGCGGCTGCTCGACCAGGCCGTGCTCTCCGGCGTCGGGAACCTGCTGGCCGACGAGACGCTGTGGCAGGCGAAGGTCGACCCGCACCGCCCGGCGGGGGAGTTCACCGTCGACGAGCTCGACGAGCTGCGCCGGGTCCTGCGTCGCGCCACACGACGGGCGATCGAGAAGGGCGGGGTGCACACCGGCGAGGTGATCCCCCACCGGCAGCGCGACGACGTGTGCCCGCGCTGCGGCGCCCCGATGGAGCGCGGCACCGTCGGGAGCCGCACGACGTGGTGGTGCAGCTCCGAACAGGCATGATCCGGGTGGTCGGCCCTACGCTCGGGGCCCGGCCCCGTCGCCCCAGCGGGAGGACATCGTGACCACCGGCCCGTTCGTCTCGACCACCCCGATGCCGGCCCCGTTCACGTTCGCCGAGCTGACGCCGACGGCGTTCCTCGACCGCTCCGAGCACGCCTTCGCCGAGCGGACCGCCATCGTGGACGGCGAGCGCCGGTTCACCTACCAGCAGTTCGCGGAGCGCTCCCGACGGCTCGCCGGGCTGCTCGGGGCGCTCGGCGCACGGCCGGGCGACCGGGTCGCGGTGCTCGCCTCCAACAGCCACGTCATGCTCGAGGCGCACCACGGCGTGCCCTTCGCGGGCGCGGTGCTGGTGCCGCTGAACACCCGGCTCTCGGCCGACGAGCTGGTGCACATCGTCGAGCACTCGGGCGCGCGGATCCTCCTCGCGACGACCGAGCTCGCCGAGCTCGCGAACACGGTCGCCGCGCGGACCGGGGCCACGCTGCTGGTGGAGGGCGCGGAGTACGAGGACCGGCTCGCCACCGCGGCGCCGAGCGTCGTCCCGGTGGTCGACGAGCGCGGCCTGCTCGCGATCAACTACACGAGCGGGACCACCGGGCGCCCGAAGGGGGTGATGTACCACCACCGCGGCGCGTACCTCCAGGCGCTGGCCATGGCCTTCCACGTGCGGCTCGCCCCGGACTCCCGCTACCTGTGGACGCTGCCGATGTTCCATTGCGACGGCTGGTGCTTCCCGTGGGCCGTGACGGCGGCCGGCGGCACGCATGTGTGCCTGCGGGCGATCGACGCGGAGGAGATCTGGCGGCTCCTGCGCACCGAGGGTGTCACCCACTTCTGCGCCGCGCCCACCGTGCTGACGATGATCGCCGGCTCGCCCGCGGGTGCGGGCGACGAGCTCGAGCGCCGCGTCACCGTGGCCACCGGGGGCGCGCCGCCGTCACCGACGCTGCTCGCGCGGATGCGCTCCCTCGGCATGGACGTCACCCATCTCTACGGGCTCACCGAGACCTACGGACCCGCCGTCGTCAACGACTGGCACCCCGAGTGGGACGACCTCTCCGACGAGGAGCGGGCCGGGCTGCAGGCCCGTCAGGGTGTCGGCAACGTCGTCGCCGCGCGGCTGCGGGTGATCGACGAGGTGAAGGGCCACGACGTCCCCGCCGACGGCGAGACGATGGGCGAGCTGGTGCTGCGCGGCAACGACGTCATGCTCGGCTACTACCGCGACCCCGCGGCGACGGCGGAGGTCGACGCCGCCGGCTGGTTCCGCACCGGGGACCTGGGTGTCGTGCACCCCGACGGCTACGTCGAGATCCGCGACCGCAGCAAGGACGTGATCATCTCCGGCGGCGAGAACATCGCCTCCGTCGAGGTCGAACGGGTCCTCGACAGCCACCCGGCCGTGATCGAGTCGGCCGTCGTGGGCGCGCCCGACGAGCGGTGGGGCGAGATCCCGGTGGCCTACGTCAGCGTGCGCGAGGAGGTGGACCCGGACACGCTCGTCGAGCACGTCCGGGTCCACCTCGCCCGCTACAAGGCCCCGAAGCGCGTGGTCTTCGGGGAGCTCCCGAAGACCTCGACCGGCAAGATCCAGAAGAACGTGCTGCGGGACCAGGAACGCTCAGGCGGGTGACTCCCGGGGCGCCGGGAGCTCCGAGGGCGCCGGGAGCTCCGAGCGCCACGGCGGCGCCGCGTCGGCCGCGGGTCGGGGCGTCGGGGCCGCGGCCGCAGCGGGGCCCGGCACCGGCACCGACACCTGCCGCAGGCGGCGCTGCGCCCGGGCGATCCGCGCCGCCAGCGCCGTCGCCTCGGCCTGCTGCCTGCGGACGGTCCGCCGCTCGCGCCACCCGACGTGCAGCGGCGATCCGACCGGCTCGATCACGGGAGCGGGCGCCGCGGACGGTGTCGGGCCGCGCATCGTCGTGACGAGCGCCGGACGGCGCAGCGACGCGGTGGTCTCGTCGGGTCGGTGGTGGCGTCCCAGGGTGAGGTCCCCCCTCGTTCCTGGCGTGCAGGTGCCAGAAGGGTTGCCGGTCACGCTGGGATCACACATGGATCACGCAACGGGGTCAGCCGGTCTGCGCCCTCTGCGGGTTCGGGAGCGGGGTCGGTGCGGGACCCGGGGTGGGCGTCCGGGAGATCCCGGGCGGTGGCGGGGGAGACACCGCGAGGTCCGGGGTCATGACGACGCCGAGGCCGATGACGACGAGGGCCACGAGTGCGACGAGCAGGAGCCGCAGCAGCACGCGCCAGAGGGCGACGACGGCCGAGGCGACCACGACGCCAAGCGCGATGAGTCCACTGTGATCCGACGTCGCAGCGACAGGCGCCGCGTCCGCGGTGGCGAGGTCGAGTGCGAGCGGGGTCGGCATGACAGCCTCCACGGGTCTTGTAATACGTAGTCAGCTTACGCATACTCGGAACCGCGTCAAGGTCCTCGGACGTGCCACGGTTGCGCGGCCGGGTCACTCAGCCGTGTGTCGGATAGGTTGAATCGCTCCGCCGCGTGACGGAGCGGGGCCGTTTCCGGCGGTGGACGGCGCGCGAGGGGGTAGCGCAGATGTGCCTGGAGAAGCCGGCCGAGCTGGTCGCGCTCTACGACGAGACGCCGCCGATGTTCACGGCGATCCGCGAGCTGTTCGGCGTTCCGGACACGCCTTCGCTGGATGTCTCCTCGGTAGACCGGCGGACGGACACAGGTGAGGATCTCGGTGTCACCGCCGTTCTCGCCTTGCACTACATCCAGTCACTCCGCTACCTCGCGAAGCCAGGCGTGCGGGCCCGCATCCTGACCATCGTGAACACCAGCGCCTGTCTGCACTCGGTCCTGTCGACCCTGGCCGACGGATGCGGGCACCGGGCAGAGGCAAACCGGATCTGGCAGGCACGGGACAGGATCGCCGTCGCCGCGAGTGCCATCGCCGCCGCGGACCTGTCCCACGGCGGGGGCAACACCTACATGCGGTGAGGGTCAGCGGCGCCGGCTCGACGACTCGTCCGAGGACGTGACGTCTTCGAGCAACGCGCGCCGGTGCTCGGCGATCCTCGTCGATGCCTTCGCCCGCTCGTCGAGGTACGCGCGATCGCGCTCGAGGACCTTCTCGATGCCCTCGCGGGCGATGTAACCGCGGGCAGCCGCGAGGGCCGCGTCCCGCACGTACGCCGACAACGTCCGTCCCGAGGCGTGGGCGACCGCCTCGAGCAGGGCACGCTCCTCGGCAGACAGACGAAAGGTCGTCGGCGCCGGAGAATCGGGCATGAAGCAGCTCCTCGGTCGCCGGCAAGCGCTCGGTTGGCCGACAAGCGTAATACGCACCACGCATACGCACCAGCCTCACTCCGAGGCGCGCGCACGTTCGTCACATGGGCCGGCGTCAGGCGGCGGTTAGCCGCCGATAGTCGTACGGAAAGCTGTGGAGCAGCTGCCACGTCATGACCAGCTGCGCGGCGCGGTGGGCGTCGTAGTGCCCTGCGCCGGCGTCCTGGCAGAGCGAGATCACCTGGGTGTGCAGGGCTGCCGTGCAGTAGCCGAACAGCCAGGCGTAGTACATCTGGCCGACGTAGCCCTCCACGTCGGCGTAGTCGTTCGCAGTGCAGAGTGCAGGTTCATCGCCGGCGGTCATCCCGACGACCCCCTCTCGGCGTCGTGGCGCGCCCTCGTGAGGCGCGACACGTCACATGCTAGGTTCCGCCTTTGCAACGTGGGTGTCTGTATCGAGCGAGGCTGTGCACAAGGGCACCTTGCTGCATGCACGTGAAGATCGAGAAATTTGCATCGCGACGCGAGGGGCTGCGAGGTGACCGGTTCGTCTGGCGCCGTCGGCCCCGTCGTCGTGCGCCGGAGGCTCGGAGCCGCGCTGAGGCGCCTGCGTGAGGACGCGAACATGCGCCTCGAGCAGGTGGCTGCCGAGCTCGAGGTCTCGCCTGCCAAGATCAGCCGGCTCGAGACGGGGCACTCCGTCGCCAAGACGTGGGACGTCCGCAACCTGCTGACGGTGTACGGCGTCGTCGATGTGGAGCGGCGTACCCAGATTCTGGGCTGGGTCGAGGAGAGCAAGGCCTTCGGGTGGTGGCACCCCCACTCCGATGTGCTCCCGGCCAACCTCGATTACTACATCTCGCTGGAAGCCGAAGCGGCTTCGGTGTCGCTCTACGCACCTTTTGTCCCAGCTCTGCTCCAGACCCGCGCGTACGCGCATGCCGTGATCGGTGACCTCTTCGCTGACGTCGACAGGATCAGTGCCTCCGACCTGGACCGGCTCGTGGACATCCGGATCGCGCGACAAGAAGCGCTCCGACGGGCGGAGAACCCCCTGGCCGCGACCGTCGTTCTCGACGAAGCGGCACTGCTGCGTCAGGTGGGAGGCGCTGACGTCATGAGAGAGCAACTCGTCGCGCTCCTCGCGGTCGATGAAGCCGTGGACTTCCGGGTCAGACCGTTGACCGCTCCGGTGCGTCGCTTTGCCTTGAGCTCCTTCTCGATATTCAATCCACGTTTGACCACGGTCGATCACACCGTGGTGAACGTGGAGGCCGCGGGCACGGACTACTACGTGGAGGAGGCTGCCGAGGTCCTGGACTTCCAAAATGCCTTTCGAACGCTCTGGAGCGAATCCCTCGGACGGGAGGACTCCTTGAATCTGATCCGTAATCTGATCCGCTGACCTGTCCCCGAACGGCTGGTGGGAGAAAGGACGCCCTGTGAGTGTCCAGATCGTGCCGAGTTATCGCAGATCGTCCTTCTGCGGGGCCGGCTCTTGTGTCGAGGTCGCCGTGCTCCCCAACGGCGACGTCGATCTGCGCGACTCCAAGAAGCCAGTGCTCCCGCCGCACCGGTTCACTGCTCAGGAGTGGTCGGACTTCGTCCTCGGAGTCAAAGCCGGAGAGTTCGACTTCGGGTGACGAGAGCGAGCGGGGTCGTGTCGCCTGGTGCCCGCGACCCCGCTCGACGTCGAGCGCCCTGGTCCGCCGCTACTCCAGACGCAGGCTCACCTCCTCGCACGCCTCGACGAGATCGCTGACCAGCAGATCCGGCGCCTGCAACGAGGCGAAGTGACCGCCGCGGTCGTGGGTCGTCCAGCGCACGACGTGGTGGGCGCGCTCGGCGATCCCCCGGATCGTGTGGTCGCCGGGGAAGCAGGCGACGGCGGTCGGGACGCCCGAGGACGGCAGCGCGCCGCCGAACGCCTCCCCGGCCTCCTTGTACGTCCGCGCCGACGAGCCCGCGGTGCCGGTCAGCCAGGTGATCGTGACGTCGGTGAGGATGGCCATCGGGTCGATCGGGGTCTGCACCGTGGCGGCCGGGTCGTAGTCGACGAACCACTCGAGGTCCCAGGCGAGCAGGCCCACCGGTGAGTCGGCCAGGGCGTGGGCCAGCGTCTGCGGGCGGGTGCTCTGGATCGCCGCGTAGCCCTGGCGCTCCCGCCACAGCGCGCCGAGCGCGAACACCTGCGCCGCGTCCTGCGCCGACAGCCCCGCCGTCGGGTCCCCCGACGTCCAGTCCACGGGGGTGAGCAGCGCGTTGACGTGCACCAACGCCACCCGCTGCGGGGCCCGGCGCGCGACGTGCGGCCCGATCAGGGCGCCCCAGTCACCGCCCTGGACGACGAACCGCTCGTACCCGGCGCGCGTCATCAGGTCCAGCAGCGTGTCGGCGTGACGGTCGAGGTCCCACCCGGTCTCGCGGGTCGGCCCGGAGAACCCGAAGCCGGGCAGCGACGGGACGACGACGTGGAACCGCTCGGTGACCGCCGGGAGGATCCCCAGGAAGTCCGCCAGCGTCGAGGGCCAGCCGTGCAGGAGCAGCAGCGGCGTGGCGTCGGGATGCGGGGACCGGGCGTGGATCGCGTGCACCGGCTGGCCGCCGATCGTCGTCGTCACCTGCGGCCACGCGTTGAGCCGCTCCTGCACCGCGGACCAGTCGAAGTCCCCGCGCCAGAGCCCGACGAGCTCGTCGAGGTACCTGCGGGTGACCCCGTACTCCCACCCCGCGCCCGCCGGCTGGTCGGGCGGGCGGACCGCGTCGAGCCGGCGTCGCAGGTCGTCGAGGTCGCTCCGGGGGACGTCGACGGTGAAGGGCCGCAGCTCGCTCATGGCGGCAGCGTCACCGATGAGGCGGACGGTTCCCGTCCTCCTCCCGCGGCGGCCCGTCCGGCCGGAGGACCTGCCGCGACCGGGACCACCGGCCGTGGCGGCGGCGGGCCCGCGCCCCGAGCCTGACCTCCCCGACCGGGAAGGACCGCCATGACCCAGCGCTCGCCCTCACGCTCGTCCGCCGGCTCGTCGGCCGGACGCACCCGCCTGATCGTGGGAGGGGTCCTCGCGGTCCTCGCGGTCGTGTTCGTCGTCGAGAACACCGCTCCGACGGCGATCCGGGTCCTCATCCCCGTCGTGACGATGCCGCTGTGGTCGGCGCTCGCCCTCATGCTCGTCGTCGGGTTCGTGGTCGGTCTGCTCGTCGCGCGCGGCCGCTGAGCCCTGCGCGCGGGCGGTGCGTTCGCGGCCGCGACGGACCGCGTCCAGCATGGCGCGCACCACGAGGCCGACGAGCACGAGGTCGAGCACCATCTGACCGACCACGAGCAGGCGGGCCGCCGTGGTCACCGCGACGATGTCGCCGAAGCCGACCGTGGCGAGCACGGTCATCGTGAAGTACAGCGCCGCCACGCGGTCGAGGGGCTGGTTGAACGAGCCCGGCCAGGAGCCGTCCACCACGACGTAGGCGGCCGAGAACAGCACGACGAACAGCGGCACGGTCATCGCGAACGCCTCGATGGCGCGCAGCGCGGGCCAGGGCGACCGGGTGATCCCGCGGATCTGCCACGCCGCGGTCACCCCCAGGGCCAGCAGGCCGAGCACGAGCTCGACGAGGGTGACGAGGTCGGGCCGGGTCCGCAGCGGGAAGACGGTGTAGAGCCAGCCGAGCAGGACGACGGTGATCGTCGAGCGGAGCACGGTGGCGATCACCCGCCCCGCCGCCCCGCCGCGCACATGGGCCATCGCCGCCTCCCTCGCCTCACCGGAGACGCTGTCGCACCACGGCATGCCGCGGCAGGGCCACAGGTCCCGCGGCGGGTGACCTCCGGGGTGCCGGCCGACCCTGCCCCGTCGCCACCGACGCGCGCCATCCTGCGCGCCCGACCAGCCGTCGCAGGAGGAGCAGTGGAGACCACCTCGATCGACGAGTCCGCGGTGCGGGTGAGCACCGACTCCCACATCGGCGCCGAGGAGGCCGCGAGGGTCCGGGCCGCCGTCGTCCGGCTCGCCCGGCTGCCCCCCCGCCCCGTCCTGTCCGCCCGGGTCCGGCTGACCCGGCACGGCGACCCGGCCGTCGTGCGCCCGGTCGTCGCCCTGGCGCGCCGAGCGCCCGGGGCGCGCGTGGGAGGCCGTCCCCGCACGACCTCGCCCCGTTCCGGCTCCCCGTGACCGTCTCGCAGGCGCTCGCGCCCGTCCTGATCCGCGCGCGAGGCGATCGAGCGGATGGACGCGCTCGGCCTGACGTCCCTCGGCAGGCTGACGATCCGTCCGGATCGTCCGTCGGGGGCTTTTCTCCGGCTGTGACACTTGGCACAGTAGGGATCTGCGAGAACGGAAGGACGGTGCGCCATGACGACGCCGAACGCGCCGGACCGGATCATCGGGTCCCAGGACGAGGCCGCCCGCGCCCGTCGCGAACAGGCGGAGGGATCGCTGCGGCGCATCTCGGGGCAGGTCACCGTGCTCGAGAACTTCGAGCAACGGCTCAACCGCCAGATCCACGACGCCCAGGCGGCGGGCCGCGACGACTACGTCCGCGAGCTCCTCCAGCGCCGCATCTCGGTGCGCTCCCAGCTCGAGGAGATGCACCGACGGCAGCAGCACGCCCGCGACGAGGTCGGCCGCCTCGGCTGACCGCCGTCAACCGACCAGCGCCGCCAGGGCCATCGCGGTGAGCACCGGCGCCGCCGTCTCCGCCGAGGTGTGCGCGGCGCTGCGCGGCGTGGAGTTCATCAGGCCGAAGGCGGCGTGGGCGGCGATGCGCACCTCGTCGGCGGTGCGCTGCGGCCCGGAGCGGCTGATCACGTCCTCCCAGACCTCCACGTACGCCCGCTGCAGCGCGCGCACGCGACGGCGGGCGTCGTCGGGCAGGCTCGCGAGGTCGCGGTCCTGCACCGAGATCAGCTCGGGGCGGTGCAGCGCGAAGTCCACGTGGAACTCCACCAGTGCCCCCAGCCGCTCGGCGGGGGCCGGATGGTTCGCCGCGAGGCGGCGTCCGCCGTCGAGCAGGTACTCGCTGATGCCCACGAGCATCTCGGTGAGCAGCGACTCCTTCGAGGGGAAGTGCCGGTAGATGGCGGGCCCGCTGACGCCCGCGGCTGCGCCGATCCCGTCGATCGACGTGCCGTGGAAGCCCTGGTCGGCGAACAGCCGCGACGCCTCCACGAGGATCTGTTCCCGACGACGGGTGGGTGCGGAGCCCGGCCCCGACCAGGTGTCGATGGTCGTCACGGTCCCCTGCTCCACGCCCGCAGCCTACGGGCCTTGCCGTCCCGTGTGAACGCCGACTAACGTGAGGTGTTAGTCATCGTTCACGTCGCGGAAGACTGAACTCGACCATCGAGACGGGGAGGTCGCGGTGACCCTGGCGGAGGCGGCGCCGGCCCGTACGGCTGGACCGGGCGGTAACGCGGCAGCGCACCAGGAGCTGGTCGACGACCTGCGCTCCACGCTCGCCCGGGTGCGCCTCGGCGGCCCGGAGCGCTCGCGCAGCCGGCACGTCGAGCGCGGCAAGCTGCTCCCGCGGGACCGGGTGGACGCCCTGCTCGACCCGTCGTCGCCGTTCCTGGAGCTCTCGCCGCTGGCGGCGTACGGGATGTACGACGACGCCGCGCCGGGCGCGGGCATCATCACCGGGGTCGGGCGGATCGCGGGCCGGACCTGCGTCGTCGTCGCCAACGACGCCACCGTCAAGGGCGGGACCTACTACCCGATGACGGTGAAGAAGCACCTGCGCGCGCAGGAGGTGGCGCTGCAGAACCGGCTGCCCTGCGTCTACCTCGTCGACTCCGGCGGGGCCTTCCTGCCCCAGCAGGACCAGGTGTTCCCCGACCGCGAGCACTTCGGTCGGATCTTCTACAACCAGGCGACGCTGTCCGCGGCCGGCATCCCGCAGATCGCCGCCGTCCTGGGCTCGTGCACCGCGGGCGGGGCGTACGTCCCGGCGATGAGCGACGAGGCGGTCATCGTCCGGAACCAGGGCACGATCTTCCTCGGCGGCCCGCCGCTGGTGAAGGCCGCGACGGGCGAGGAGGTCACGGCCGAGGAGCTCGGCGGGGGCGACCTGCACGCCCGCACCTCGGGCGTCGTCGACCACCTCGCCGACGACGACGCGCATGCCCTCTCGACGGTGCGCGACATCGTCGACACCCTGCCGCCCGATCCCGCGCCGCCGTGGGAGCGCCGGGCGGCCGAGCCTCCGGCGCAGGACCCGGCCGGGATCTACGACGTGGTGCCGGTCGACGGGCGCAGCGCCTACGACGTGCGCGAGGTGATCTCGCGCCTCGTGGACGGGTCGCGGTTCACCGAGTTCAAGCCCGAGTACGGGACGACGCTGGTCACCGGCTTCGCGCGGCTGCACGGGCACCCGGTCGGCATCGTCGCGAACAACGGCGTGCTCTTCCGCGAGTCGGCGCTCAAGGGGGCGCACTTCGTGGAGCTGTGCGACCAGCGCGGCATCCCCCTGGTGTTCCTGCAGAACATCACCGGGTTCATGGTCGGGCGCGAGTACGAGGCGGGCGGCATCGCCAAGGACGGCGCCAAGATGGTCACCGCCGTGGCGACCACCCGGGTGCCGAAGCTGACGGTGGTGATCGGCGGGTCCTACGGCGCCGGGAACTACGCGATGGCGGGCCGGGCGTACTCCCCGCGGTTCCTGTGGATGTGGCCCAACGCGCGGATCAGCGTGATGGGCGCCGAGCAGGCGGCGACGGTGCTCGGCACGGTCGGCTCGTCCGAGGCGGACACCGTGCGCGAGCAGTACGAGCACCAGGGCCACCCGTACTACTCCACGGCGCGGCTCTGGGACGACGGCGTCATCGACCCGCTCGACACCCGCACCGTGCTGGGCCTGGCCCTCTCGGCCTGCGCCCACGCCCCCCTCGACGACCCGCGCTTCGGCGTCTTCCGGATGTAGCCCGACCCCCCGTGCCGGCGTCCTGCTGAGCACGCCGATAGGGGCACTTTCCTGGCGTCCGACGCCAGGACGGCGCCGCTCACCCATCGAGGCCAGAGAGGATCTCCGTGTTCGCCAGCGTGCTGATCGCCAACCGGGGCGAGATCGCGGTCCGTATCGCGAGGACGCTGCGCGCCCGGGGCCTGCGCAGCGTGGCCGTCTACACCGACCCCGACGCCGGGTCCCCTCACGTCGGCGCGGCCGACGTCGCGGTGCACGTCGACGACTACCTCGACGGCGCCGCCATCGTCGAGGCCGGGCTGCGGGCCGGCGCGCAGGCCGTGCACCCGGGGTACGGGTTCCTCGCCGAGAACGCCGCGTTCGCCCGCGCCGTCACCGAGGCCGGCCTGACGTGGATCGGACCGCCGGCGTCGGCGATCGAGACGATGGGCGACAAGATCTCCGCGAAGGCCGCGGTCGCCCCCGCCGGGGTGCCGCTGGTGCCCGGCAGCAGCGAGAAGGGCCTCACTGACGCCGAGCTGGCCGACGCCGCCCGCGAGGTCGGCTTCCCGGTGCTGCTCAAGCCGAGCGCGGGCGGCGGCGGCAAGGGCATGCACGTCGTGCCGGACGGAGCGGCCGACTCCGAACTGATGGACGCGATCGCCGCCGCCCGCCGCGAGGCCCGCGGCTCGTTCGGCGACGACACGCTGCTGCTCGAGCGCTACGTCACCGACCCCCGCCACGTCGAGATCCAGGTGCTGGCTGACGCCCACGGCGCCGTCGTGCACCTCGGCGAGCGGGAGTGCTCGCTGCAGCGCCGTCACCAGAAGGTCGTCGAGGAGGCGCCCTCGGCGGTGCTCGACGAGAAGCAGCGCGACGCGATGGGCCGGGCCGCGGTCGACGCCGCGCAGGCCTGCGGCTACGTCGGGGCGGGCACCGTCGAGTTCGTCACGAACGCCGACGCGAGCGAGTTCTACTTCCTCGAGATGAACACCCGGCTGCAGGTCGAGCACCCGGTCACCGAGGAGGTCGTTCGCGTGCACGGCCACCGGATCGACCTCGTCGCCGAGCAGCTGCGGATCGCCGCGGGCGAGCCGCTGGGCTACGACCAGGACGACGTGACGCTCGAGGGCCACGCCGTCGAGGTCCGGCTCTACGCCGAGGACCCGGCACGCGGCTTCCTCCCGACCGGTGGCCGGATCCTGGCGCTCGAGTGGCCGGCCAACGCCAGGGTCGACGCCGGCGTCGTCGCGGGCTCCGAGGTCGGCAGCTCGTACGACCCGATGCTCGCCAAGATCATCGCCTCCGGACCCGACCGGCTCGGCGCGCTCGACCGTCTCGACGCCGCCCTCGCCGCCACCACGGTGCTGGGGGTCGCGACCAACCTCGCCTGGCTGCGCGGTCTGATCGCCGACGACGACGTCCGCGCCGGGCGCCTCGACACCGGGCTCATCGGCCGGCGCCCGGCCCCCGACCCGACCGCGCCCGCCGACGTCGTCGTCGCCGCCGCGCTCGACGGCCTGCTGCGCCTGCCCGACGGCGGGGAGGCCGGCGACCCGTTCGACCGGCTCGGCGGCTGGCGCCTCGGCGGCGAGCCCGCCCCGGCCCGCTGGACCCTCGTCCCGGTCGGGGTGGAGCGCCCGGAGCCGATCGACGTCGCGGTCCGGGGCCGCCCGGAGGACGCGACGGTCGCCATCGCGGACGGGGACCGGCGGCCGGCGTCGGCGCACCGCGACGCCGACGGCCTCGTCGTCACCCTCGACGGCCTGACGCGGCGCTACCGCACCGCCACCGGCGACGACGGCGTCTCCTGGCTCGGCCACGACGGCGCGGCCTGGGCGCTGCGGGAGCGGGAGCGGCTCGCCGCGGCGCGCACCGCGACCGGCGCGGGCGACGGCGCCGTCACCAGCCCGATGCCCGGCACGGTCACCGTCGTCGAGGTCGAGGCGGGCCAGCACGTCGAGGTCGGGCAGCGCCTCGTCGTCGTCGAGGCCATGAAGATGGAGCACGTGCTCACCGCACCCGTCGCGGGTGTGGTCACCGAACTGCCCGCCCGGGCCGGCGCCACCGTCGCGCTCGACGCGCCACTGGTCACCGTCACACCGCAGTCCGACACCGAAGCCGGGGAATGATCATGCAGCTGTCCGAGGAGCACGAGGCCCTGCGCGCCACCGTCGAGGACTTCGCGCAGAAGGAGGTCGCGCCGGTCATCGCGGGCTACTACATCCGCGAGGAGTTCCCCTACGATCTCGTCGCGACGATGGGCGAGATGGGACTGTTCGGCCTGCCGGTGCCCGAGCAGTACGGCGGGATGGGCGGCGACTACGTCGCGTTGTGCGTCGCGCTCGAGGAGCTCGGCCGGGTCGACCAGTCCGTCGCGATCACGCTCGAGGCCGGGGTGTCGCTGGGGATCATGCCGATCCAGCGGTTCGGCTCGGCCGAGCAGAAAGAGCGCTGGCTGCCGGACCTCGCCACGGGCAAGGCACTCGGCGGGTTCGGGCTGACCGAGGCCGGCGGCGGCTCAGACGCCGGCGCGACCCGCACCACCGCGCAGGTCGACGACGGTGACTGGGTGATCAACGGGTCGAAGGCGTTCATCACCAACTCCGGCACCCGGATCACCTCCCACATCACCGTCACCGCCGTGACCGACCGCACCGGGGACAAGCGCGAGATCAGCGCGATCCTCGTGCCCTCCGGCACGCCGGGCTTCACCGTGGCGCCGAGCTACTCCAAGGTCGGCTGGAACGCCTCGGACACCCACGAGCTGGCGTTCACCGACTGCCGCGTCCCCGAGGAGAACCTCGTCGGCGGGCGCGGCCGCGGCTACGCCCAGTTCCTGTCGATCCTCGACGAGGGCCGCGTCGCGATCGCGGCGCTCTCGACGGGGGCCGCCCAGGGCTGCGTCGACGAGTCGGTGCGCTACGCCCAGGAGCGTCGGGCGTTCGGGGCGGCGATCGGGAGCTACCAGGCGATCCAGTTCAAGATCGCCGAGATGGAGTCGCGGACCGTCGCCGCCCGGCTCGCGTGGCAGCACGCCGCCGAGAAGATGGCGGCCGGGGTGTCCTTCACCAAGGAGGCCGCCATCGCGAAGCTGCTGTCGAGCAACGCCGCGATGGACAACGCCCGCGACGCCACCCAGATCTTCGGCGGCTACGGGTTCATGAACGAGTACCCGGTGGCCCGCCACTACCGCGACTCGAAGATCCTCGAGATCGGCGAGGGCACCAGCGAGGTGCAGAAGATGCTCATCGCGCGCCGCCTCGGCCTCTGACCGATCGAGCGGCACTCTCGTGCACAAAGAAGCAGCGAGAGTGCCGCTCGCTCCCGGGCGCTAGGGCGTCGGCGCCGCCACCGGCGCGGTGTCCGACTCCTCGGTGCGCGTGCCCATCCGCGAGGCCGACGTGCTCCGCCGGCGCAGGTCCCGGCCGGAGCTGGCCCCGAGCAGCCCGATCTCGGGCATCGCGCCGTAGATCGTCTCCCACTGGCCCTCGGACACCCGGTAGGCCTCGTGGTAGATCCCGACCGAGTCCGGGTAGCGGCGGGTGGCCCGGTTGAACGCGCGCCAGGCCGGCAGGTGCTCGGCCTCGGCGCTGCGCGAGTAGGCGATGAGCGCTTCGTACGAGCGCCAGTACTGGATGTAGGTCGGCCCGCCGAACATCCAGCCGCCGTAGGCCTTGAGCAGCCCGAGCTCGGGGTGCGCCTCCAGCTCGCGGACCATCCTCGGCATCGCCCGGAACACGGGGAGCCAGGCGCGGACGTCGCGCCAGCGGTTGACGCGGGTGCCGATGAGCAGCACGACGAAGTCGCCCTCGATCTCGGCGCTGCGGCGGACGTAGGCGGGCGCGGTCATGACGGGCCTCCGGTGGTGGACGCGGGACGAAGGACGGGACAGGGTGCCGAGGAGGCCGATCACCGAGAGCAGGGCGTAGACGGGGACGAGTCGCACGGGCGGGCTCGTCAGGCGGGGAGGGACAGGACGGCCGGGGCGGGCCGCTCGGCGGGTGGGACGGAGCGGGCACCGCGAACGAGGACGACGGCGGCCGCAGCCACGGTCAGCACGACGAGGGTCGCGGCGGCCGCGAGCGTCGCCGCGTCCGGCGCGAGGAGCGGCTGGCCCCGCAGCGCCTGCCAGGTCAGCAGGAGGGTGAGGCCGGCCCAGGCCCCGCCGCCGACGGCGACCAGCTGCGCGCGGACCCGCTCGGAGCGCAGGACCGCGACCCGGCCCGCGAGCAGCCCGAGCCCGAGCGCGAGGAGCGGGAGCGCCTGCAGCGCGTGCAGCCCGACGAAGTGGCCGATCCGCAGGTCGCCACCGGTGGTCGACCACCCGAGCAGCGGCAGGCCCGGCCCGCCGTCGGGGACCCCGACGGCGTGCGCCCCGACCGTCGGCATGCTGCCCTCGGCCCGCGCGGCGGCGATCTGGGCGCCGGTGGGGCCGGTCATCAGGAAGGCGAGCGCCATGCCCAGCAGCGCGACCCCGAGCCCGAGGCGCACCGCCCACGCGGACGCGGTCGACATCGTGCGCTCCCGCAGGAGCACCACGCCCACCACCGCGGTGGCGACCCACAGGGTCATGATCGAGACGGCCATGACCGACCACACCGCGGCGTCGAACGGCGTGCCGACGTCGAAGTGGCTGGTCCGGCCGCGGAGGACCTGCCCGACGATGGCGACCATCTCGACGGCGGCCGTCACCGCGACGACGGTGCCCGCGACGTTCGCGAGGCGCCGCGCCCGAGGGCCCGTGACCAGCGAGATCATCCACGCGAGGGTGGGTCCGTAGAGCGCCAGCGAGATCGAGAACTTGAGCGGTTTGGCCCAGATCGGCTGGCCGAGCAGCGTGCGGGGGTCGACCAGCAGGCCGACGACGCACACCAGCGTCAGGAGGATCATCGCGCCGGTGAGCGCGAGCAGGGATCGGTTCCAGGTCCGCACGATCGTGCCCCCAAGTAGATAGTGCTGCTGTCCGATAAGCGGACAGTACTACTATCTGAGCGGGGGTGTCGAGAGGAGGAGCCCGATGAGGGTCGGCGAGCTGAGCCGGCGCAGCGGCGTGAGCGTGGCGTCGATCAAGTACTACCTACGGGAGGGCCTGCTCCCGCCGGGCGAGCGCAGCAGCCCCAACCAGGCCTCCTACGACGAGGGGCACGTCCACCGGCTGCGGATGGTGCGGGCGCTCATCGACGTCGGCGGGCTCTCGGTGGCCGCGACCCGGGCGGTGCTCGCCGCGGTCGACGACCCGCAGGTGCCGCTGCACGAGGCGCTCGGGCGGGCCTCGGCCACGACGCCCCCGCCGTGGGGCGCCTCCGGCGACGCCGACGACGAGGCCCGCGCGGGCGCGCAGCGCGCCCTCGCCGACCTGGTCCGCGAGCGCGGCTGGCACGTCTCGCCGAAGAACCCGGCGTGGGACACGGCCGTCGAGGTCCTCGCGACCTACACCCGGCTCGGCGACGAGGACCTCGCCCGCCAGCTCGAGCTGTACGCCGAGGTCATGGAGGACGTCGCGCGGCGCGAGGTCGCGGTGGTCGTGGACCGCGGCGATCGGGCGCGCACCGTCGAGGGCGCGGTCGTGGGGACCGTCCTGGGCGACACCCTGTTGGCTGCCCTGCGCCGCCTCGCCCAGGAGCACTGCTCGGCCCAGCTGCTCGAGGGAGCGGGCCTCGAGCGCGCGGAGGACCGGGCCCGCGGCTAGCGTCGCCGATCATGACGAGCAACGAGGGTCGGCCGGCCATCGACTTCCCCAGCCGCATCGGCGTCTGGTGGACCAGCGACGCCTGGACGATCGGCGCAGCCTGCGAGGTCGCCCGGGACCTCGAGCGCATGGGCTACGGGTCGCTCTTCTACGGCGAGGCCTACGGCAAGGAGACGCTCACGCAGGCCGGGGCGTTCCTCAATGCGACCGAGCGGCTCGTCGTCGGGACCGGGATCGCCAACATCCACGCGCGCGACCCGATCGCCGCCGAGTCCGGCGCCCGTACCCTGACCGCGCTGCACCCCGGCCGGTTCGTGCTCGGGCTCGGCATCAGCCACGGACCCCTCGTCGAGCGGGGCCGCGGCGGCACCTACACCAAGCCGTTGGCGACGACGCGCGACTACCTGCAGCGCATGGACGCCGTCCCCGAGCAGGTCGAGCCGGGGGTCCGCCCGGTCCGGCTGCTCGCCGCGCTCGGGCCGAAGATGATCGAGCTCTCCGGATCGGCCGCCGACGGCGCGCACCCCTACCTCGTCCTGCCGGCACAGACTGCGGTCACCCGCGAGGCGCTCGGCCCGGACAAGTGGGTCGTCTCGGAGCAGGCCGTCGCGCTCACCGGGGTGAACGGGTCGACCGAGGAGGACGCGCTGCGCCGCGCCCACGCCCACCTGGAGATCTACTCGGGGCTGCCGAACTACCGGAACTCCTGGCTGCGCCAGGGCTTCGACGAGTCCGACCTGGTCCGTGGCGGATCCGACCGACTGGCGCGGGCCGTCGTCGGGATCGGGGACGCGAAGACCGCCGCCGAGAGCCTGCGGGCCCACCTCGAGGCCGGGGCCGACCACGTCCTCGTGCAGGCGCTCGGGGACTCGCCGCTCGACGACCCGCGCCCGGCCCTGGAGGCCCTGGCCGCCGCCATGTGAACGATTGTGGTCGCCGGAGCGGCCAATTCCGTTCACGTGGACCGGAGGTCCTTGCGGATCGGGTGGTCCGGCGGGACCTCGACGAGCACGATCGCCCGGCCGTCCGGATCGGCGATCCAGCACTCGCGCAGCCCCCAGGGCTCGGTGCGGCTCTCGCGGATGACCGTCACCCCGGCCCCGCGGAGCTCGTGCTCGGCCGCGGCGACGTCACGGACCTGCACCCAGAGCGCGTCGGTCCCGACCGGGCCCTCGGCCGAACGTCCGGAGACCTCCAGGTAGCCGGTCCCGAGGAAGTAGACGACGCCGCCGGGGAACTCGCGGGAGATCGCGAGGCCCAGGGTGCCGCCGTAGAACGCCCACGCGGTCTCGGGGTCGCGGGGGCGGATGAGGATCCTGCTGCTGAGCACCTCCACGCCGGGGTGCACCTCCTCGGACATGATCGGGCGGGGTCCGCCGGGCGACGGGCATGCTTGGAGACCGGCGGCGGGGGCATCCTGGCGTCCGTGACCGCCGCCGACCACACCGAGAGTCCCGCGCGTCCGCCCGACGAGCCCGACCCGAACCGCTGGCGCGCGCTCGTCGTCTGCCTCGTCGCGGGGTTCATGACGCTGCTCGACGTCAGCATCGTCAACGTCGCGCTGCCGTCGATGCAGCGCGGGCTCGGCGCGTCGTCGGTGGAGCTGTCCTGGGTGGTCTCGGGCTACGCGCTCACCTTCGGTCTGGTCCTAGTGTCCTCCGGCCGCCTCGGCGACGACCGCGGCCGCAAGAAGATGTTCCTCATCGCGCTCGCGCTGTTCACGCTGACCAGCGCGGTCGCCGGCCTGTCGGTGGACCCGACGATGCTCGTGGTCGCCCGCCTCCTGCAGGGCGCGGCCGGCGGCATGATGAACCCGCAGATCATCGGGGTCATCCAGCAGCTCTTCTCCGGCCGCGAGCGCGGGCGCGCCTTCGGGCTCTTCGGCGCGGCCATCGGGATCTCGACGGCCGTCGGCCCGCTCACCGGCGGCCTGCTGCTGCAGTGGGGCGGGGACCTCGAGGGCTGGCGCTACGTCTTCTACGTCAACGTGCCCATCGGCATCGTCGCGCTGCTGCTGGGGGTGCGCCTGCTCCCGCGGGACACCGCCGTGTCGAAGGGCGATCGCCGGCCGCTGGACCTCGTCGGCGCCGTCCTGCTCGGCGCCGCCGTCGTCGCGTTGATGCTGCCGCTGGTGCTCTCCGAGCAGAACCCGTCCGGGGCGCCCTGGTGGCTGGTGGGTGTCGCGGTGCTGCTCCTGCTGCTCTTCGTGGCCTGGGAGCGGCGGGCACGGCGCGCCCACGGGCACCCCCTGGTGAACTTCGGCCTCCTGCGCACCCGCAGCTACGCGCTGGGGACGACGCTCGGGCTGGTCTACTTCGCGGGCTTCACCTCGATCTTCTTCGTGCTCACCCTGTTCCTGCAGCAGGGCCGCGGGTTCACCCCGCTCGAGGCCGGGCTCGCCCTGACGCCGTTCGCGCTCGGCTCCGCGGTGTCCTCGGCGCTCGGCGGCCGGTGGGTCTCCCGGTTCGGCAAGCCCCAGGTGGTGCTCGGGCTGCTGGCGGTCGTCATCGGGCTCGTGGCCACCGACATCGTGCTGCGGCTGGACCCGGGCAGCGTCGGCTGGGCGATCGCCGGGCCGCTGCTCGTCGCGGGGATCGGCAGCGGCTTCGTCATCGCGCCCAACCAGACACTGGCCCTCGAGGAGGTCCCCGCCCGGGAGGGCGGTACCGCGGCCGGGGTGCTGCAGACCGGGCAGCGCGTCGGCTCCGCGGTCGGCATCTCCGCCGTCGGCGCGGTGTTCTTCGGGTCGCTGACGTCGAGCCACGGCGACTGGTCGTCGTCGATCAGCTCCGGCCTCGTCGTGACGGTCGGCCTCGTCGTGCTCGCCCTCGTGGTGGGCGCCGCCGACCTGGTCGCCGACCGGATCGCCCGCCGGCGGCGCGCGACGGCGGGTCCCGACGACGCGGCTCCCGACGGCGCTGCTCCCGACGGCGCTGCTCCCGCCGGCGCTGCTCCCGCCGGCGCGGCTCCCGACGGCGCTGCTCCCGACGACGGGGCAGCAGGCGAGGCCACTCCCGACGACGCGGCTCTCGACGACGGGGGTGCCGACCGGCCGCGCGTCGACGGCGACGGCCAGCGCGGCAACGGCCACGACGGCCGGGCCCCCGTCGGGGTCCCCGAGGTCACCGGGCGGGTGGTGCGGGCCGAGGACGGGGCGATCGTCGCGGGCGCCGTGCTCACGCTCGTCGACGAGTCGGGCCACCAGGCCGCACGCACCGACGCCGCGGCCGACGGCACCTTCCGCATCGAGGCCGCCGCCCCCGGCTCCTACCAGCTCGTCGCCCGCGCCCCGGGCCGCCGTCCGGAAGTGGGACGGGTGACGCTGCGTCGCCGACCCAGCGTGTGCGACATCGTCCTGAAGGCGGGCACTACCGAGCGCCTGCTCCCGGCTGTCGATTGAGTCACACGCCTCCGGGGTACCACCGACGAGGACCAACCGTGACAAGCCACGAGGAGCCGCCGCGTGTCCGCTGACGACAAGTTCGACAACAAGGCCCAGGAGCTCAAGGGCAAGGTCAAGGAAGCCCTGGGCGACGCGACGGACAACCACGAGTGGAAGGCCGAGGGCAAAAAGGACCAGACCGTCGGCAACCTCAAGAACGCGGGCGAGAAGATCAAGGACGCTTTCAAGCCCTGACCTCGTCGCCCGGGCGACCGTCCGGGCCGTGCCCACGGGGTGCGGCCCGGACGTGTGTCCCTCGGCGGCTCACACCCGCTTGAGCGGTGGGCGCGCCACACCGTCGTCACCGGCCAATGAAGCCTGCGCGGGCGAGCGCGCTAGCACCACGACCCCGCCCAGGGCGAGCACCAGCCCCGCCACGAACGCGAACACCCACCCGCTGCGGATGCCGTCGCCGAGCAGGACGAGCCCCAGCAGTCCCGGCGCGAGCGTCTCGGTGACCGCGAGCACGGCCACCACGGGCCCGACCGCGCCGCGGGACAGCGCGACCGTGTAGAGCCCCAGCCCGAGCCCCGCGTAGCCGAGCAGGGCCCACGCCACCGGGTCGCTGATCACCGTGTGCGCGACCTCGCCGACCGGCCCGTCGAGGTCGACCAGTCGGACCGCGACCGCCGTGCCGCCGAAGCTCAGCCCCGCCAGGAACGCGATGGGCACCGCCCGCCGGCTGCGCAGCGCGGTGACCGTCCCGACGACCGCGAGGACCACGAGCACGCTCAGCAGGGCGATCGTCGCGCCCACCCCGGCGTGCGGGAGCTCCTCGGTCCGGGCGCTGCCCACCAGCAGGCCCAGCCCGACGATGTTCGCCCCGGCCGCCAGCAGGTCGACCCGCCGCAGCTCGGTGTCGAACACCCAGTGCGACGCGATCACCGTGATCGCGACCTGCCCGGAGACGATCGCCTGCACCGCCACGATCGGCATGTAGCGCAGCGCGAGCACCGTCAGGACCCAGCCGGCGATGTCCAGGAGCAGCCCGCCGAGGTAGAGCGGGCTGGTGATCACCCCGGCGGCGCGGGTGGCCCGGCGGGTGGCCATCGCCTCGAGCATGGCCGCGCCGGCGTTGGCCGCCGCGGCGACGAGGGCCGCGACGAGGCCGAGGAACAGCACTGCCCCTCCTGGTCCGCGTCGCCGAGCCGCGGCGCCGCATCCGGGTCCCTGCCCGGCGACCTCGGGGCCGCCCGGGCAGAGTGTGCCCAGACATCCCGTCCGCCGCCCGTCGTCGGGGGTCGACGACACGCCGACGGGATACCCGCCCGCCGTATCCCGCAGGGCTCCGCGGACCGGGGCCGAGGGTCCGGACGGATGAGGGGAAGGGTGGAGGTGGCCGTGACGGCCGGGTGGTGGGTCGTGACCGCGACGGCCGTGGTGGCGCTGCTGCTGCTCCTCGGCGCCCTGGCGTGCCTGACCCGACGCGGGTCGATGCCGGGTCGGTCGGCGACGACGCTGCCGGCGGCGCTCGGCGTCGCGGGAATGCTGGTGGCGCTCGCGGCCGGGGTGTTCGCCCTCGTCGCCGACGACGAGGCCCTCGACCGCACCGACCAGCCCGTCCTGGGGTGGCTGGTCGCGCACCGCACCCCGGGATGGACCGGCGTCGCGGAGGCCGCGTCGCTCTACGGCGGCACCGTCGGCACGGGGGGCCTGGCGGTGGTGTCCGCGCTCGTGCTGTGGCTGCGTGGGCGTCGGGGCCGGGCCGTCGTGTGGATCGGCGCGGTGCTCGTGGGATCACTCACCATCCGCGGCCTCAAGGGCCTGGTCGAGCGCCCCCGGCCCCCGCTCGTCACCCGCCTGACTGTGGAGACCTCGACGTCACTGCCCTCCGGTCACTCCCTGATGGCCGTCCTGGGGCTCGGGCTGACCGTGATCGCGGTCCTCGCCCTCGTCCCCGGTGACGGTGCGCACCGTCACCGGCGGGCGGCCGTGCGGGCCGCGACGGTGCTGGGCGGGGCCGTCCTCGCCCTCGGGATCGGGCTCTCCCGGGCCTACCTGGGCGTGCACTGGACGACGGACGTCCTGGCCGGGTGGTTGCTGGGTGGGGCGCTGCTGGCGCTCGCCGTCGGAACGGCCGCCGTCGTGGAGGGCCGGACGCCGGAGATCCATTCCTCGGAAGGAGTACCTGCCTCGCCGCTACGCTGACGCACTGCCGAGGATCTCGCTTCCCGAGCGGCCATAGCGTCACTCGAATGCGCTGTCTAGGGTTTTCGGTGCAGCGTCGTCTGCTGCCGCTCGAGGGGAAACGGGGGTCCACGTGGAGCACGTTCCGCTCCTGGTCCTCGGTGTGGGGATCGACGGTCTCGCCGCGGCGCTGTGCCTCGCCCACCAGGGTTTCCCCGTCCAGCTGCTGGAGCGCGGGCCGGATCCGGAGTCGCTCGACGACGCCGGGTCGTCGGGCTCGATGGTCGTACGGCCCTCCGCCGCGCGGGTCCTGCAGGGGCTCGGGCTGCTCGATGCGCTGCGGCCGCAGGCGCTGGAGGTGCAGCGCTACTGCCACCTCGATGCCGCGAGCGGCCAGCCGCTGCGCAAGGTCGAGCTCGGCGACGTCGCCCGGGCCCGCTTCGGCTACCCGTGCCTCATCGTGGCCCGCCGCGACGTGCGTCGGGCCCTCGCCCGCGCCTGCGCCGCCGACGAGATGATCGGGGTGCATTACGAGCGCCGCCCCACCGCCGTCGAGGACATCGGCGACGCCGCCCTGGTGACCGTCGAGGACGGCGAGCAGTGGCGCGCGGAGGCCCTCGTCGGGGCCGACGGGGCCTCCAGCCGGGTCCGGGGGCTGTTGGAGGCCGGGGCCGGGGCGCTCTCGCCGACCTTCGTCGTGCGCCGGACCATGGTGGCCTCCAGCGCGGGGGAGCCCGCGAGCCCGGAGCTGCGGGTGTGGTCGGGCCCGCAGCTGCAGGCGATGCGCCTGCCGGCGCCCCACGGCGGCGCCGAGGTCGTCCTCGTCATGCGCGCCGACCTGCCGCCCGCCGAACGGGAGTGGGTGGTCTCCCGGCTGGAGCCGGAGTTGCGGCGCAGCGTGAGCGCGGTCGTCGGGCGGGAGCCCGAGCAGGTCATCGCCCACCAGCGCCCGCTGTCGCGCTGGACCCGCAACCGGCTCACCGTCCTCGGGGCCGCCGCGCAGCCCCTCCTGCCGCACGCCGGCGACGAGGAGAACCAGTCCCTGCTCGACGCCCACGCCCTCGGGGCCGCCTTCGATCGCTCCGACGGCCGGATCCTTCCGGGGCTCGAGGGCTACGAGACGCTGCGCGCCCCGGCGCGGGCCGCCTGCGCGGCGCGGGTCGCCGAGTTCGCGGCGCTCTCGCACGCCGAGGGCCTCACCCGCCGCCTCCGGGACCGGTTGTGGGCCCGGGAGGCCGTGGACGAGGTCGCCGAGGTGCTGGGCGAGGTGTAGGTGCGCGCCACACTCCGGACGTGACCACCCCGGCCTGGACACCCGCCACGACGTCGGTCAACGGCATCCGGCTCCACCACCGGGTCGCCGGGGCGGCCCGCCGGTCGTGCTGCTGCACGGCTGGCCGCAGACCGGCTGGTGCTGGCGGCGGGTGGTCGACGACCTGGCGCGCGACCACACCGTCGTCGTCCCCGACCTGCACGGCTACGGCGCGTCCGACAAGGCCCGCACCGGCATGGACAAGCGCACCATGGCCGCCGACGTCGCCGCCCTCTGCGACGACCAGGACCAGGTCCGTGGGCGGGCGATCGAGGGCTGTGGGCACTTCGTCCCCGAGGAGGCCGCCGGGGAGCTGACCGGCGAGCTGCGGACGTTCCTCTCCGGGGCCTGATCGGGTGAGGATGCGGTCATGACCACCTCCCCGCTCGCCGTCGAGAAGGATCCCGCCGCCCTGGGGTTCGACCCGGCACGCCTGCAGCGCATCGATGATCACTTCCAGTGCTACGTCGACGACGGCCGGCTCGCGGGCTGGCAGGTGGTCGTCACGCGGCGCGGGCACGTGGTCCACGCGAGCGAGGCCGGGCAGCGCGACGAGGAGGCGGGCCTGCCCGTCGAGCCGGACACCCGGTGGCGGATCTTCTCGATGACGAAGCCGATCACCTCCGTCGCCGCGCTGATCCTCTGGGAGCGGGGCCTGATCGAGCTCACCGACCCGATCAGTCGCTGGCTCCCGGCGTTCGCCGAGCCACGCGTCTACGTGCGCGGGTCGGCCGCCGCGCCGCTGACGATGCCGAGCCCGGAGCCGATCCGGGTCTGGCACCTGCTCAGCCACACCGCGGGCCTGACCTACGGGTTCCACCACGCCAACCCGATCGACGAGATGTACCGCGCGGCGGGCTTCGAGTGGGGTGTGCCGCCGGGGCTCGACCTCGCCGGCTGCGTGGAGGCCTGGGCGCGGATGCCGCTCGTGCACACGCCCGGCACCGAGTGGAACTACAGCCACGCGACCGACGTGCTCGGGCGCCTCGTCGAGGTCGTGTCCGGGCGCCGCCTCGACGATTTCCTCGACGAGGAGATCCTCACGCCGCTCGGCATGACGGCGACCGCGTTCGCCGCCGACGACCCGTCCCGCACCGCGGCGCTCTACGCCCGCGTCGCCGACGGGTCCCGGGTGCGGGCGCCTGCCGGGGAGGCGTTCCTGGAGCCCCCGACGTGGCTCTCGGGTGGCGGCGGGCTGGTGTCCACCGCCGGCGACTACCACCGCTTCACCCAGATGCTCCTGCGCGGCGGCGAGCTCGACGGGGTGCGGATCCTGGGCTCCCGCACCGTCGCCTACATGGGCCGCAACCACCTGCCCGGCGGCGCCGACCTCATGGAGGTCGGACGGCCGCTGTTCGCGGAGATGCCGTTCGACGGGGTCGGGTTCGGCCTCGGGGTGTCGGTGGTCCTCGACCCGACGCGCTACCGGACGCTCTGCAGCGCAGGCGAGATGGCCTGGGGCGGGGCGGCCAGCACGGCCTTCTGGGTGGACCCCCAGGAGGAGCTCACGGCGCTGTTCTTCACCCAGCTGATGCCCTCGAGCGCCTACCCGATCCGTAGCGCACTGCGCGGGCTGGTCTACCAGGCGTTGGTCGACTAGGCGTTCCGCCATGTGAGCGGATTCGGGCGTTCGCGCGTCCGGATCCGCTCACTTGGCGCAGCCCTGCACAAACTGAGGAGATCCCGGCTCACCCTGAGAGAGGGCTGCACAGGCCATCGTCGCTCTGTAGCGTCTGCGGCTGCCATCGGGCAGCCGAGGGGCTGGGGCAAGGGAGACGGATGAGCGCGATGCCGGGGCCACGACGACGACCTGCCGGGCTGCACCCGGAACGCGGCGCCACGGACACGGCCGGGGTGCCCGAGCCGAGGTCCGGGCACGAGGGCGGGCTCGTCACGGGCGTCCCCGCCCAGCGCACCGCGGCCGACGTGTACCGGGTCAGCGAGGAGCAGGTGCACCGCGCCCGGATGGCGGTGGCCCGCAACGCGCTGGATTCGGACGACTGCCGCGAGCTGCTCGACATGCTCGGGCTGATCGGGGAGCCGGGCGAAGCACCGCCGGTGCGGCGCTGACCCCGGCGGGACACACGCCCCTCACTGCACCACGTCGTAGGGTCCGTGCCCGTCATGGTCCAGGTACCCCCGAAGCCCGCGTCCCCGGTCGGCGGTGACCGCGTGACACCCGACGTCCGGACCCGCACCGGACCGCGACAGGCGCGGGCGCTCGCGACCCGCGAGGCGATCCTCGAAGCGGCGGCCCACGAGTTCGCCGCCGAGGGCTACCACGCCGCCTCGCTGTCGAAGATCGTCGAGCGCAGCGGGGTGACGAAGGGCGCCCAGTACTTCCACTTCAGCTCCAAGGAAGCGATGGCCCTCGCCGTCGTCGAGGCCATGGAGCGCCGGTTCCCGGACTTCCTCGACGCATTCCTGGACCGCGGGGCGGACGTCCTGACGACCGCGGTCCACCTGGCGGTCGGCATCGCGGACCTGTTGGGCGACGAGGTCTGCTGCCGCGCCGGGATGCGCGTGGTCAGCGAGGGCGCCCTCGGGCCGGAGCGCACGCCCTGGCCCTACCGGTACTGGGAGGACGTCTTCGTCGACCTCCTCGGCCGGGCACGGGACGAGGGCCTGCTGCGCGCCGACGTGGACTCCCGGGAGCTCGCCCGGACCGTCGTCGCGCTCGGCCACGGGCACCGTGTCGTCTCGACGGCGACCGCGGGACTCGCCGACCTGCGGGAACGCGCCGTCGCGTCCTGGGAGCTGATCCTGGGCTGCGTCGCCGCGCCCGCCTGGCTCGAGGCGTGGCACGGGGCCGGCGGGATGGCCACCGTCCCCGTCGGGATCACCGTCCCGGCGCGTGACGGGGGTGGCTGACGAGCCCCTGGACCCCGTCCCGTAGGCTTGCCTCTGCACCCAACGGGGCGGACGGTCCGTGGGCGTTGAAGGGGGTAAGGTCCTCGCGAGATCAGAGGAGCTTCGAGCCCCCATCGTTCAGCGGCCTAGGACTCCGCCCTTTCAAGGCGGCAACGCGGGTTCGAATCCCGTTGGGGGTACGCAGTAACTGAAGAGCAAGGCCCAGTGGCGCAGTTGGTTAGCGCGTCGCCCTGTCACGGCGAAGGTCGCGGGTTCGAGTCCCGTCTGGGTCGCACGGTCGTGCACGCGCCGATGCGGCGTGATGGCCGACAAGGCCAGGTAGCTCAGTCGGTACGAGCGATCGCCTGAAAAGCGATAGGTCGGCGGTTCGACCCCGCCCCTGGCCACCCCTTGTGACCAGCGGAGACGTTGGTTTCTGCATGTGGCTGGTTGTGGCTCCTTCAGCAACGACTTCAGCAACCGCCCTCACAGGTCCTCCCACTCGATGGCGTCGAGCGCTTGGCGCATGGCGTCGAGGTTGGTGTGGGCGTAGATCGCCATGGTGATGTCGACATGCGCGTGGCGGGCGATGGCCTGGACGACGTGCGGCGGCGTCCCGAGGTCGAGCAGCAGGCTGACCACGGTGTGACGCAGGTCGTGGAGTCGGACGTCGGGCAGGCCGGCCGTGACCCGCAGCCCCTCGAAGTGCCGGTTGAGGGTCCGCGGCTCCATCGGGGTGCCGATGGTCAAGCCCAGGCGCGCGGCCCTCGGCTGACGCCGGGGCAGCGGCCGGGTCGGACGCGGCCGGCTCCCGCCGGCCGCTCCTGTCTTCGACCCGGGCCGGCGGGCCGGCCACGCCTCCCCCGGCCGCCACCGACGAAGCAGAGGGAACGGGCGCAGGC
>NZ_DASXJS010000212.1:0-11312 GCF_036497245.1 Actinomycetospora sp. | reverse complement strand
GCCGCGAGCGCACCCGTGGCGGCGCCGGCGCGCAGGTCGAGCAGGAGCAGCGGGTCGAGGCCGAGCACCTCGAGGGCGAGGGCCTGGGCGGGCTCGGTGTCCCGCGTCGCGGCCAGCCACCAGGCGCGCGAGCCCGGCGCCCACGCGTCGGCGAGCAGGGCGGCCACGCAGACCGCGGCCCCGTCGAGCAGCACGGGCGTCCGGCGGCGCGCGGCCTGGGCGAGGAACCCGACGAGCGCGGCGAGGTCGGCGCCGCCGGCGATGCGCAGCAGGTCCTCCGGGTCGCGGCCCGCGGCGCGGCTGCGGCGCAGCCCGTCGCGCACGGCCGCGGCCTTGCGCATCCAGGCGTTGTCGTCGATGCCGCTCCCGCGCCCCACGACGGCGACCGGCTCGCGGGCGGTCATCGCGGCGGCGAGGACGGCGGTGGGGGTGGAGACGCCGACGGCGAGCTCACCGGGGACGAGCAGGTCGGCGCCCTCGTCGACGGCGGAGTCCGCGGCAACACGGCCCGCGTCCAGGGCGGCCTGCACCCCGTCGGGGCTCAGCGCGTCCTCGCGGTCGATCCGGCCGCTGGGCCCGTCGCCGACCTCGACGACGCGGACGTCCGCCCCGGCCACGGTGGCGAGGGCGTTGGTCGGGGCGGTGCCGTCGCGCACGGCCTCGAGCCGGGCCGCGGTCTCCTCGGGCCCGAACGCGGACACCCCGGCGACCGCGATGCCGTGCTCGGCCGCGAAGAGCACCACCCGCGGCGACGACGGCGGGCGCGCGGGGGAGCGGGCCTGGCAGGCGGCGAGCCACGCGGCGACGTCCTCGAGGCGCCCGAGCGCATGCGAGGCGAGCGGGAGGCGGGTCAGGTGGGCGCGGGCATCGGCCCGCGCGGCCTCGTCCGGGGGTGCCACCGACGGCACTAGGTGCTCCCTTCGGTCGCTCGTGAGCACACGATGTCTCGACAGCCGCGCTCAGTGCTCACGAGGCGCGGCCACCTTAAGCGGCAGCGGCAGGCCGGCCACCAGCAGGCGTACCTCGTCGCACGCCGTCGCGAGCTCGGTGTTGAGCAGCCCCAGTTCGTCGCGGAAGCGCCGCCCCGCCGACGTCGAGGGCACCACCCCGAGCCCGACCTCCGCCGACACCAGGACGAGCGGCCCGGTCCGGCGGGCGACCGCGTCGACCAGCGCCGCCCGGGCCGCCGCCACCGACGCCGCGTCCCGGGCCCACCCGGCGTCGTCGAGCAGCCCGGTGACCCAGGTCCCGAGGTCGTCGACGAGCACCGCGACGTCGGTCCGCTGCGCGAGGACCGCGGCGGTCACCGTGCCGTCGTGGTCCTCGACGGTCTCCCAGCGCGCCGACCGGCGGGCCCGGTGCACGGCGATCCGGTCGGCCCACTCGGGGTCGGCGGCGGGGTCGACGGCGCGCGCCGTCGCCACGTAGACGGCAGGCGAGGCCTCGTCGAGCAGGGACTCCGCCCAGGCCGACTTGCCCGAGCGCGTCCCCCCGAGGACGAGCGTGCGGGAGGTGGGCGGGGTCAGGAGACCGGCTGCCCGACGGTCACCCGCGGGGCGGGCATGCGCAGCTTGCGGATCTGGGTGGCCCGCGTGAAGGCGTACCAGCCGAGCGAGAGGCCCTTGGCCTCCTCGTTCGGGAACTTCTCGCGGACCCGCGCGAGGATCTGGCGGCCGAGCAGCGTGCCCTCGACCACCATCGCGGCGAGCATGCACAGGCACAGCAGGCTGCCGATGTTCTGGATGCCCGGGATCGGCACCACGACGGTGATGAAGATCAGCACCGCGAGCGGCATGAACAGGCCCATCAGGTGGCGCCGCGAGTCCACGAGGTCCCGGACGAAGGCCTTGAGCGGCCCGCGGTCCCGCACCGGGAGCACCCGGTCGTCCCCCGCGGCCATGCGCTTGCGGCGGTCCGCGGCCGCCTCCCGCCGCTGGCCCTTGTCGCCCCGCAGCGTCTTCGCGCGCTTCATGGCCTCGCGCTGGGTCTTCGGGGCCGGGGCCACCGGGCCACGACGGCGGCCCTCGGCCTCGCGGCGCGACCGGGTCGGGCGGCCCTTGCCGGTGTTCTGCCCGCGCTGCCCACCGACGGAGACGACGTCCTGCTCCTCGACGGCCTCGGTGTCACCGTCGGGGGAGGCGGGCGCGGAGGTGGCGCTGGAGCCGCGGCGCAGGAAGTTCACGCGACCAGGATAGGACACCCGGCGCCGTATCCGGTCACCTCAGCGGGGGTCCTCCTCCGCGCTCGCCGGGAGAGGTCTCACCGAGCGGGCCTCCGGCCCGCTACCGTGGCCGTCCATGCGCGTGCTCATCGCGCCGGACGCCTTTCGGGGCACGCTGTCCGGCGATCAGGCCGCCGCGGCCGTCGCGGACGGCTGGGTCCGTGGCGCCGCGGACGACGAGCTGACCCGCTCGCCCGTCGGCGAGGCGTCGGCCACCCTCGAGACGGTCGCGGACGACGAGCTGCCCGACCTCGTCGTCACCGGCGAGGGCAGCCTCGAGTTCCGCTCGCTGCGCGACACCGCCCTGGCCGCGGTCTCGGCGGCCGCGATGGCCCGGGGGGTGCCGTGCATCGTGCTCGCGGGCCAGGTCCACGTCGGGCCGCGCGTCGCGTTCGAGTCCGGCATCCACGGCGCCTACGCGACAGCGGCCGACGCCGGGTCGGTGGAGGCGTCGATGGCCGACCCCGCGGGCACGCTGCAGGTGCTCGCCGAGGGGATCGCCGTCCACTGGGGTGGTCGGCGCGGGCGCGCGGACCTGCGCCCGGAGCTGCTGCCCCGGACGCCTCCGGATCCGATGGTCCCCGGGCCGCGCGACCCGGGCCACGAGGGCACCGGGTCGGGTCTCTGACGCGGACCTCACCGGGATCCGGCGCCCCGCGGCGCAGCGTGGGCGCGCAGGAGGGGGAGGGCGATGGACGAACGGGACGACGCCCTGTCGGTGCTGATCATGGTCACCGGGCCGCTGGCCCTCGTGATCTCGACCGGCTGGCAGGTCGCATGGCTGGTGCTCCTCGCGGTGTTCGCCGTGCTGCGCCGCCGCGGGACACCGTTCCCGGGGGCGCCCAGGCCCACCGCGTCGCCACCGGACCCCGCCGGAGCGTGACGCACGGCGCTCGTCGCGTGCGCGCGCGTGAAGGCACGCCCGTGATGTGACACCATGGAGATCGCAGGCGAGCCGCGCCGTGCCCCGCCGGGATCCCGATCCGGGCCCCCGACGGAGCGCGCCGCGCCGGGCGGGAACATCCCGCCGCCCGGTGGGGTTGCACGGCGAGGACCGCACCGGGAGCTCCAGGGAGAACCATGACCGTCGAGAACCCCACCGCCCCCGCCACCGAGGCGGCGCCGGGCGAGCACGGCGTCGAGCTGAGCGAGGCCGCGTCGAGCAAGGCCAAGGCCCTGCTCGACCAGGAGGGCCGCGACGACATGCACCTGCGCATCGCCGTCCAGCCGGGCGGTTGCGCCGGTCTGCGCTACCAGCTCTTCTTCGACGACCGCAGCCTCGACGGCGACCTCCTCCGTGATTTCCAGGGCCTCAAGGTGGCCGTGGACCGGATGAGCGCGCCGTACGTGATGGGCGCCACCATCGATTTCGTCGACACCATCGACAAGCAGGGCTTCACGATCGACAACCCCAACGCCGGCGGGTCCTGCGCCTGCGGCGACAGCTTCAACTGAGGCGCCCCTGACACTGGGTCGCCCCTGACACACGAGAGCCCCGGGTCCGCGAAGGACCCGGGGCTCTCGTCTGTTGACGGGCGGTCGGCGAAATGGCGCCTCCCGTGCAGAACGAACGACTCGTTCGTGGCTTCTATATGCACGAACGAGTCGTTCGTTCCGTAGGTCCGGAGGGGCCCCGCGGCGAGGAGGGCTCAGCGCGCCTCGGGCACGTCCGCGACGACCTTCGCCTTGAGGTCCTCCGGGGGCTGGGCGCCGAGCTGGGCGACGACGTGCGACGCCGCGACCGAGCCGATCCGGCCGGCGACCTGCATGTTCAGCCCGCGGGTCCACCCGTAGAGGAACCCGCCCGCGTAGGCGTCGCCCGCTCCGGTGGTGTCCACCAGCTCGTCGGCCGGGCGCGTCTCGATCTCGTAGGTCGCGCCGCCGACGCCGTAGATCGTGGAGCCCTTGGCCCCGTGGGTCACGGCGACGACCTCGCAGTTCCCGCCGCGGTCACGCAGCAGCGAGGAGACGCCGTCGTCGCCGACCAGCGCGGCCACCTCGTCCTCGTCGGCGACGATGAGGTCGACCGAGGTGCGGGCCAGCTCGCGGAAGTAGTCGCGGTGACGCTCGACGCACCCCGCGTCGGACAGCGTGAGCGCGACCTTGCCGTCGCCCTTGGCGGCGGCCTCGACGACCTTGCCGATCGTCTCGCGCGCATGCTCGGTGTCGGCCAGGTAGCCCTCGATCAGCGTGACGCCCGAGCCGGTGACCTCGGCGGCGTCGACGTCGTCCGGGCCGAGCGCGGTGCAGGCACCGAGGTAGGTGCCCATGGTGCGCTCGCCGTCGGGGGTCACCAGGACCAGGCACCGGGCGGTCGAGGGGCCCTCGGTGAGGGCCGGAGTGCGGAAGCTCACGCCGTTGCCGCGGATCGACCGCGTGAACGAGGCGCCGAGCTGGTCGTCGTGGACCTTCCCGACGTAGCCGGCCTCCGCGCCGAGCGCGGCCGCGATGGCGATGGAGTTGGCCACGCTGCCACCGGAGCGCTCGGTCGTCTCACCGGCCTTCGTGTACAGCGTCTCGGCCTGCTCCTGGTCGACGAGCGTCATGCCCCCCTTCGGCAGGTCGAAGGCGGTGATGGTGGCGTCGTCGGTCTGTGTGAGCACGTCGACGATCGCGTTGCCGATACCCAGTACGTCCATCGGGCCGGGCTCTCCTCTCCCTGGCGGTACTCGCTTCGGATCAACGGACCACCGTAGGTGATGGGGTGCGCGCCGACAGCCCGATCGTTGCGTCGGGCACTATCCCCGCCGATCAGGCATAGACCGGGTACTGCGGCTCCGGGATCGCCGGTGTGATCCGGCCCTCGACGAAGATGCCGTGCCAGAGCATGAACACCAGCAGTGTCCAGATGCGGCGCGAGTGGTCCACCGGACCGGCCCGGTGCTCGTCGATGAGCCGCAGCACGGCGGCCTTGTCGAGGATCGCGTCGGTCTGTGAGTCCCGGACGATCCCGCGGGCCCAGTCGAGCATGTCGGTGGCCAGCCAGTGCCGGATCGGCACCGGGAACCCGAGCTTGCGACGGTTCAGCACGTGCGGCGGGACGATCCCCTCGATCGCGCGGCGCAGGGCGTACTTGGTGGTGCCGTGCGCGATCTTCTGGTCCGTCGGCAGGGCCGACGCCACGCGGAACACCTCGGGGTCGAGGAACGGCACGCGCAGCTCGAGCGAGTTCGCCATCGTCATCTTGTCGGCCTTGACGAGGATGTCCCCACGCAGCCACGTGAACAGGTCGACGTGCTGCATCCGGGCCACCGGGTCCCACGAGCCGGAGTCCGCGTAGATCGGTGCCGTCAGGTCGGTGTGCGAGAGCTCGTCGTCGTAGCCGCGCAGCACCGCGTCGAGCTGGGCGGGGAAGAAGTTGCGGGCGTTGCCGTAGTAGCGCTGCTCCAGGGGGAGCGCGCCCCGGCGCAGCAGATCCTTGCCGCGCACACCGGTCGGCAGGCGCTCGGAGAGCGCCCCGGCGAGCTTGCGGACCGCCCCGGGCAGCTTGTCGAACGGCGCGAGCGAGATCGGCTCCTTGTAGATGGTGTAGCCGCCGAAGAGCTCGTCGGCGCCCTCTCCGGAGAGCACGACCTTCACGTGCTTGCGGGCCTCGCGCGCCACGAAGTAGAGCGGCACGAGCGCCGGATCGGCCACCGGGTCGTCGAGGTACCAGACGATGAGCGGCAGGACGTCCATCATCTCCTGCGCGGAGACGGTGCGGACGACGTGGCGGACCCCGATCGCCTCGGCCGACTCGGCCGCGACGTCGACCTCCGAGTACCCGGCGCGCTCGAAGCCCGTCGTGAAGGTGATCAGGTCGGGGTTGTGCTCGCGGGCGAGTGCGGCGATGACCGTCGAGTCGATCCCCCCGGAGAGGAAGGCCCCCACCGTGACGTCGGCGCGCATGTGCTTGGCCACCGAGTCCCGCAGCACCTCGGTGATCTCCCCGTGGCGCCGCGTCTCCTCCGCGGTGTCGCCGCGGGGGATGGGGCGTTCGTCGAACCGCGGCGTGAAGTACCGCTGCACGCTGACCGGCTCGCCGGGAGTCACCGTGAACGAGCAGCCCGACTCGAGCCGGCGGATCGCGCGGTGCAGCGTCGCCGGCTCGGGCACGTACTGCAGGGTCAGGTAGTGCTGCAGGGCCGCGGGGTCCGGTGCGGCCGTCGAGGCCCCCAGCGGCCCGAGCACCTCGAGCAGGCACTTCTTCTCGCTGGAGAACGCCACTCCGTGCGCGCCCGCGGCGAAGAACATCGGCTTGATGCCGAACGGGTCCCGCGCCCCGAAGAGCACCCGGTCCCGGGTGTCCCAGATGAGGAACGTGAACATGCCACGCAGCCGCGGCACCGCGTCGGCGCCCCACACCGCGTAGGCCGCGACGATGGCCTCGGTGTCCCCGCCGGTGGCGAAGCGGACGCCGTGGTCGCGGGCCAGCTCCTCCCGGAGCTCGAGGTAGTTGTAGATCTCGCCGTTGAAGACGATGCGGTAGCGGCCTGCGTCCCCGAGGGCCGAGCCCTGCTCGGCCGGGAACTCGAGCGGCTGGTGGGAGCCCTCGACGTCGATGATGGACAGCCGGTTGAACCCGAGCGCGACGTCGTCGTCGTGCCAGACGCCCGACTCGTCCGGTCCCCGGTGGCGCATGCAGGGCAACGCGGCCTCGACGTCCGTCGCGTGCCGTACCGCCGTGCCCTCCGCCGTGATCCAACCCATCAGCCCGCACACGTGGCCCAGTATGGCGAGGGGGAGTGGCGGCCCGATCGCGCCACCCGTCCCGGGCCCGGTGGCACGGGCGTGCTGCCCTCGGATGCCGGTCACCGAGGGGGCCTGCGGACTCGCATCCGGGGGACGCGCCCGGCCCCTCCGACAGCGCGTAGTGGTTGGCTCGGCTAGTCTCCCCGTGTCCGGACCTGGGGTGCCGTCGCCCGAGGTCGCACGGCCTCGAGGAGGGCAGCCAGCAGTGCGCCGAGCAGCGAGCGTTGCGCAGGCCGGGGAGGTGCCCTCCCGGCAGGACCAGCGGGGCCGGGGGTCGCAGCGTCGGACTCGACGGGTGACCCGCGCGTTCCAGCTCGCCGTCCTGGCCGGGGCCGTCGCGCTCTTCTCGACCGGGTGCTCGGTCGGAGAGGTCATCCGCTTCGGCTGGCCCGTGGGCGTCACGCCCGAGGCCACCCTGATGCGCGAGATGTGGACCTGGTCGGCGATCGCGGCGCTCGCCGTCGGCGTCATCGTCTGGGGTCTCACCGCCTGGACCGTCGCGTTCCACCGGCGCAAGGCCGGCGACTCGGAGCTGCCCCGCCAGTTCCAGTACAACCTGCCGCTCGAGCTCGTCCTCACCGTGGTGCCGCTGATCATCGTCGCGGTCCTCTTCTACTTCACGGTCATCGTGCAGAACGTCGTCGACCGTGAGCCGGCGGGCAACGAGCTCAAGATCGACGTCGTCGCGTTCCAGTGGAACTGGGACTTCGAGTACCCCGGGACCCGCCAGCCGACCGGACAGCCGGTCTCGACGGTCGGGACCACGGCCGAGGTGCCGCTGCTGGTGCTGCCGACCGACCGGCCGATCTCGTTCACCCAGCGCTCCGAGGACGTCATCCACTCGTTCTGGATCCCGGAGTTCCTGTTCAAGCGCGACGTGCTGCCGGACCCGGAGAAGAACGACCAGAAGAACGTCTGGGTGATCGACAAGATCGAGCAGCCCGGATCGTTCGTCGGGCGGTGCGCGGAGTACTGCGGCTCGTACCACTCGATGATGAACTTCGAGGTGCGGGCGCTGCCGGGCAACCTGTTCGA
Source organism: Actinomycetospora sp. (assembly GCF_036497245.1). Taxonomy (GTDB): domain Bacteria; phylum Actinomycetota; class Actinomycetes; order Mycobacteriales; family Pseudonocardiaceae; genus Actinomycetospora. Next base: position 3,325 of record NZ_DASXJS010000212.1, on the reverse strand, counting down.
CCAGTACATGCGCCTGCGGCAGAGCACGAACGCCGACACCGGTCAGCCGTACACCGCCGCCGAGGCGCTCGCCCGGATGAACTGCGGCCCGCTGTGCTCGCCCACCGCGGTGACCACGCACCCGTTCAACCCGGACCCGACCACCCGTCTGGCGTTCTGACATGGCCTGCCCCACGAACCCCGCTGAGAGGAGCGCGCGGCGATGAAGGTCGAGTCCCGCATCTTCGAGATCCTCACCGTGTTCTGCTTCGTCTGCGCGCTCGTCTACGGCCTCATGTCGAAGGAAGCCGTCGGCATTGTCGGGCTGACCCTCACCGGTGGCCTGTGCCTGATCGTCGGGACTTACTTCCGGTTCGTCTCCCGGCGCCTCGAGGAGCGCCCGGAGGACAACCCGGAGGCGGAAGTCTCCGACGGCGCGGGCGACGTCGGGTTCTTCAGCCCCGGCAGCTACTGGCCGATCGGCCTCGCCGGCTCCGTGGCGCTGACCGGCCTCGGGCTGGCGTTCTACCAGTGGTGGCTCATCGTGCTCGCGGGCATCGGCCTGATCATCATGGTGTCCGGGCTGGTGTTCGAGTACCACGCGGGTCCCGAGGCCCACTGAGGTCTCGCCCTTCCGCTCCTGACGGGCGTCGTCGGCTCCGGCCGGCGGCGCCCGTCGTCGTACCCGGGCCCGTGTCGGCCTCGTAAGGAAACAGGACCAGAAGGTACGTGTCCACTACTCTCGCGGGATGCGGGAGCTGACGGTGGACCTGTTCGTCACGGTCGACGGCTGGGCGAAGGGGACCTCCTCCCCGGCCTACTTCGGCTACGGCGGCCCCGACCTCGACGCGTGGATCGACGAACAGACCTGCCGGCCCCAGGTCATGCTGATGGGGAGCACGACCTACCGGACGCTCGCCGAGATCGTGGCCGACGCCGACGACCCGGCGTCGCGGCTGATGACCGAGCGCGGGAAGGTCGTGTTCTCCCGCTCGCTGTCCGAACCGCTGACCTGGGCGAACACCACACTGGTCCGTGACGCCGCCGAGGCGTGGGTCGCCGCGGCGAAGACCGAGCCGGGGGACCCGCTGCGGGTGATCGGGAGCCTGTCGCTGGGCCGGAGCCTGCTGCGGGCCGGCCTGGTGGACCGCTACCGGCTCCTCGTGTTCCCCCAAGTCCTCGGGTCCACCGGAGCGGAGCCGCCCTACGCCGGCCTGCCCGACCTCGATCTGGAGCTGATCGGGACCTCGGTGCTCGACGGCCGACTGGTGCTGTTGGACTACCGGCCGATGGTCACGGCGGGCTGAGCTCCGGGGCAAAAACGCCGACGGGGCGGGGAGCGTGGTGCTCCCCGCCCCGTCGGCGGTCGTGCGGTGTGGCGGTGGGTCAGTCCCGTGGGTCGCGGGGCCGCCCGGCGTCGGGCCGGCCCGCGAGCTCGCGGTCGCTGCCCGGCTCGACCTGCAGCGGGTCGGTGCCGGTGCCGCGGTGCAGACCGTCCTCCTGCTCCTCGGCCGGGTCGGGCCGGAACCAGCCGCCCTTCATCGGGTGGCCGGCGCTGCCCAGGTCGTTCATGCGCTTCGGGACCGTGGCGCCCTGGTACTCCAGCGGGATGGCGTGGCCGTGGTTGTCGACGCCACCCAGGGGCTGGTGCACCTCGATGAACTCGCCGTGCGGCAGACGCTTGATGACGCCGGTCTCGATGCCGTGCTCGAGCACCTCGCGGTCGCCCCGCTGGAGACCCAGGCAGATCCGGTAGGTCGCGAAGTAGACGACCGGCGGGATCACGAGCAGCCCCATGCGCCCGATCCACGTCATGACGTTCAGCGAGATGTCGAACGTGTAGCCGATGATGTCGTTCCCGCAGGCCACGACGAGCCAGAAGTAGAACGCCATCGCCATCATGCCGGTGGCGGTGCGCACCGGGACGTCACGCGGACGCTGGAGCAGGTTGTGGTGCGCGTCGTCCCCGGTCAGCTTCCGCTCGATGATCGGGTACGCGATCAGCAGGTTCACCAGGAGCCCGAAGCCGATCACGGCGGGGAAGAAGATCGCCGGGATCGTGTACGTGCCGAACAGGTACATCTCCCACGAGGGCCACAACCGGACCGCGCCGTCGAACACGGCCATGTAGAAGTCGGGCTGCGAGCCGGCAGAGACCTGCGTCGGGTCGTACGGGCCGAGCTTCCAGATCGGGTTGATCTGGAAGACGCCGGACATGATCGCCATGATCCCGACGGAGACGACCATGAAGCCGCCACCCTTGGTGGCGAAGGTCGGCAGGATGCGGACGCCGACGACGTTGCGCTCGGTGCGTCCGGGGCCGGGGAACTGCGTGTGCTTCTGGAACCACACGAGGGCCACGTGGACGCCGATCACCGCGAGGATGATCCCCGGCAGCAGGAAGACGTGGACGATGTAGAGCCGCGGGATGATGATCGTCCCCGGGTACTCGCCGCCCATGATCGCCCACTGCAGCCACGTGCCGACCACGGGGATCGACATGATGATCGCGGAGAGGCCGGTCCGGAGGCCGGTGCCGGAGAGCAGGTCGTCCGGCAGCGAGTAGCCGAGGAAGCCCTCGATCATGCCGCTGAGCAGCAGCACGACGCCGAGCACCCAGTTGGTCTCACGCGGCCGGCGGAACGCTCCGGTGAAGAACGTCCGCATCATGTGCGCGATCATCGCCGCGACGAAGATCAGCGCGGCCCAATGGTGCAGCTGCCGGATGAACAGCCCGCCGCGCACGTCCATCGAGATGTTGACCGTGGACTCGTAGGCCTTGGACATGATGACGCCGCGCAGGCCCGGGAAGGTGCCCTCGTAGGTCGTCTCGGCCATCGACGGGTCGTAGAACAGGGCCAGCCACGTGCCCGAGAGGAGCAGCACGATGAAGCTGTAGAGCGCGATCTCGCCCAGCATGAAGGACCAGTGCGTGGGGAAGACCTTGTTGATCTGCCGCCGGATCGGTCCCGCCGGGTGGACGCGGCTGTCGACCTCGTCCGCAGCGGTCCCGACGAGCTTCATCGCCGTGCTCCCGCTGCGCGTCGGTGTGGTGATGGCACTCATGATCTGCGCTCCCAGAAGCCGGGCCCCACCGGCTCGATGAAGTCACTGCGGGCGAACAGGTAGCCCTGATCGTCCACCGCGATGGGCAATTGCGCCAGCGGGCGGGCGGCAGGCCCGAAGACCGGGCGTGCGTACTCGTTGGCCAGGAACTGCGACTGGTGGCACGGGCACAGGATCCGGTTGGTCTGCGACTCGTACAGCGAGGTGGGGCAACCCAGGTGTGTGCACACCTTGGAGTAGGCGTAGAAGTCGCCGAAGTGGAAGTTCTCCTGGCCGGCCC
>NZ_DASXJS010000211.1:0-19720 GCF_036497245.1 Actinomycetospora sp. | reverse complement strand
TCAAACTCTCCAACAAAAACCGTTAGAAGAGAACAAACCCTCTCCTGACAAAACATCCAGCTCAAACAAAACCCCAAAAAAATGGGGCCAAAGCACACAAAACGTCAGCACACTGTTGAGTTCTCAAAGGACGACCACACGCGCCGAACCCGCCGGATTTCCCGGCGATCCCGTTCGCGGTGATACGAACCGTACACGGTCGATTCCGGCGGCGTTTCCGGGGGGTGACCCCCTCGGCGCGGCCCGTCGGCGGACGACCGGTGAGACCTGCATCCGATCCACCGAGGCAGGCGGTTGTCGGTCTCGTTTTCACTCTGTGTCGGACTGACCGGGGCGCAGCCCCTGCAGTCCTGATCTCCCAGCCGGCCGCGGTCCGCGTCCGTTCCCCGGGAGCGACGAGAACACTACGCGGCCCGCCGGTACCCCAGGACAGCGGGGGGGCCGACGGACATCGGTCCAGGTCAGAGGACCTGTGCGGCGTCGACCGTCGCCCGTGCCCCGTCGTGGGCGCGGCGGTCGCGACGGACCAGGGCCACCGCGAGCACGAACCAGGGAAGCGATCCCGCCACCAGGACCAGGCCGCCCGCCGTCTGGTCCGCCGCTCGGTCGATCCATCCGAGCCCGAGCTCCGCCCAGTACGCGGCGCCGATGACGTGGCCGCTCGCGGCGACCACCCATCCCAGGGCGGCCTGGGCCAGGCCGGCGACGGCCGCCGCCGTCGCCCGCACGGCGGTCCCCGGCGTCGTGCCCAGTACGACGCCCGCGAGGACGCACCCCACCGCGAGCATCCACGCCGTCATGAGCAGGTGGCCGCCGTGCGAGTCGACCAGGACCTCGAAGCCGCCACCGACGTCCAGGAGCCACCCCGACCCCGCGACCAGCACGGTCGCGACGAGGGGCGAGCCCAGGACCCGTCCCGCCCACGACGCACGCAGGGCCGGGCCCCACTCCCGGGGGCCGGACGCTCCCCCGGGTGGCGCGGGCCGGGGGACGGCCCGCACGAGCCTCCAGGGTCGGCCGAGGACGAGCATGATCGGCACGACGACGCCGAGGGCCACCTGCCCGAGCATGTGCACGCTGAACTGGGCCGGTGCGTAGCTCCCCAGGCCCGACGAGGTCACCACCAGCGCGACCGCACACCCGCTGAGCCATGCGGCGGTCCGCCCGCGACCCACCGGGCCCGCCCGCCGGACGCCGGCCAGGTAGAGGACGGCCGCGGCGACCGCCCCGGTGCCGAGGAGCAGGTCGGGCCGGGCGGCGGTGGCGAGCCCCGGCAGGTCCAGTGGTCCGTCGAGCCGGTAGCCGAGGAGGGCCTCCACGCGGGTGGGCAGCGGCGTGGAGAGCTCCGGAGGCGGGGTCCGTCCGAGCGCGATCGCCACCCCGAGGGTCGCGAACATCAGCAGCACCTCGACCCCGCCGAGCCGCGCGAGCGCCGTCCGCGACCCACCGGCGACCGCGGGCAGGGTGTGCGAGCGGTGCCGGGCCCCGATCACTCCGAGCACCGCGAGCCCGGCCACCTTGGCCATCACGAGGAGCCCGTACGTCGTGCGCAGCAGCTCGGACGGCGGCACCCGGAGCAAGGCGTTCACCGTCCCCGTCGCAGCGAGGACCAGCCAGCAGACGAGCGCGGTCGCGGAGAACCGGCGCAGCGCGGTGGCCAGGGACGACCCGCCGAGCGCGGTGTGCACGAGGACGGCGACCAGGCCGCCCACCCAGAGCGCGGCGGCCACGACGTGGAGCACCAGGCTGTCGACGGCGAGGTCGTGGGCGCCGCCGGTGGCCGCGTGCCCGGTCAGCGCGACAGGGAACAGCCCGACGACGGCGAGCACGAAGGCCGCAACGGTCGCGGGCCACGACAGCGCCAGCCGGGTGAGCCCCCAGCAGGCGAGCGCGACGAGCGCCGTCGCGAGCCACGCCCCGGCGCTCGACAGGCCCCCGAACGACTCCCACAGCACCGTCGGGGAGAGGACCGCGCCGAGCGGCCTGCCGAACGCGTCGGCCACCGCGAGCACCGCCGTGACCAGCGCGCCCGCGGCCCACCCGGCCGCCGACCAGGAGGCCACGCGGACCGCCCGGTAGCCGTCGGCGGCCAGCCACGACGCACCGGGCGGCGGCGCGAGGAACGCGGCGAGCAGCAGCGCACCGACCGTCACGACCGCCGCCGACTCGGTCACCGCCCGCACGACGGGCAGGCCGTAGGTGACCAGCGCTCCCGGATCCGGGAGACCGAGGCGGGCATACGTCCGGGCCCCGGAGAGCGCCGTGAGGGCGAGCGCGACGACCGCGGCCACGGCGATACCGGGGAGGATCTGCTCCACGACCGCTCCGGCCACGGACGACCGGCGCGGGGCCGGGGCTGGTGCGTCGGCGCCGGTCGGGCTCGCGCGGGGCACCCGCCCAGGGTATTGCCCGCGGGCGTGGTCGCGGGGCGGGCGAGCGGTGTCCCCCACTACCCTGATCGGCACCGGCCCCCGTAGCTCAGCCGGAAAGAGCAAGGCCCTTCTAATGCCTTGGTCGCAGGTTCGAGTCCTGCCGGGGGCACCGCAGTCGAGTGTCGGCACGCCGGTCGGTGCCGCAGCGAACCGTGCGGCCACCACGACCCCCGTGACCCCTGTGCCCGAGACCAGAACTGCACCTCGACGAACTGCCCGCGCTCCGGGCCCACGGGCCGCACCCGTGGCCCTTCGGCGCGAGCGCCTGACGGAGGGCGCAGCCGGGTCGGCCCGGAGACTATTTCGGGCAGATGCACCCGCGGGACTGGGACGAGGCCATGCTCGCCGAGCAGTACCGCCTGCCGAGCGCGTCGTGGGCGTCCCACGGGTGCGGACAGACCGAGCACGTCCCGGGCGGCGCCTCCGGCGCTGCCGTCGTGCTCCCGGACGACTGCGGTTCGGGCTCCGTCATCTCACGACCTCACGAGGGTGTCGGCGGTGTTCCGGGCTCCGGATGTCGGCGCGAGTCCGGCGGGCGCGAGCAGCGTGGCCGGCCGCTCGGTGTTCCCGGCGGTGGCCGCCCGGCGCAGCGCCTCGGTGGCGTCGGCCTCGGAGGTCTCGGGAGGGACGACGAGCAGCGTGATCGGCGTCTGGTCGGTGAACCGACCGACCATCCAGACGAGGTCGGGCGTGAACGCCTGGAAGCCGTCGAAGGCCACCTGGCCCGTTGCCGTGACCAGTCGTTCCTTCCCGATCGGGTCCCACTGCGAGCGACCGAAACCGATCCGCTGGATCGGCCCGACCGTCCCGCCGATCCGCGTGTGCAGCGCCGCGACGAGGTCGGGCAGCTGCGCGCGGAGGTCCCGCGAGCGCGGCCACCAGCCGCCGTCCACGAATCCGGTGCGCCCCGTCCCCGGCTTGAGCTCGAGCCGCACGCCGTGCGCAGGTCCGGACGACGACGGTTCGGCCTGCGGTGGTTGCGACATCGGTCGGTGTCCCCGATCCGGGCCGACGGACGGTCCGCGCAGACGAGCGTCCAGGGAGGCCGGCGATGACCGCCGTGGCACTGAGGCCCTCGATGCGACCGACCCTACGCCGATTCCGGCTCCCGTCGGCCCAGCGCGGCCCAGGCGTCGGTGACGATCCGGTCGGGTGTCGAGCGCGCGGGCGCCCAGCCGAGCCCGCTGCGGGCGCGAGTCGGGTCGGCCACCAGACACGACGGTTCGTCCACCGGCTCGCCGTGGTGCACCGGCACCACCCGCCCGGTGACCCGCCCGACGACGTCGACCAGCTCGGCGACCGACGTCCCGCGCCCGGAACCGACGGTGAACGCCCGCCACGTCCCCGGCTCGGCGACGGCCAGGGCCGCGACGACCCCGTCCGCGAGGTCGGCGACGTGCACGAGATCGCGGACCGCCGAGCCGTCGCCGTTCACGGTGAACCGTCCGCCCCGGCCCGCGACCGCGGCGAGCAGGGCGGGCACGACGCGCGAGCGGTCGTCGTCCCCGCGCCCGGCCACCGCGCCCGCCACGTTGAAGACCCGCAGGCAGACCACGCCGGGGCCGCCCGCGAGCGCCATGTCGCGGGCGAGGAGGTCCGCCGCGAGCTTGCTGGCCGCGTAGGGGTGGGCCGGGGCGAGCGGCGCGTCCTCGCCGATCGGGACGTCCGCCGGGGCGTGCACGGCGCACGTGGACACGACGACCGCGCGGGCCCCCGGCGGCGTCGCCGCGAGCACCGTGCGGGTTCCGTCGAAATTGGTGCGCCAGTACCCGAGTGGGTCGGCGCGCGATTCCCGCACCCGGACGCGCGCCGCGAGGTGGCAGACCGCGTCCGCGCCGCGCAGGGCGGCCGCGGTGACGTCGGGATCGAGCACCGACCCCACGACCGGGCGGACCCCGGCGGGCACGCGGGCGGCGTCGCGGGCCAGGCCGACGACGTCGTGTCCCCCGGCCAGTAGCGCAGTGGCCACGGCGGCGCCGACGAACCCGCCGGCTCCCGTCACGACGACCCGCACGGCGGCAGATGATCGCATCCCCGGGAGGATCCGCCCGTGCGCAGCACCGCCTACGTCGCGAGCCCCTACGGCTTCGCCGAATCCACCCGGCACTTCTACACCGACCGGCTGCTCCCTCTCGTCCGGTCCCACGTGGACGTCATCGACCCCTGGGAGGCCGACCTTCCGCCGGGCGAGACACCCGCCGAGCGGTGGCTCGCGCTCGGCGAGTTCCACCTCCGCGCGATCGCCGAGCGCGCCGACCTCGTCGTCGCCTGCCTGGACCAGGAGCCGCCCGACAACGGCACCGTCGTCGAGGTGGCCTGGGCCGCGGCGCACGGCCGACCCGTCGTCGCGTACCGCAACGACCTGCGTCAGGGCGGCGAGGAAGGCCTCTCCTACAACCTCATGATCGGCGCCGTGGTGCGGCGCAGCGGCGGCGTCGAGGTGAGCACGCTCGAGGATCTCGAACGGGCACTCGGCCGACTGACCGCATGATGGCCCCGGTTTGACCCAGCGCGGAGACGGGCACCGCACCCGTCCCGGTGAGGGCCGCGCCGTCTCCACGCCGCGCGGCGTCCTTCCCTCGGGGTGGCCGCGGCGGGAGGATTCTGCGCATGGGTGTGATGTCGTTCCGGGACTCGATGTTCCTGCTGGCCGAGTCACGGGAGCGACCGACCCACGTCGGGTCCCTGCTCCTGTTCGAGCGGCCCGAGGACGCCGGTCCGGACTTCCTCGGTGACCTGCACCGACGGCTCGTGTCGTCGAACGAGGTGGCCCGGACGTTCTCCCGGCGCGCCGTGCGCACCGTCGGGAGCCTCGGCCAGTGGGCCTGGGAGGACGACGACGACCTGGACATCGAGTACCACGTGCGGCTCTCCGCGCTGCCGCGTCCGGGACGGATCCGCGAACTGCTCGAGCTCGTGTCGCGCCTGCACGGCACCCTGCTGGACCGTCATCGGCCGCTGTGGGAGTTCCACCTCATCGAGGGTGTGGAGGGCGACCGGTTCGCGATCTACTTCAAGATCCACCACGCGCTCATGGACGGCGTCACCGGGATCCGGCACCTGCAGAAGGCGCTCTCGACCGACCCCGAGGCGCGCGACATGCCGCCGTTCTGGCAGGTCGACCCCCGCAGCAAGCGGCGTCCGGCGGACCAGGCGCCCGCGGCGGTCGCGGCCCCCCGGGAGTCGTCGCTGCTGTCCTCGGTGGGCTCCACCCTGGCCGGCGGCTGGAACACGGTGAGCGCGGCGGTCACCGACACCGCACGGACCGCGACCCAGGTCCTCGGCGTCGCGCCGGCCCTGGTGGACGCGCTCTACGAGGGCCTCGCCCACCGCGACACCGCCCTGCCCTTCGAGGCGCCGCACAGCATGCTCAACGTCCCGATCACCGGGGCGCGCCGCTTCGCCGCGGAGTCCTGGCCGATCAAGCGGATCCAGCGGGTGCGGGAGCGCACCGACTCGACGGTGAACGACGTCGTGCTCGCGATGTGCGCGGGCGCGCTGCGGCGCTACATGCTCGACCTCGACGCGCTGCCCGAACGGCCGCTCGTGGCCGCGCTGCCGGTCTCGCTCGGCACCTCCGGAGAGGGCAACCAGCTCGGCGCCATCCTGGTGACCCTCGCGACCGACGAGCCCGACGCCGCGACGCGGCTGGAGCGCATCAAGGCCTCCGGGAAGGCGGCGAAGGCCAACCTCGACCAGCGCGACCCGATGGCGATCGCCGCCCTGTCGTTGGCGGTGGCCGCGCCCCTGCCCCTCGGGTCGGTGCCCGGGGTGTCCTCGATGATCAACCCGGGGTTCAACCTGATCATCTCGAACGTGCCCGGCCCGCAGGCGCCGCTGTACTGGGAGGGCGGCTCGAAGCTCGTCGGGATGTACCCGCTCTCGGTGCCGATGGACGGCCAGGCCCTCAACGTGACGGTGTTCTCCTACGCCGACAACATGGAGTTCGGCCTGACGGGCGACCGCCGCAGCGTGCCGCGCCTGCAACGGCTGCTGACGTTCCTCGAGGAGTCGCTGGTCGAGCTCGAGGAAGCCGCCGACGCGGCGGTCGAGGACTGACTCACCCGGTCCCGAGCCGGTCGACGACGTCGGCGAGCTCGTCGTGCACCCGCTCGACGAGCTCGATCCGCGCGCGGTAGAGCCCGGCCGCCGCGCCCGGCGTCGTCGTCTCCCCGATGCGCACCCGGTCCGCGGCGTCGGTCAGGGCGTCCACGCCCGGCGCGAGCATCCCGACGGCCTGCATGCCGAGCAGCGCCGCACCCCAGGCAGAGCCCTGGTGGCCGTCGGGGTAGCCGACGGGGGTGCCGAGGACGTCGGCGAGCAGCCCGCGCCAGAACACGCTGCGGGCGAACCCACCGGTGGCCCGGACCTCGTCGACGGCCATCCCCGCCTCCCGGAGCGACTCGAGGACCAGCCGCAGCTGCAGGCACACGCCCTCGAGCAGCGCGCGGGTGAGGTGACCGCGCCCGTGGCTGCGCCGCAGGTTGAGGAAGGCCCCGCCGAGCGCGCCGTCCCAGCGCGGGGCGCGCTCGGCGAGCAGGAGCGGGATCGCGAGGAGCCCGTCCGCGCCCGCCGGGACCGCCGCGGCCTCGGACAGCAGCGTCGCGACGTCGGCGCCGAGGCTCTCCGCGGCCCAGTCCAGGACGACCCCGCCGTTGGTGACCGCGCCGCCGGCCACCCACCGCTGCTCGGTGAGCTCGTAGCAGAACAGGCGACCCCGGGCGTCGACCCCGGGACGGTCCACGGTCAGCCGCAGCGCCCCGGACGTGCCGATCGAGCAGGCGAGCACGCCCGGCCGGACGGCGCCGAGCCCGAGGTTCGCCAGCGGGCCGTCGCCCGCGCCTGCGACGACCGGCAGTCCCCGGGGGACGCCCCAGTCGTCGGCGACCCGGTCGACGAGGGGCCCGACGACCTGCGTCGTCGCCACGAGCTCGTCGAGGGCTTCCGGGCCGATGCCCGCGAGGGCGAGGGCCTCGTCGTCCCAGGTCCGTGACCGGAGGTCGCGCAGGCCGGTCCCCGACGCGCACGAGGCGTCGGTGACGCGCCTGCCGGTGGCGCGACCGAGGACGAACTCCTTCGGCCCGCCCCAGCGGGCAGCCGCGGCGTGCAGGCTCGGTCGGTCGCGGCGCAGCCACGCGAGCTTCACCAGTGGGCTCATGGCGTGCACCGGGGTGCCGGTGCGCTGCGCGAGGGCGGTGGTGTCGACGGCGCCGGAGCGCCAGGCCGCCGCGACGCCGGCCGCCCGCGAGTCCGCCCAGGTCAGCAGCGGCCCGACGGGGTCGCCCCGGTCGTCAACCCCGAGCAGCCCGTGCATCGCGCCGCTGAACGAGACGGCGGCGGGACGCGCGCCCCCGGCCACGGCGGCCGCGACGGCGTCGCCGACCGCCTCCCACACGACCTCCGGGTCCTGGACCGCGGCGCCCGGCTCCGGCTCGGCGAGCGGGTATCCGGCGGCGCCCTCGCCCAGCACCGCGCCGTCGGGCGCGAAGAGCACCGCCTTCGTCGAGGTGGTGCCGAGGTCGACGGCGAGGACGGCATCCGGATCGATCGGCACGGCGCCCCATCCTGGCGGTGCGGGGTGGGGGTTGCCCGGCGGGTCTCCGAAGATGGTGGGTCGAGCTGCGGGCCGCACCCGCCGTCCTTAGGGTGGGCCGTGGAGGCGTCAGGGTTCCTGGTGGGCCCCGCGGTCTTCAACACCGACGTGGCCGGGTATCTCGGCCAGGCGGGTTCGATTCCCGTCCGCCTCCGCCACACGTCTCCCCTGGTCCAGAGCCGCGCCCGGGGTCACCACCCCACCAGGCCGTCTCGGCATCCGGAGGAACCTCGCGCATGGGCGTCCGCACGTGGCTCGGTGAGTGGCCGATGTTCCGCCAGGCGACCGGTCCGGATCCGCTGGGACGCGGGGCCGCGGTGCAGAGCCCGCGCACGAAGGCCCTCGAGCCCCGCACGGACGCCGCCGACGAGGTCGTGAAGTCGGTGTGCCCGTACTGCGCGGTCGGCTGCGGGCAGAACGTCTACGTGCGCGACGGCCGGGTCACCCAGATCGAGGGCGACCCGGACTCGCCGATCTCCCGCGGGCGGCTGTGCCCGAAGGGCTCCGCGTCGACGTCCCTGGTCACGAGCCCCACGCGGGTGACGACGGTGCGCTACCGCCGCCCGTACGGCACCGAGTGGGAGGACCTCGACCTCGACACCGCGGTGGACATGATCGCCGACCGGGTGATCGACGCCCGCCGCCGCGGCTGGCAGGACACCGACTCGGAGGGCCGCGTCCTGCGGCGCACGCTGGGCTTCTCGAGCCTGGGCGGCGCGACGCTGGACAACGAGGAGAACTACCTCATCAAGAAGCTGTTCATGGCGCTCGGCGCGATCCAGGTGGAGAACCAGGCGCGCATTTGACACAGCGCCACGGTCCCCGGTCTGGGGACCAGCTTCGGCCGCGGAGGGGCCTCGAACTTCCAGCAGGACCTGGTCCACTCGGACTGCATCGTCATCGAGGGATCGAACATGGCGGAGGCCCACCCGGTGGGCTTCCAGTGGGTGATGGAAGCGAAGCGCCGCGGCGCCAAGATCATCCACGTGGACCCGCGGTTCACCCGGACCTCGGCGGTCGCGGACATGCACGTGCCGTTCCGCGCGGGCGCCGACATCGCGTTCCTCGGCGGGCTCATCAGCTACGTGCTGGAGAACGGCCTGGACTTCCGCGAGTACGTCGAGACCTTCACCAATGCCGCCGACATCGTCGGCGAGGAGTTCGTCGACACCGAGGACATGGCCGGGCTGTTCTCCGGCTACGACGCCGAGACCGGGCGCTACGACCCGATCAGCTGGCAGCTCGAGGGCTCCGGCTACGAGGCACCGGCGGCCGGGCAGCGCGACCACTGGGAGTCCGAGCTCCGCCAGCACCACGCGGCGATGGCCTCGGACAACGCAGGCGGGGTCGGTGATGCCGCGAACGCGACGAGTGCCCCGGAGCGCGACGAAACCCTTCAGCACCCCCGGTGCGTCTATCAGGTGCTCCGGCGCCACTACGCGCGCTACACCCCGGAGGCCGTGTCCCGCGTGTGCGGGATGGGCGTCGAGCAGTTCCTCGAGGTCGCCCGTGCGATCACCGCGAACTCGGGGCGCGACCGCACGACGGCGTGGGTGTACTCGGTCGGTTGGACCCACCACAGCGTCGGTGCGCAGTACATCCGCGGCGCGGCGATCCTGCAGACCCTGCTCGGCAACATGGGGCGTCCCGGCGGGGGCATCCTCGCGCTGCGCGGGCACGCGTCGATCCAGGGCTCGACCGACATCCCGACGCTCTACGACCTGCTGCCCGGCTACATCCCCATGCCGAACGCGCACCTGCACGAGGACCTGCGCTCGTTCCTCGACGCGGACGCGGCCAAGACCGGGTTCTGGGGCCGCATGGACACCTACATGGTGAGCCTGCTCAAGGCGTGGTGGGGCGACGCGGCGACCGCCGACAACGACTGGGCGTTCGACTACCTGCCCCGGTTGACGGGCGACCACGGCACCTACGGGATCGTGCGCGACCAGATCGACCGGAAGACCTTCGGGTACTTCGTCGTGGGCGAGAACCCGGCGATCGGACACGCCAACGGGAAGATGCAGCGCCTCGGGCTGGCCAACCTCGACTGGCTGGTCGTCCGGGACATGCAGATGATCGAGACGGCCACGTTCTGGAAGGACGGGCCGGAGATCGAGACCGGCGAGATGGTCACCGACCAGATCGGCACCGAGGTCTTCTTCCTGCCCTGCGCCAACCACACCGAGAAGGCCGGGACGTTCACCAACACCCAGCGACTGCTGCAGTGGCGCCGCGAGGCGGTGCACCCGCCGGGCGACGCCCGCTCCGAGCTGCACTTCTACTTCCACCTCGGCAAGCGGATCCGGGAGAAGCTCGCGGGCTCGACCGACGAGCGCGACCGACCGCTCCTCGACCTGACCTGGGGCTACCCGACCTTCGGGATCCACGAGGAACCGGACCCGGAGTCGGTGCTCGGGGAGATCAACGGGTACGACGCGCACGGTCGTCCGCTCTCGAGCTACACCGAGCTGATGGCCGACGGTTCGACGACGGCCGGGTGCTGGATCTACACCGGCGTGTTCAAGGACGGCGTCAATCAGGCCGACCGGCGCAAGCCGGGCTCCGAGCAGGACTGGGTGGCCGCGGAGTGGGGCTGGGCGTGGCCGGCGAACCGCCGCACGCTCTACAACCGCGCGTCGGCCGACGCCGAGGGCAGGCCGTGGAGCGAGCGCAAGGCCTACGTCTGGTGGGACGAGACTGCCGGTCCTGATGGGCTCGGGCGCTGGACGGGCCACGACATCCCCGACTTCGAGGCGACCAAGCCGCCGTCGTTCAGGCCGGCGGAGGGCGCGACCGCCGAGGACGCGCTCTCGGGCACCGACGCGTTCATCATGCAGACCGACGGCAAGGCATGGCTCTACGCCCCGGCCGGCCTCGCGGACGGGCCGATGCCCACGCACTACGAGCCGGTCGAGTCCCCGGTGGCCAACCTGCTGCACGACCAGCAGGACAACCCCGCGCTCGAACGGATCGACCGGGCGTGGAACCGCATCAACCCGTCGCAGAGCGAGGTGTACCCGTACGCCTTCATCACCTACCGGCTCACCGAGCACCACACCGCGGGCGGGATGAGCCGCACGCTGCCCTACCTCTCGGAGCTCCAGCCCGAGTTCTTCTGTGAGGTCTCCCCCGCGCTGGCGCGCGAGCGAGGTCTGGAGCACCTGGGGTGGGCGACGCTGATCTCGGCGCGGACCGCGATCGAGGCCCGGGTGATGGTGACCGAGCGGATGAAGCCGCTGCGGATCGGGGAGCAGACCGTGCACCAGATCGGGCTGCCCTACCACTGGGGGGCGAACGGGGTGTCGACCGGCGATCCCGCCAACGACCTGCTCGGGGTGGTCATGGACCCGAACGTCCACATCCAGGAGTCCAAGGTGGCGACCTGCGACATCCAGCCCGGTCGCCGCCCGCGCGGCCCGGCGCTGCTCGAGTTCGTCGAGCAGTACCGCCGCAAGGCAGGCGTCGAGCCCGGAGGGAACACATGACGAACGTCTTCGACGCGTTCTCGGGGACCGACGACGCGCTCTACGGGCCGTTGCCCGACCCGGCGGCCGACGCCGGGTTCGCGGGGGACCACCCGAAGCGGGTCGGGTTCTTCACCGACACCTCGGTCTGCATCGGCTGCAAGGCCTGCGAGGTGGCGTGCAAGGAGTGGAACCTGGTCCCGAACGACGGCACCGACGCGAGCGACCTCTACCGGCTCACCGGAATGTCCTACGACAACACCGGTGACCTGGGGGCCTCCACCTGGCGCCATGTGGCCTTCATCGAGGACGTGCGCCCGCACAACACCGCGACGACGGGACACCTCCCGTCCGCGCTCCCCGCGGTCTCCGGTGGCCCCGTGCCCGGTCTCCCGCGCGACGCGGCGACCGCGCCGCCCGGGCCCGGCGGCTCGTCGTCGGGAACCATCGACCTGCTGGCCCTGCTGCCCGACTCGGGCGCGCACGGCCAGCAGACTCCCGACGACGAGCGCGACGTCCGCTGGCTCATGTCCTCGGACGTCTGCAAGCACTGCACGCACGCCGGCTGCCTGGACAACTGCCCGACGGGTGCGCTGTTCCGGACCGAGTTCGGCACCGTCGTCGTGCAGGACGACATCTGCAACGGGTGCGGCTACTGCGTGCCGTCCTGCCCGTACGGCGTCATCGACGTGCGTGAGTCCGACGGCGGCGCGCACAAGTGCACCCTCTGCTACGACCGGCTCGGCTCCGGGCTCGAGCCCGCGTGCGCGAAGGCGTGCCCCACGAACTCCATCCAGTTCGGTGACCTCGACGAGCTGCAGGCCACCGCCGACGCGCGGCTGGCGGAGCTGCACGGCCTGGGTGTCGAGGAGGCTCAGCTCTACGGCCGGAATCCCGACGACGGGGTGGGCGGCGACGGCGCGTTCTTCCTGCTGCTCGACGAGCCGGAGGTCTACGGCCTGCCGCCGGACCCGATCGTCACCACGCGGGACCTGCCCGAGATGTGGCGCAACGCGGCACTGACCGCCGTGGGCCTCGGAGTGGCGGCCGTGGCGTCGTTCTGGCCGGGGCGGGCGAAGCGACGGGTGCGGGGAGGGACGCGGCGATGACCCACGACGGGAACGCGCAGGTCCCCGGCCGGCACCAGGTCGACAGCGATCAGGTGAAGCCGCGCCGGAAGCGTCGCGGGGGCAAGGGCGAGGAACTCATGGTCCCGGAGGCCGAGTTCCGCTCCTACTACGGCCGCCCGATCATCAAGGCGCCGGTGTGGAAGAACCCGGACGTCCCGCTGTACCTGTTCCTCGGCGGGCTCGCGGGCTCGTCGTCGGTGCTCGCGGCGATGGCGGCGGCCACCGACCGCCCGACCCTGCGCCGCGCGAGCCGCCTGGCCGCGGCGGGCGGCGCGGTCGGCGGGACGGTGTTCCTGGTGCACGACCTGCACCGGCCCACGCGCTTCCTGCACATGCTGCGGGTGTTCAAACCGACCTCGCCGCTCTCGGTCGGGACCTGGATCCTCTCGCCGTTCGCGACCTTCGCGGCGGCGACCGCGGCCTCCGAGGTGTTCGGGTCCGGGCGGGGCGAGGGGGCCTGGATCCGGCGGGCCGGGGACGCGACCGGCGTCGCGGCCGCCGTCGTCGGGCCCGCCCTGGCGACCTACACCGCGGTGCTCTTCTCCAACACCGCGGTGCCGACCTGGCACGAGGCGCACCGCCACCTGCCGGTGCTGTTCGGTTCGAGCGCTGCGGTCGCGGGCGGCGGGTTCGGGCTGGTGTTCGCCTCGGTCGCGGACAACGGGCCCGCGGCGCGGCTGGCGGTGACCGGCGCGGTCGTCGAGCTCGCCACCGAACGGACGATGGAGCACGACCTCGGCATGCTCGCCGACGTCTACGAGAAGGGCCGCGCGAAGACGCTGATGACGGCGTCGAAGGCGTGCCTCGTGGCGGGGGCCCTCGGTGCGGTCGTGGGCCGGAAGCGACGCTGGTCGGCGGCGCTGTCCGGCCTCGCCCTGCTCGCGGGGTCGGCGCTGACCCGGTTCGGGGTGTTCGACGCCGGGATCGCCTCGGCGAACGACCCGGCGCACATCGTCGTCCCGCAGCGGGAGCGGATCCGTCGCCGCGAGGAGGCGGCGCGCTCCGGTACGACGCCGCCCGATCGGCACTACGCACCCGCAAGCGGGGCCTGAGCCGCCCGCGCAGCCCCGCTCCCGCCCGAACGAACGACTCGTTCGTGGCTTCTAGATGCACGAACGAGTCGTTCGTTCGGCTCGGGGGCGCTGCCGGACACGGACGACCGTCGCCCGGCCCGGCGAGCGGATGCCGTCCGCCGGTCGCAGACTCGTCCGGATGACCGCTCCAGCCTCGCGCACCCGCCGGACCGTGCCGCCGTGGGCGCTCGCGGCCGGTGTCGCGCTGCTCGCCGTCGTCCTCCTGCTGTGGGCCAAGTGGCTGCCGTACCCGGTCAAGCTGCCCACGGTCGCCGGGTCCGGATCGCTCGGCGACTCCATCGTCACCGGCGGGGCCGCCGCGCCACCCGCCGTGTCGTTGTCGGCCGGCCTGACGTTCGCCCGCACGTACTTCCTCGCGATCTGGCCCGCGCTGGTCGCGGCGCTGCTGCTCGCCGCGGCGGTCCAGACGGTGCTGCCCCGCGACTGGGTCGCGCGGCTCCTCGGGGGCGGCCGCGGGGCCGTCGCGGGCGGGGCGCTCGCCGTGCCCGGGATGATGTGCACCTGCTGCGCGGCGCCGATCGCGGTCGGGATGCGCCGACGCGCCGCGGACGTGCGGGCGGCGCTGGCCTTCTGGCTCGCGAGCCCGGCGCTCAACCCGGTGGTCCTCGCGTTCTGCGCGTTCGTCCTGCCGTGGCCGTGGACGCTGCTCCGGCTCGCGGGCGGGTTCGCCGTCGTGGCCCTGTCCGCCGTGGTGGCCCGGCGCAGCACCGCGGGGCCGGTGGACCTCGGGTCGGTCCCCGACGAGGACCCCACGGACGCCCGCCCGCTCGCGGTGCGCTTCCTCGCCGCGCTGGGCGGGCTCGCGGTCCGGCTGCTGCCCGAGTACCTGCTCCTCGTGGTCGCGCTCGGGGCGCTGCGGGGCGTCCTGTTCCCCTTCGGGGCGGGCCTCGCCGGGGTGCACGGGATCGTCGTCGTCGGCATCGTGGTACTGCTCGCCGTCACCGGCATGCTGCTGCCGATCCCGACCGGCGCGGAGGTCGCGGTGGTCGCCGCGCTGCTGGCGGCGGGGGTGGCGCCCGCCCTTGCGGCCGCGCTGCTCGTCACGCTCCCCGCCGTGAGCCTGCCGTCGCTGCTGATGGTGCGCCGGGCGTTCCCGCGTCGGCTGCTGGTCGCGGTGGCGGGCGTGGTGGTGCTGGTCGGGGTGGCGTCGGCCGTCGCCGTCGGCGTGGGTGGATCCTGGGTGGCATGACTGGCGTGAGCACCGGGGCCCAGGACGCCCGACGGCGGATCCCGCGCACGGACGCCCTCCTCGACGACCCCCGGATCGCCGGGGCGGTGGCGACGGCGGGACGCGCCCGGGTGAAGGACGTCGTCGTCGCCGCCCAGGACCGGGCCCGGCGGGGCGAGCTCACGCCGGAGGACGTCACCGACGCCGTCATCGCCGAGCTGGCCCGCCTCGGGCCGACCGCTACGAGCCTGCGGCCGGTCATCAACGCCGGCGGCGTCCTGCTCCACACCAACCTCGGGCGGGCGCCGCTGTCGCGCGCGGCGCGCGAGGCGGTCGTCGCGGCGGCAGGCACCACGGACGTCGAGCTCGACCTCGCCACCGGCGAGCGCGGCCGACGCGGAGCGGGCGCCCTGGAAGCGCTGGCGGCGGCCGTACCCGACGCGGGCGGTGTGCACGTCGCCAACAACGGTGCGGCGGCTCTCGTGCTCGCCGCGACCGCCCTGGCCGGCGGACGCGAGATCGTCATCGCCCGCGGCGAGATGGTCGAGATCGGCGACGGGTTCCGGCTGCCGGATCTGCTGGTGTCGACGGGTGCGCGGCTGCGCGAGGTGGGGACGACGAACCGGGTGCACCGCCGCGACTACGCCGACGCCGTCGGGCCCGACACCGGGATGATCCTCAAGGTCCACCCGTCGAACTTCGTCGTCAGCGGCTTCACCTCCGCCGTGCCGACGGCCGAGCTCACCGGCCTCGGCGTACCCGTCGTCGTCGACATCGGTTCCGGTCTGCTCGCGCCCGACCCGGCGCTGCCCGACGAGCCCGACGCCGCGAGCGCGCTGCGGGCCGGGGCGGACCTGGTCACTGCCTCGGGCGACAAGCTGCTCGGCGGGCCGCAGGCGGGCCTGCTGCTGGGCACCGCGGACCTCGTGCACCGGCTGCGTCGCCATCCCCTCGCCCGGGCGCTGCGGGTGGACAAACTGACCCTCGCCGCGCTGGAGGCCACGCTGCGGGGCCCCGAGCCGCCCGCGCGGGCGATGCTGCACACCCCGGTGGCGGCACTGCGCGCCCGCGCGGAGGCGCTCGCGGCGGAGCTGGGCGTGGAGGCGGTCGACTGCACGGCCGCCGTCGGCGGCGGCGGCGCTCCCGGCGTCGAGCTCCCCAGCGCGGGGCTGGCCCTGCCCGTCGCGGCCGCCGCGGCGCTGCGGGCCGGGGCGGATCCGGTGCTGGCCCGGGTGGAGCACGGCCGCTGCGTGGTGGACCTGCGCTCGGTCGACCCCGACGACGACGCGCGCCTCGCGGCGGCGATCCGGGCGGTGTCGGTCCCGTGAGGGAGCCGGGCCGGTGAAGGTGATCGCGACGTCGGGGCACGTCGACCACGGCAAGTCCACGCTGATCCGCGCGCTCACCGGGATGGAGCCCGACCGGTGGGCCGAGGAGCGGCGACGCGGGATGACGATCGACCTGGGGTTCGCCTGGACGACGCTGCCCGGGCTCCCCGACCCCGTGGCGTTCGTCGACGTCCCCGGTCACGAGCGGTTCGTGACGCAGATGCTCGCCGGGGTCGGTCCGGTGCCCGCGACGATGTTCGTCGTCGCCGCCGACGCCGGGTGGATGCCGCAGTCGGGCGAGCACCTCGACGCGCTGCACGCGCTGGGGGTGCGTCACGGGGTGCTCGTCGTGACGCGGTCCGACCTCGCCGACCCCGAGCTCGCGCGCGACGAGGCCCTCGAGCACCTCGCGGAGTCGACGCTCGGCCGGCTCCCCGCGGTCTGCGTCTCCGGGGCGACCGGGGAGGGGCTCGACGACCTCCGCGCGGCCCTCGGTGACCTGGCCGGTCGGCTGCCGGAGCCCGACCTCGCGGGCGACGTGCGCCTCTGGGTGGACCGCGCCTTCACCATCCGCGGCGCGGGCACCGTCGTCACCGGCACGCTCGGGGCCGGGCGGGTCTCCGCGGGCGACGAGCTGGTGCTCGCGGGGGCGGACGGCGAGCGGACGGTGACGGTGCGCGGGCTGCAGGCGCTCGGCGAGCCGGTCGAGACCGCACAGGCCGTCTCACGGGTCGCGCTGAATCTGCGCGGGGTCCCGCTCGAGGCGCTCTCCCGGGGCGACGCGCTGCTCGCGCCGGGCCGGTGGCTGACCACGACCGTCGTCGACGTCCGGCTCCACCCGCCGCGCGGCACCGGCTCGCGGCGGTCCGGGGACCGGCTGCCCGCGCAGGTGATGCTGCACGTCGGATCGGCCGCGGTCGCCGCCCGCGTGCGCCCGCTCTCCCGGGAGGACGCCCCGGACGCCGTGCCCGACGGCGACGAGGAGGGCACGCGCACGCTGCGACTCACCCTGCGCACCCCGCTGCCGCTGCGCCCCGGGGACCGCGCCCTGCTGCGCGACCCGGGCGTGCACGCCGTCCTCGGGGGTGTGACGGTGCTCGACGTGCGGCCTCCGGAGCTACGCCGCCGGGGCGCCGCGCGCAGCCGGGCCGGGCAGCTCGCCGAGACCTCCGGCGCGCCCGACCCCATGACCGAGCTGCGGCGCCGGAAGCTCCTGCGGGTCGACGACCTCGCCGGGCTGGGCCTCGCGGCCGCCCCGCCGCAGGCCCCCGAGGCGGCGGGCTGGCTCGTCGACCCGGCCCACCTGGACGCGCTGGCCGGGCGGCTGGTCACCGCCGTCGGCGAGCACGCGAGGGCGAACCCGCTCGACCCGGGCCTGCCCACGCGCGCCGCCGCCCGGGCGCTGGATCTCCCCGAGCCGCGGCTGCTGGCGCTGGTGCTGGCGCGCCGTCCGGCGTCGGACGACCTCGTCGAGGACGGCGGGCGGATCCTGCGCCAGGGCGACGGCGGGCTCCCCCCGCCGGTGCGCACGGCGCTCGCCGGGGTGCATTCCGACCTCGAGGCCGCCCCGTTCGCCGCGCCCGAGGCCGGTCGGCTCACCGAGCTCGGGCTGCACGCGAAACAGCTGGGGGCCGTGGTGCGCGCGGGCGAGCTGATCCGGATCGCCGACGGCATCTACCTGCACCCGGACGCCCCCGACCGCGCGGTGGAGGTGCTCGCGACCCTCGAGCAGCCGTTCACGGTGTCCGCGGCCCGCCAGGCGCTCGGCACCACCCGCCGGGTCGCGGTGCCGCTGCTCGAGCTGCTCGCGAGGACCGGCCGCACCCGTCACGACGGGGACGGGCACGAGGTGCGACTCCGTCGCTCGTGAGCTTTCGGTCGCTATAGCGACCGAAAGTGCTCACATGGCCGAAGGCCACCTATTCCGACAGCTCCTGCCGCAGCGACGCGAGGGTGCGGGTCAGCAGCCGGGAGACGTGCATCTGCGAGACCCCGACGCGCTCGGCGATCTGGGTCTGCGTCATCCCGCCGAAGAAGCGGAGCATGACGATGGTGCGCTCGCGCTCGGGCAGGCGGCGCAGCGCGGGTTGGACGGTCTCACGGTGCTCGACCTGCGCGAGCTCGTCGTCGTCGGTGCCGAGCACGTCGGCCAGGCGTCCGGAGGACGGGTCGTCGACGAGCATGTCGTCGAGCGAGCTCGACCGGTAGGCGTTGGCGGCCTCGAGCGCCTCGAGGATCTCCTCGCGCGGGCGTGACAGCCGCTCGGCGAGCTCCCCGGCCGTCGGCGCGCGCCCCAGCTCCTGGGACAGGGCGGGCATCGCCGAGCCGATCGCGAGCCGCAGGTCCTTGAGCCGCCGCGGGACGCGTGTCGACCACGCCTTGTCCCGGAAGTAGCGGCGGACCTCGCCGGTGATCGTGGGGACCGCGTAGGAGAGGAAGTCCGACCCGCGCTCCGGCGAGAACCGATCGACGGCGTGGATGAGCCCGACCGTCGCGACCTGCTCGAGGTCCTCCTGCGGCTCGCCGCGCTGCGAGAAGCGGCGCGCGATGTGCCGGGCGAGGGGCAGGTAGCCCTCCACCAGCCGGTCGCGGAGCGCCTCACGACGGCGGTCGCCGCTCGGCAGCGCCGCGTGTTCGACCAGCAGGGGTGCGAGGTGGCCGTAGGAGTCGTCCCCGCGCCTCTCCTGCCCGGCCGGCGCGCTCACGCCGTCGTCCGGTCCTTCAGGAGGCGGATGCCCAGCCACTCGGGGTCGCCGTCGAGGACCTCGGCGGCGTCGGTGAGGGTGTCGAGGACCCGCCACCCGAACGTGTCCTGCCGCAGCGTGGTGGGCGCGTCCACCGGGACGCGGGCGACCACGGCGATCCGGCCGTCGACCACGGTGAAGCCGCAGCGGAGCTGGCCACCCGGCGCGGAGAGCGGCACGAGGGCGGAGCACGCCTCGTCGACGGCCATCCGCAGGTCGGAGACCGCGTCGAGGTCGAAGTCCGCGCGCGCGGCGAGATCGGCGGCCACGGCGCGCACCGACGGGATCAGGGCCGGGTCGGCGTGGACGCGCACCTCGACGGGGCTCGGCACCTCGGCGAGACTCTTGGTGTCAGGCAGACCGTCGACCTCGGTCGCCGCTCCCGGGGCGGGGACCTCGGGCACGCGCTCACGCTGCTGCGGTTCGGGCGTCTGCACGACTGCTGGTCTCCGTTCGCGGCGGGTCGTCGGTCGGGGGGATCCGACGGTCGCGGTCCGGGACCGGGACCACGACCGGCGAAAGGTGGTCCGGGACCGCTGCGTCACCGTATCGGCGCACAGGTCGCAGGTCACCACCGGTCGCGGTGCGTGTCGGGTCACCGGCACGCACGCCGGCGTCGGGACGAGCCGCCTCAGACGGCCAGCGCCTCGTCCACGGTCGAGTGGATCTCGAAGAGATCCGTGAGGCCGGTGGCCTGGAGCGGACGGCTCACGGGCCGGCTGTCCGCGACGAGGCGCAGGGCGACCCCACGGTTGCGCGACTCG
>NZ_DASXJS010000210.1:0-75113 GCF_036497245.1 Actinomycetospora sp. | reverse complement strand
GGCGGTGGGGCCGTCAGCGCCGGCGGCGGGCCTGCTCGGCGCCGTCGTCCAGGTCGACGCCGACGTGGTCGTCGAGCCAGCGGCCCAGCGGGTCGAGCCGGCGCCACGTCGTCGCGACCCGCTCGGCCGGTTCCGCGGTGTGCAGTTCCTCCGACGGCGGCCACGAGCACCAGGCGAAGAGGCTGCGGTGGCGCAGCAGGTCGATCCGGGGGTGCTCGGGGTCGATGCCCCGCGGGCGGGTCTTCAGGCGGTCCCCGGCGATCGTGAACCCGTCGCCGGCGAGGCCGTCGACGATGGCCGCGAGCTGCGGGCCGTGCCGCTCGTCGTCGACGGCCGCCCGGAAGCGGGCCACCTGGGCGGGAACCATCCTGTAGTAACCGACCGCGACCATGATCCCGTCGGCGGAGACCTGCAGGTAGTGCGGTCCGGCGGTGGCCCCGCACTGGACCTTGTAGGGGCTCTTGTCCGCCGCGAAACGCACGTCGCGGTGCGGCCGGAAGATGCGGCCGGCACCGAACTCCGGCTCGAGGTCCGCGAGCAGGGCCCGCATCGGCTCGCGCACGTGCTCCTCGTAGAGGTGCTTGTGATCGCTCCAGTAGGCCTTGGAGTTGTCGGCCTCCAGCCCCTCGTAGAAATCGACGGCCGCCTCGCCGAATCCGGTGAACGCCACGGCGACGACCCTACGGCGACCGCTCAGCGCCGGGGGTCGGGACCGCGCAGGAACGCCTCGACGCCGTCGCCGATCGAGTCCGCGAGCACCCGCCTGCCGTCCTCGCTGCGCACGAAGTCGGTGGCGGCCGGGTCGGTGATGAACAGCGGCTCGATGACGGCGCCCGGCATCTCGCTCTGCGGGAGATCGCTGCCGGGCGGGGTCCCGCCGAGCAGGACGAGATCCTTGGCCGCGTTCGACGCCTTGTCGGTGGAGTCGCTCCCGACGACGCCGCGGTCGTTCGCGTCCCGCCCCGCTCCCTGGTACCCGGCGCCGATCGCGCCCTGGAGTGACCGTGCGAGCCGGGCGTTGTCGGCGCCGAACGGCCGGCCGGCGTCGTAGAGGGTCTCGAAGCCGTCGACGTCGGGCTCGTCGAAGGAGTTGAAGTGCACCGAGACCAGGGCGTCCGCCCCGGCGAGGTTCGCGCAGCGGGCCCGTGCGGCGAGCTGGGCACCGAGGCCCTCGTCGGTCAGGGCCCCGTTGCTGACGTCGCCCGGACCGAGTCGCTTCCCGACGGCGTCGACACCGCGCGAGAGCGCGACCCGGATACCACGGGCACGCAGGTCGTCCGCGGCCCGCAGGACCAACGGCAGGGTCAGGTCCTTCTCGGGGATCTCCTCGCCGGTGCCCGTCACCCCGGAGGTCCCGACGTCCGGCGCGCCGTGCCCGGCGTCGAGGAGCACCGTCGCCCCGCGGTCGGGCCCGGTCGGCGGCAGGGCGACGCAGGCCCCCTCGACGTAGTCCCCGGGCGCGAGGGCCCCGACGGCCTCGGTGGCCGGGAGCTTCGGCAGGCCCGGGAACACCGACTCCGGCGCCGGGGCGACCACCGCGAGCAGGAGGACGGCGAGGGCGCCGAGCCCCACACTCGTCAGCAACGAGCGTGCTCCGGCCAGATCCGCCGGATGTCCGTGGGGCCCGCGCCGGCGCGGAGCGACCGGGACGTGGCGGGATCTCCTGCCTCGAGCGTGACCCATACGGGAGGCCAGAGTAGGCGTCCGCCCGAATCGCTGTCCGGCGGTCCCGTAGCGGCCTACGCTCCGGTCCATGGCGCTGTACGAATTCCGCTGTCGCGAATGCGGGTCGACCTTCGAGGTCGACCGGCCGATGCAGCGCTCCTCCGATCCCGCGGACTGTCCCGACGGGCATTCCGACACGGTGAAGCTGCTCTCCACGGTCGGTCTCGGCGGCCGCGCCCGGACGGCGACGCGCCCGGTGAGGCCGCCCTCCCCCTTCAGCGGTGGCGGCCCCCCACCCATGGGCGGTGGCGGTGGGGGCTGCTGCGGCGGCGGGGGCTGCGGCTGACGCGGTCGGCCCGTCGTGCATGGGGCGTGACCGGGACGGGGTAAGCGACCCGGGACCGAACGCCTTCGAGACCGAGGAGTCACCGTGGCGCCCCAGCCGCCCGACCCGTACAGCTTCCTGCCCGACGTCGCCACCTTCGAGGTGACCAGCACCGACGTCGCCGACGGCAAGCCCCTGCCCAACGCCCAGGTCAGCGGCATCATGGGAGCCGGGGGAGAGGACGTGACCCCCCAGCTGGCGTGGTCCGGTGCTCCCGCGGGCACGAAGAGCTACGCGGTCACCTGCTACGACCCGGACGCCCCGACGGCCAGCGGCTTCTGGCACTGGGCGGTCGTCGGCCTCCCGGCGTCGACGACGTCGCTGCCCACCGATGCGGGCGACCCGGACAAGGGGCTGCTCCCCGCCGGGGCCGTCACGCTCGCGAACGACGCCGGCGCGCGCCGCTTCATCGGTGCCGCACCGCCCCCCGGGCACGGGGCGCACCGCTACTACTTCGTGGTGCACGCCGTCGACGTGGAGGACCTCGGTGTGGGCGCGGACGCCACCCCGGCGTTCCTGGGCTTCAACCTGTTCTTCCACTCGCTGGGCCGGGCGCGCATCACGCCCACCTACGAGATCACCGGCTGAGTCCGCAGGGCCGTCCGGCTCGCCCCGAGGCGAGCCGGACGGTGGCCCTCAGCGGTCGAGGACCTCGTCGAAGAAGGCCTCGAGGTCCAGCGGGTTGCCCGCGACACCCTCGAGGCGGGGGGCCGGGCGCAGTTCCGCCGTGGCCTCCTCGACGGCGCTGCAGACCATCGAGAGTTCGTCCTCGCTCACCACGCGGAACCCGCGCATCGAGCCGTTCCACGGACGCCGCCACTCGACGGCCGTGAGCTCCGTTCCCTCGAGCTGCCACATCTCCACGCGATTGCCCATCCAGGGCACCGACGTCGTCGGCATCATCGTGCTCACCACCTGCTCGGTCGTCCGACCTGACAACCGACCCCGTCGAGTCGAGGTCGGGCGGCCGCACCATCGGGGCTACCTCCGCAGGGTGCCGCGTCGACCACGCTCGGCACACGTGGACGTGGTCCGCGCGACAGCGACGTCCGTCACCATCGTCCGGATGCCAGCAGTCGCGCGAAGGTCGCGGGGCCGGACCAGGCTGGCCGGGGACACGACGGCGGCACCAGGCACATGATCATGCCGAGAGCGGCAATGGGGATGTCGCGCTTTCCATGATCAATTGCCTAGCGTCGCCGACGGGTCACCAAGCCCCGGCGACCGCCCAGCGGGCCAGCGGGGTGGGGCGCTCACCGATCGTCGTCGACGAGGTGGACCGCGGCCTCCTCGGCGCTCGCACCCGCGCCGTCGACCCCGACGTCGTCGGCCCAGAAGTCCTCGCCGCCGTCGCGCAGCACGAGCCGGCCCGCGCGGTCGCCCCCGACCTCGTCGTCGTAGAGCTCGCCGTCGGTGTCGCTCGCGTCGCCGAGCTCGTCGCCATCGTCGTCGTCCGCGTCGTCGTCCGGCACCTCGCGGCGCAGGCGGCCGTCGAGCGGCTCGCCCTCGAGCTCCTCGGCGTCGGTCACGCCCCAGGTGTCCACGCCCCGGGGCCGCTCGTTCGGGGAGATTCCCTCGTCGAGCGGGTCGGGGACGCGGGGGTCGGCGAGCGTGTCCTCGTCGTCGAGCTGCTCGAAGACGGTGTCGTCGACGGCGTCGCGGTCGTCGCCTGCGAGCTCGTCGGGTTCGGTCACGGGTCCTCCTCGGGTGGGAGTGGTCAGTGTGCCGCGATCCGCGGCCCGGTCAGTTCAGATGGCGCTGCCAGTCGGCCGGGACGCGGTCGCCCGGCCCCGGCGTGGTCTGCTCCGGCGGGTGGTGGCGCGGCGCGGCGATCTCGGGACCGTCGCCCACGGCACCGGAGCGGTCGTCGAAGAACCAGTACTCGCCCGGTTCGTAGCTGGTCAGGATCGGGTGGCCGGCCGCCCGGGCGTGCGCGGTGCCGTGCTGCGCCGGGGACGAGTCGCAGCAGCCGATGTGGCCGCACGCGGCGCATCGGCGCAGGTGGAACCACCACCCGCCGTCCTGGTCGCACTCCAGGCAGCCTGCTCCGGACGGCGGGGCCGCGGGGTCGATCTCGAGGGGCTCGCTCACGACCGTGATCGTCCTCGGCCGGACGCCGCTGCGGTATCGGTCGGACGACCCAATGTGGCGCACATGGCGGAACGCCCACGACCGGGATGATCCGACCGATGCCGGTCGTTCGACCGAAGCGGAACCGGACGTGCGCTCCCTAGGCTGGGTCGCTCCGGGGGAGTCTCGAGAGGAGCAGCGCATGGCGATCACCCGTGGGTTCATGGGCCGACGGAAGCAGGCCGAGCGCGATCCGCGGCTGCCTCCGGGGCAGTACGACGTCGGGAAGTCCTGGCCCGTGCTCACCGCCGAGCCGACCGCCCGGATCGACGCCGAGCGGTGGTCGCTGGGCATCGACGGGCTCGTCGCGAACCCGACCAGCTGGTCACTGCGCGAGCTCAAGGCGCTCGCGGGCACGACCGAGGACACCTACCGCGGCGACATCCACTGCGTGACGACGTGGTCCAAGCTCGACACCTCGTTCACCGGGATCGCCCTGGACACGCTGCTCGAGATCGCCCAGCCGCTGCCCGAGGCGACCTACGTCGTCGAGGAGTCCACCACCCGGTACCGCACCAACCTGCCGATCGCCGACGTCACCGGCGGGAAGGCGTGGATCGTCTGGGAGCACGAGGGCAAGCCGCTGAGCCGGGAGCACGGCGGCCCGGTGCGCATGCTCGTGCCGCACCTGTACTTCTGGAAGTCCGCCAAGTGGATCTCGAAGATCACGCTGCTCGACCACGACCAGCCGGGCTTCTGGGAGGTCAACGGCTACCACGACCGTGGGGACCCGTGGCTCGAGCAGCGCTTCGACGGGGACTGAGCCGGGGATGACCGAGACCGGCCACGACCGCCGCCTCGCCGCCGTCTGGCGCGACGCCCGCGTCGTCGACGTGCGCCACCACGGCGACCTCGCGGTGATCCTGCGCCTCGACGTCCCCGACCGCGTGATCCACCGGCCCGGCCAGCACTACGTCGTGCGCCTGCGCGCCGAGGACGGCTACACCGCGAGCCGGTCGTACTCGGCGGTGTCGGCGCCGTCGGACGACCAGGTGGAGCTCTACGTCGAGAAGGTCCCCGACGGCGAGGTGTCCGGCTTCCTCTCCGAGGTCGTCGAGCCCGGCGACGAGCTCGAGTGCCGCGGCCCGATCGGGCGCTGGTTCGCGTGGGACGGGCGCACCCCGGCGCTCGGGGTCGGCGGTGGCAGCGGGGTGGCGCCGCTGGTGTCGATGCTGCGCCACGGGATCGACGTCGGGCGCCAGGAACTGCTCTCCCTCGCGGTGTCGGCGCGCACCGCCGCCGATTTGCCCTACCGCGAGGAGCTCGAGGCGGCCGGGGCGCTCGTGGCGCTCTCCCGGGAGAAGGGCGGGTTCCGTCTCGACGGGTCCGTGCTGGGCGCCGTCGCGGACCCGGGCGCTACCGCGTTCGTGTGTGGATCGGCGCGTTTCACCCTGGCGATGGAGTCGCACCTGCTCGCGGCCGGGCAGCCCACCGACAGCATCCGGGTCGAGCGGTTCGGCCCCAGCGGAGAGATCGAGGAGGAAGCGGACGGATGAGCGATCTTGACGTCGACGTCGTGGTGATCGGTGCCGGCCCGGTCGGCGAGAACGTCGCCGACCGTGCTCACCAGCAGGGCCTCTCGGCCGCGGTCGTCGAGGCGGGCCTCGTCGGCGGCGAGTGCTCCTACTACGCGTGCATCCCGTCGAAGGCGCTGCTGCGCCCCGTCGACCTGCTCGCCGCCACGCATCGCGTGCCCGGCGTCGAGGCCGGTCCGATCGACGTCGCGAAGGTCCTCGCGCGGCGCGACCAGTTCGCGAACCCGGACGACTCCGGTCAGGCCGACTGGCTCTCCGGCGCGGGCATCACGCTGCTGCGCGGGCACGGGCGCCTGGCGGGGGAGCGGGCCGTGGAGGTCACCCACGACGACGGCACGACGACGTCGGTGTCCGCGCGCTCCGTCGTCGTCGCCACCGGGTCGGTGCCGACCTCTCCGCCGGTCGACGGCATCCACGACGTGGCGGCCTGGACCAACCGCGACGCGACGCAGGTCAAGGACGTCCCGGCCTCCCTGTTGATCCTCGGCGGCGGCGTCGTCGGGGTGGAGATGGCGACGGCGTACCAGCGCCTCGGCGCGCGGGTCACGCTCGTCCAGCACGGCGACGGGCTGATCCCCGCGACCGAGCCCGAAGCGGGCCGCCGGGTCCGGGTCGCCCTGGAGGCCGACGGGGTCGACGTCCGGCTCGGCACGTCGATGACGGCGGTGCGGCGTGATGGCTCGACGGGAGACGAAGCGCAGCGGAGCTCGACCCGAGGAGACGTCGTGGCGACACTGGACGACGGCTCCGAGGTGCGTGGCGAGGAGCTGCTCGTCGCGGCGGGCCGCCGGCCCACGACCGACGACCTGGGACTCGAGACGGTGGGACTCGAGCCGGGCCGGGCACTCGGTGCGGACGACACCACGACCGTGCTGGGGGACTGGCTCTACGCCGTCGGCGACGCCAGCACCGGCGCGAAGCTGACCCACATGGGCAAGTACCAGGCGCGGATCTGCGGCGACGTGATCGTCGCCCGGGCCCATAGCAAGGAGCTCGGGGGTCGGTACTCCCACCACGCCGCGACCGCCGAGCACACCGCCGTCCCGCAGGTGATCTTCACGGATCCCCAGGTCGCGGCGGTCGGCCACACCGAGGCGTCGGCCAGGAACTCCGGCCTGACGGTGCGCTCGGTGAGCTACGAGATCGGCAACACCGCGGGCGGGTCGTTGCAGGCCGACGGGTACGACGGGTACGCCTCGATCGTCGTCGACACCGAGCGCGAGGTGATCGTCGGCGCGACCTTCGTCGGGCAGGACGTCGCGGACATGGTCCACGGGGCGACCATCGCGGTCGTCGGCGAGGTCCCGCTCGCCCGGCTGTGGCACGCCGTCCCCTCGTTCCCGACGATGAGCGAGGTCTGGCTGCGCCTGTTGGAGACGTACGGGTTGTAGGTGGGCTGCGCCCTTGCTCACGTGCGCGCGGCGCACCTACCCAGGATCACGTGGTTGAGCACCGACGGCCCGGGGATGGCGACGGGCTCGAGCGAGGTGAACGTGAACCCCGCGCGCTCGACCCGTTCCCCGGGGCGCCTCGTCGGTCCCACCCTGGATCCCCCGGGGACCGGTCCCGGGTCCGCGCTCCCCGGCCGCCGACCCGGCGACGTTAGAAGTCCGCGCTGGACTCGACGGCCGCGGTCGATCCCGCGATCCGCGTGAGGTGCACCCGGCGGCTGAGGCGGAGCAGCGGGCGGACGAGCAGCTCGATCGACCCGGCCAGGAAGCACCAGGTGCCGGCGATGGTGGTCGCGTCCGAGAAGAACAGGACGCTGCCGACGATGAACCAGACCGCGATGAGGATGTCGTTGCCGATCGAGGCCACCTCGTAGCGCTTGCGGATGATCAGCTCGTCGCGGCCGATGTGGATCGTCAGGGGACCCGTGGTCATGGCGACCAGCATGCGCCGACGAGACCCTCGTGCACCCGGATCCCGGCCCTTCGGGTGGATCGGTGTCCTCCCGGCGGGAGGGGCGGGATCAGCCCCGGCCGAGGTAGGGCATCGTCGTCGCCATCACGGTGAGGAACGGGACGTTCGCGTCGAGCGGCAGACCGACCATGTAGCGGACCGCGTCGGCGACGTGGGCCGGGTCGAAGGTCGGCTCCACCATCCGCTCGCCGTTGGGCTGCACGATCCCCTCGCGCATCCGCGCCGTCATGTCGGTCGCCGCGTTCCCGACGTCGAACTGACCGCAGGCGATCCCGAACGGCCGGCCGTCGAGGGCGATCGACTTCGTCAGCCCGGTGATCGCGTGCTTCGTCGCGGTGTAGGCGATCCCGCCCGGACGTCCGGTGTGCGCGGCGATCGAGCCGTTGTTGACGATCCGTCCCCCCTGCGGAGCCTGGCCCCGCATGATCGCGAACGCCTCCCGGGCGCAGAGGAACGAGCCGGTGAGGTTCACGCCCACGGTCGCGTGCCACCCGTCGATCCCGACCTCGTCCGGCGTGCCCACCGGCCCGGTCATGCCCGCGTTGTTGACCAGCAGGTCGAGCCGGCCCCAGGTGTCGGTGACGGACCGGAACAGGGCGGACACCGCGTCGGCGTCGGCCACGTCGGTGGGGACGACGAGGGCCCGCTCGGCGTCCCCGGCCGTCTCGCGCAGCGTGTCCTCGCGCCGCCCCGCGAGCGCGACCCGCCAGCCGTCGTCGAGCAGGGCCCGGGAGATCACGCGACCGAGGCCGGATCCGGCCCCGGTGACGACGGCGGCGCCGGGCTCGGTGTGCATGGCCTCAGCCTGGCACGGCCGCCGTCGCGATCGAACTCACCGACGTGGCCACCGACCGCAGATCACGACAGCCCTACCGATCGGCATCTACATCGTTGATCATGCCAACGCCGCGCTCGGCAAGATCAACTGCCTAGCGCGCCACACGGCTCGCCGGGGAGCAGCCGTCGCCGTGAGGACGGGCGGCTGGCCCCCGTCCCGCTGGCGGGCGAGCGGCGCCATGGGCTTCACGGTCGCCGTGGCCGCCTGACGGAGCATCACCCACAGGGGTGAGCGGCCGCCCGCGATGGACAGCTCGGAGTAACAGCGGCGCCGCCCCACCGATGCATTCGGCGAAGGGCCGGTGCACCGATCCGGCCTGCTCGCCGGGGGGATGATCGTCATGGGCCGCTGCCGCTGCGGGGCCGCGCTGGTACCGGACCTGCACTTCTGCGTGGCCTGCGGGGCGCGCCAGGATCTCGGTGCACGGGTGCCCGCTACCTCGGGTGCCCCGGCGTTCGGGCCCGGGGGACAGGCCGGCCGCGCGCCGTACCCCGCGCCGTACCCGACCCTGCCGCCGTCCTACCTCCAGCACGGTCCCGTGCCGCCCGGCGCCGTCCCGGCGTCGATGGTCGCCGTCGGCCCGGCCGTGCCCGCGGCACCCGCCCGGTCGACGGTCCCGTGGATCGTCGCCGGGGTCTCGATCGTCGTGGCGGTCGTCCTCGTCGCGGTCGGCGTCCTCGCGGCGCGCCCAGCGGTGATCTTCGGTGCCGCGGCGCCGACCCCCGTGGTGACTCCCACCGTCACGGTCGGGGTGCCGGTCCCCGCCGCCGCGTCCTCGGACACCGGCTCCTCGGGCGGCTCGACGACGGCCTCCTCGTCGAGTGGCTCGTCGTCGGCCTCCGCGTCGCTCGCGGCCCAGGTCGCGTCCGACCGCTCGACCGCCGAGGGCCTCGTCGGGCAATGGGTGCCGCAGCTCTCCTCGAAGCGCGACGGGACGGTCGCCGACGGCATCACCTACGACGACGACGCGATCCTCGCCCACTACTCGTCACTGCTGGCCCGCGACCCGTCCGCGGTGATGCTGTACTCGGGCGACTGGCCGGTCTTCAACGGCAGCGACTACTGGGTCGTCATGCACTCGCAGGGCTTCCCGACGGCGGCCGCGGCGAACGCCTGGTGCGACGCGCAGGGCTACTCCGCCGACGACTGCCTCGCCAAGAAGCTCTCCCACTCGGGCGGTCCGTCCGGCACCACGGTGCCGCGGCACTGACTCCGGACACGACGATGCCGGCCCTCCCGGGTGGGAGGACCGGCATCGTCGTGGGTGAGGTGTAGCTCAGAGCTTCATGTTCATGCCGCTGAGCATGGCGCGGTCGTGGTGGTCCATGGCCTTGGTGGCCGTGCCGGCCTTCGAGTCCTTGGACGCCTTGGTGGCGGTCTTGGTGAGGTCGCCCTTCTTGGAGTCGGCCTTCTTCGAGTCCGACTTCTTGGCGTCGGAGGCCTTCGACTCGGCCTTGTTCATGGCCTTCTTGGCGTCGGCGGCCTTCGGCGCGTCGAGCTTGGGGGTCGCCGGGGTGGCGGCGGCCGGGGAAGCGGCCGGGGCCTGGGCGGCGGCCGGGGCGCCCATGAGCATGCCGAGCACGCCGGGGGAGGCCGGGGCGGCCTGGGCCGGCGCCGCCGCGGCGGGCTGCGCGTAGGCGGGCTGGGCGGCGGCCGGCTGAGCGGCAGCGGGCTGCGCGTAGGCGGGCTGCGCGGCAGCGGGCTGGGCGTACGCGGGCTGCGCGGCGGCCGGCTGGGCCGCGGCGGGCTGCGCGGCAGCGGGCTGAGCAGCGGCGGGCTGAGCAGCGGCGGGCTGGGCCGCGGCCGGCTGTGCGGCGGCCGGCTGCGCGGCGGCCGGCTGGGCGGCGGCCGGCTGCGCGGCGGCGGGAGCCGGGGCGGCGGCCGGGGCGGGCGCGGCGAACGCGGTCGCCGGGGAGGCGGCGGCCGCGGCCAGCACGCCGATCGTCAGGGCACGGGAGCGTGCAGACAGGGACACGAACGACCTCCACTGCGGAGCGGGGAGCGGGACGGGGTGAACGTGCACCCGTCGGGGGATGTGACTGGGACAACGACCGTTACCGACTCGCGATGCGCCCCGATCGCCGATGTTCTGCCGGTCGGGTGCCTCAAGTCCCCCGCTAGGGGCACGTCCGGGGGGCAATTCGGACATCGAAAGGACCCGTGAGTGTCGTGACGGGTCCTCGCCGCCCACCACGTGGCCGCCATGGCGTCCGTCTGGTGGGCGTACTGTGACGCCCGTCATATCTCTCGTTCGGCTGTTGTCTCTCCCGCTGTTCGCGGATGTGCGGACGGTGTGCCGTCGGCAACGATGGCGCCGTCACCCGACCCCGAGCCGAGCGAGGACCACCGCCGTGTACCCCGGAAAGCACGCGAGGACGACCCCCGACAAACCCGCGGTCGTCATGGCCGATACCGGGGAGACGCTCACCTACGCCGAGCTGGAGGAGCGGTCGATCCGTCTCGCGCACGTGCTGCGCGGCGAGGGGCTCCAGCGCGGCGGCCACGTGGCGCTCATCGCGTCGAACGGCCCGGACGTCTTCGTCTGTTACTGGGCGGCCGTCCGCTCCGGGCTCTACATCACGGCAGTGAACCACCACCTCTCGGTGCCCGAGGCCGCCTACATCGTCGACGACTGCGGCGCCGAGGTGCTGATCGTGTCCGCCGACATGGCCGAGCTGGCCGAGGGCGTGGTCGCGGACACGCCGAACGTGCGCCGCCGCCTCGCTTACGGCGGCACGGTCCCGGGGCACGACTCCTACGAGGACGCGATCGCCGCCGCGAGCGCCGAGGAGCCGGCCGACCAGCCCGCCGGCGCGGACATGCTCTATTCCTCGGGCACCACCGGCCGGCCCAAGGGCATCCAGCCGGCACTGACCGACCGCCAGGTGCACGAGCCCGGCGAGCCGTTCATCGCGGTCTTCGGCCCGCTGTTCTCGTTCGACGAGCACACCGTCTACTACTCGCCTGCCCCGACCTATCACGCAGCCCCGCTGCGGTTCGGCGGGATGGTCCTGGCCACGGGAGGCACCCTGGTGCTCACCGCGACCTTCGAGGCCGAGCAGGCGCTGCGGGTCATCAGCGAGCACGGCGTCACGCACTCGCAGTGGGTGCCGACGATGTTCGTCCGGATGCTCAAGCTCGACGAGTCCGTGCAGAGCTCCCACGACGTCTCGACCATGGAGGTCGCGATCCACGCGGCCGCCCCGTGCCCGGTGGACGTCAAGCAGACGATGATCGACTGGTGGGGCCCGGTGCTCTGGGAGTACTACTCCTCGACCGAGGCGAACGGCATCACGCTCATCTCCCCGCACGAGTGGCTGGAGCACCCGGGCTCGGTCGGGCAGGCCAAGCTCGGCGTCATCCACATCTGCGACCCGGACGACGAGGACGGCCGCGAGCTCGCCACGGGCGAGATCGGCACGATCTTCTTCGAGCGCCCGCAGCGGCCGTTCGAGTACCACCACGACCCGGAGAAGACCCGCGAGGCCCAGCACCCGCGGCACGAGAACTGGACCACGACGGGCGACGTCGGCCACGTCGACGAGGACGGTTTCCTCTACCTGACCGACCGCAAGGCCTTCATGATCATCTCTGGCGGGGTGAACATCTACCCGCAGGAGATCGAGAACTGCCTGACGATGCATCCGGCGGTCTACGACGTCGCCGTCATCGGGGTGCCGGACCGCGAGATGGGCGAGCAGGTGAAGGCCGTCGTCCAGCTCGCGACGGGCCACGAGGGCACCGACGAGCTGGCGAGCGAGCTCATCGAGCACGTGAAGGCCCACATCGCCCGCTACAAGGCCCCCCGGACCGTCGACTTCACCACCGCGCTGCCGCGGACGGCCACCGGCAAGCTCGTCAAGGGCGAGCTCCGCAAGCAGTACGCACAGACGGCGGGGGTGTAGGGCCGTGGCCGCGGGCGTCGACGAAGCCGCCACCGCGCCGAGGACCGACACCGGGGTGATCGTGCTCGGCTCCGCACGGACCGCACCGGAGCGCGAGCTCCTCGCCGACTGGGCCGCCCGGAACCACCCCGGAGCCCCGGTCTGTCTCGACGAGCCGGCCCTGGACCGGGCGCTGCTCGACGCCGACCCCACGACGACGGTGGTGCCGGTCCGGGTGACCTGGCTGCCGCCGACGCGGGCCGCCGAGTGGGCGGACGGCACCGGGGTCCAGCCGGACCGACCGAAGCCCGCCGACCTGCTCGCGCTGCTCGGGCACCGCCGTCCACCCGGCTTCTGGCAGCGCCGTCTCGCCCGGAACGCCCCCGACCGCGTGCGGTTGGTGGAGGGCGAGCCGGCGACGGTGTCCGACCTGCGGCGCCGTCACGACGACGAGGCCCGGGAGGACTCGCAGGCGGCCTACGTCCTCCGCGCGGGGGTCCTCGCCTGCGAGCGGGCCGAGCGCGCGCTGATCGGTGACCACTACACGGTCCCGCGGATGGTGGTCGAGCAGATCGTCGCCTCGACGCGCTTCCGGGAGCGGCTGCGCGGGCTGACCGGCGAGACCGGCCGTGGCTTCGAGGAGCTCCTCGCGGACGCCCGTGCGCGCCTCGGCGAGCTCGCCACGGTGCAGAGTCCGGTCGCCATCGACGCGTTCCGGACCGCGCTCGCGCCGATGCACGCCTCGGCGTGGGACGTCGAGGTCGACACCGAGACGGTCGAACCGCTGCACGAGCTGAGCCGGACCGCGCCGCTGGTGTTCCTGCCGACCCACCGCTCGTACGCCGACCCGCTGGTGCTCGCCGAGGTGCTGCGCGCCCACGACCTGCCGCGCAACACCATGCTCGGCGGCAACAACATGGCCTTCTGGCCGATCGGGCCGCTGGGCAAGCGCGCAGGCGTCGTGTTCATCCGCCGGACCAGCGGCGACGACCCGGTGTACCGACTCGCGCTGCGCGAGTACATCGCGCATCTCGTCTCCAAGCGGTTCAACCTCGAGTGGTACGTCGAGGGCGGTCGCTCGCGGACCGGCAAGCTGCGCCGTCCCCGCATGGGCCTGCTCAGCTACCTCACCGGCGCCCTGGACGACGGGCGCGCCCCGGACGTGACGCTGGTGCCCACCTCGCTCGTCTACGACCGGATGTACGAGGTCGACGCCATGGCCGCCGAGCAGGGCGGCGCGGAGAAGTCCGCGGAGGGGCTCGGCTGGCTCGCCCGCTACGTCCGCGGGCAGGTACGCAACTCCGGCACCGCGCGGGTCCGCTTCGGCGAGCCGTTCTCGCTGAAGGCCGCGCTGGCGGAGGCCGGGGAGGGCAAGGCGCGCCTGGAGAAGGTCGCGTTCAGCATCTGCGACGGGATCAACCGCGCCACCCCGGCCACCCCGACGGCGCTGGTCACGTTCGCCCTGCTCGGGGCCGGCGGACGGGCGCTGACCCTGGACCAGATCCGGGTCACCACCGAGCCGCTGCTCGACCACCTCGATCGGCTCGGCCGCCCCGGGCCGCACGGCGATCTGACCGGGGACGGCATCGAGCGGACGCTGGAGCGGCTGGTCACCGGCGAGGTGGTCGAGCGCTACTCCGGCGGCGCGGAGACGGTGTGGTCGATCCGCGACGGCCGCCACCGGGTCGCGGCGTTCTACCGCAACGGCGCCATCCACCACTTCGTCGACCGCGCGATCGTCGAGCTCGCGCTGCTGGCGGCGTCGCGGGCGCCGGCGGGGCGCGACCCGGTCGACGTGGCGGAGGAGGACGCGCTCGCACTGCGCGACCTGTTGAAGTTCGAGTTCTTCTTCCCGCCGAAGCGCCGCTTCTCCGACGGGATCGCCGCCGAGACCGCGCTCGTCGACCCGGACTGGCGGGAGCGTGTGCAGGACCCCGGCGGGGCCGCGGCCCTGCTGGAGCGCTCCGGCTTCCTCGCCGCTCCCCGGACACTGCGCTCGTTCGTGGACGCGCAGTGGGTGGTGGCGACGAAGCTGGCGGAGCTGGACCCGGGAGCGGACGTCGACCCGAAGGTCTTCGGACGGGAGTGCCTCGGGCTCGGCAGGCAGATGCTGCGCCAGGGTCGGGTGGTGCGGCCGGACTCGGTGTCGACCGAGCTCTACGCGTCCGCGCTCGACCTGGCCGACAACCGCGGCCTGCTCCGATCCGGCACGGACATGGACACGGACCTGGCGGCGGCCCGCCAGGCGTTCCGCGACGAGATCGCCGAGGTCCGCGAGCGGCTCATCGAGCTCTCGCGCATCGAGGACAGGCTGACCGAGGAGCTGCTCGCATGACCCCGAGTCGACCGTTCGGATCCCACTCGCCCGCCGAGGACTCCCTCGCCGAGCGCATCACCGCGGCGCCGCGTGGACCGTCGGTCGCCGCGTTCGTCGTCGTCGACTCGGGGCTGCTCGCGGGCTCTCCCCTCGCACCGTTCGCGGCTCCGTCGTCGGCGTGGGGCCGGTTCGCGGAGCAGGTGCGCTCCGGCGTGGACGGGCCGGCCGAGGTGACCCCGGACGACGTCGAGCGGGTCGTGCGGTCGCGGCGGGGGCGCCCGGTCGACGAGGTCGCGCAGGAGGGGCGGGCGACGTTCCGCTCGACGACCGCGTCCTGGTTGCGTCCCGAGGTCTGGCGGCTCGCCGTCGGGCACGCCCGCCGCGGGCACCGCGTCGTGCTCGTCTCCCGGGCCACCGCCGCGGAGGTCGATCCGATCGCCGCGGAGCTGGGCGCCGACGCCGTCGTCACCACCCGGGTGTCCGCCGACGACGGCCTGGTGGGCGGCATCGCCTCCCCGGTGTGCGCAGGACACGGGGCCGCCGACGCGGTGGCCGCGTGGGCGGACGCGCACGACGCGGACCTCACGAGCGCGTTCGCCTACGGGCCGGCGTCCGAGCGGCCGCTGCTCGACCTCGTCGCGCACTCCGCGGTGATCGGCGAGCCGGACGAGGTCCGGCCCGCGCTGCCGGTCGCCCCGCGTGGCTCGGTCCCGCCCGTCGAGGCGATCGGGGGGACTCTGGGCTTCTACGGCGGGTTCGTCGCGGGTGCGGCGGCCGCCGCGGGGGCCGGGCTCCTGCGCGGGTCCCGTCATCGCGCGATCAACCTCGCCGGTTCGCTCGGCTCGGAGCTCGCGCTCGGCGTGGCGGGCGTGGAGATCGAGGTGGACGGCGCGGAGCACCTGTGGTCGCACCGACCGGCGGTGTTCGTCTTCAACCACCAGAGCAAGCTCGACCCGATCGTCGTCATGACGATGCTGCGGCACGACTTCACCGGGGTCGCGAAGGCCGAGGCGAAGTCGATGCCGCTGTTCGGGCAGCTCTTCCAGCTCGCCGACGTCGCGTTCGTCGAGCGCGGGAACATCCGGCAGGCGCGCGAGGCCCTGCGGCCCGCCGTCGAGAAGGTCCGTGGCGGGATGTCCCTGGTGATGGCCCCGGAGGGCACCCGCTCGGCGACCCCGCGGCCCGGCCCGCTGAAGAAGGGGGCCTTCCACATCGCGATGCAGGCGGGTGTTCCGATGGTGCCGATCGTGCTCGAGAACGCCGGCGAGCTGATGTGGCGTCACGATCAGACGGTGCGGCCGGGCACGGTGCGGGCCGTGGTGCACCCGCCGATCGACACGAGCACCTGGCGCGTCGAGACTCTCGGCGAGCACGTCGCACACGTGCGGGGCCTGTTCCTCGCGACGCTGGGGCTGGACGAGGAGAAAGCGAGGACGTAGTGACCGACACCGGGCTGAGTTGGGGGGACTCCGACGAGATGTCGGCGTTCGAGACGCTGATGTGGCGGGCCGAGGCCGATCCCGCGCTGCGCTCGACGATGGTCGCGCTGACCGTGCTCGACACCGCCCCGGACTGGCCCCGCCTGGTCGCCGCGCACGAGTGGGCCACGCGGATGGTGCCGCGGTTCCGTGACCGGGTCGTGGAGCCGCCGCTCGGGCTCGGGACCCCCATGTGGGCGCCGGACCCGGACTTCGA
This sequence comes from Actinomycetospora sp., assembly GCF_036497245.1. Classification (GTDB taxonomy): domain Bacteria; phylum Actinomycetota; class Actinomycetes; order Mycobacteriales; family Pseudonocardiaceae; genus Actinomycetospora. The sequence continues at coordinate 58,741 of NZ_DASXJS010000210.1, read as the reverse complement.
CCTGTCCCGGCACCTGCAGCACTTCTCGCTTCCCGAGGGGGACGGGTGGCCCGAGGTCCTCGCCGCCGCGGAGCACCTCGCCACCTCGCCGTTCGACCGGCAGCGCCCACCGTGGGAGGCGCTGCTGATCGAGGGCCTGCCCGACGGGAAGGCCGCCTACCTGCTCAAGCTGCACCACGTCACCACCGACGGCCTGGGCAGCGTGGCGCTGCTCTCGGGGCTGCTGAACCGGCACCGCGAGACCGACCCGGAGAAGCCGCAGCCGCTCCCGCCGATCGGTGAGGGTCCCGGCCCGTGGTCCGCCCTCGGTCGCCAGATCCGGCACGACGCCGAGGCGCTCGCGTCGGTCCCGACCCACGTGCTGCGCGCGGCGGGCGCCGCGCTGCGCGACCCGATCGCGAAGGCCCGCGACGCGGTGGCGTTCGGGATGTCGGCGATCCGGGTGATCGGCGATCCGGGCGCGGCTGCCTCCCCGCTGCTCGCGACGCGCGGGCCGGACTGGCGCTTCGTCGCGCTCGACCTGCCGTTCAAGCCGTTCCGGGCCGCCGCGAAGGCCGGGGGCGGCAGCATCAACGACGCCTACGTCGCCGCCCTGCTCGGTGGGTTCCGGCGCTACCACGAGGCGATGGGAGTGCCGGCCGAGGAGATCCGGATGGCGATCCCGGTGTCGCTGCGTGGCGCCGACGACGAGGGCGGCGGCAACAAGATCGCGTCCCTGCGCCTCGCCGGCCGGATCAGCGAGAAGGACCCGGCCGCCCGCATGCGGCAGGTGGCAGGCGACGTCGCACGCGGCCGGGCGGAACCGGCGGCGGACGACATCGGGCTGATGTCGCCGGTGCTCGCGCGGCTGCCGGGCTCGGCGATCGCGGCCGTCGCCGGGAGCGTCACCAAGGGCAACGACCTGCAGGCGTCGAACGTCCCGGGCATTCGCGAGGAGGTCTTCCTCGCCGGCGCCCGCGTGGAGCAGATGTACCCGTACGCGCCCCGCCCCGGGTGCGCGGCCATGATCACGATGCTGACGCACGGCGACACGTGCTGTGTCGGGGCCAACATCGACCCGGCCGCGATCACCGACCGGGACCTCTTCGGCCAGTGCCTCGTCGAGGGGTTCGCCGAGGTGCTCGCGCTCGGCGGGGAGGCGCCGACGCCGACGCTGCGGGGGTAGCCGGCCGGTCAGCGGTGGCCCTTCGCTGACATCTGACGTCAGGACGGCGCCACGCTGACATGCGCGGGCGCCGGCTCATGATCAGCGGGCCTGTATGGGTGCTCCCGAGGTTCCGGAGAACCATGCAGGCCCGTTGATCTTCGGCGGTCTCTGGCCTCCGCCGGCCTAGCTTGCTAGCATTCTAGCGTGGCCGACGAGGTCAAGCAGTTCAACGTGTATCTGCCGGTCGACCTGATCAAGCAGGTCAAGTTCCGCGCGATCGAGACCGAGCAGTCGCTCTCCGCCCTGGTGGCCGAGGCGCTGCGCCATCACCTCGCGCGTCCGGCATCCGACGACGAGGAGGGGACCGGACCATGACGAGCGCCGTCGATGGGATCAGCGCGGTGTTCCTGGAGACCCACAACTGGGGCCGGGCCGCGAGGTTCTTCACCGCCCTCGGCTTCGAGCTGGACTTCGAGACCGACCACCACTCGGGCCAGTTCCGCTCCGCCGACGGCCCGACCGTCTTCGTGGCCGAGGTGCCCGAGGACCGTCCGACCGGGACCCGGCTCGTCCTGCGGGTCCCGGACACCGCGTCCTACCGGCCCGACCCGGCACTGGAGGTCGAGCAGTCCTTCTCCGACACCCACCACGGGACCCGCGAGATGGTGGTCCGCGATCCCGACGGCCGGTCGTGGACGATCGAGGCGCCGGGTGGCGAGCAACGGTGACCGCGGTGGTGCCCGACCACACCGCGGTCCGGGTGGCCCTCTGGCGGGCCCTGCACCTCGAGGTCGACGCGGCGCCTCCGGTCATGGCGGACGCCCTCGGTCTCCGGCTCGCCGATCCCCCGCCGGCCTGGCGGGACCGGCCGGACATGGACCCGGTCACCACCCGCGGTGCCCGCGCCGGGATGGTCGCCCGGGCCCGGTTCGTCGACGACCTGGTGCGCGAGCGGGTTGCGGCGGGGGTCACCCAGCACGTGGTGCTCGGGGCCGGCCTCGACACCTTCGCCCTGCGGTGCCCCGACCTCGACGCGGTGGTCTTCGAGGTCGACCGGGCGGCGACGTCGGCGTGGAAGGAGCACCGGGTCACCGAACTGGGGCTCACCGTCCCCGCCGGACTGCGGTTCGTGCCCGCCGACTTCGAGGCAGAGGACGCGTGGTGGGACGCGCTGCTCGCGGCGGGGTTCGACGCGGGCCGGCCGGCGGTCGTCGCCTCGACGGGCGTGAGCATGTACCTCACCCGGGAGGCGAACCTGGCGACCCTGACGCGGCTCGCGACGCTCGTCCCCGGGTCGACGGTGGCGATGACGTTCCAGCTGCCGAGCGAGATGCTCGACGGGGACGACCGGCATTTCCGTGATCTCTCCGCGGCCGGGGCCGCCGCCGCGGGCACCCCGTTCCTGAGCTATTTCGCCCCGGACGGGATCGTGGCGCTCGCCCGGTCGGCAGGCTTCTGTGACGCGCGCGCCGTCGGGGCGCAGGCGCTGAACCGCGCGTATTTCGACGGCCGTGCCGACGGGCTGCGGGTGACCCCGGCGGAGCAGTTCCTGGTCGCCTCGACCTGAGCAGCCTCGCTAACGGGGGAGGGGGCTCCCTCCCGGGGGAGGTTCCCCTCCGCCCCGAGGCCTCGACCATGAGTGGTGCACCGCGCTGACCAGGGACGATGCGGACCGCGACCCGAGCGCAGGTCCGCCTCCCGGGGCGCGCACCACAGGGAACGAGGACGCTGACGATGGCTTTCTTCAACGACGCCGCCGAGGTCGACACCTACATCGGCGGGGTCTTCCGTGCCGCGAACGACCACGCGGAGTCCGGCGCCAAGCTCCGCGCCTCGGGCATCTTCCTCAAGGTCTACTACACCGACCCGGCGTGCGAGATGAACATCTTCATGCGGGACCCGTCCATCGGTGTGTCGACCGGACCGTCGGACGAGACGCCCGACATCACGCTGATGATGACGTCCGACACCGGCGACAAGTTCTGGCGCGGTGAGTACAACCTCGCGGTCGGTCTGGCCAAGGGCGAGGTCAAGGCCAAGGGCCCCGTCAACAAGATCCTCAAGCTGGTCCCGCTGACGAAGCCGCTGTTCCCGATCTACCGCGAACTGGTGGCCGAGAAGGACGCGACGGTCTCGGGCTGAGCTGCGGCCTGCCCCTCCCCGGTTCTCCGGCGGCCCGTCGACCACCCCCCGGCGGGCCGCCGGAGGCCTCGTCCTTCCCCGCTTCATCCCCTGGAGGTACCACCGGTGACCACCGACGCGGCGACGCCCGCCGACTGGGACGCGATCTTCGACGACGACGGGTCCGACGACGGTCCGGACTTCATCCCCGCCTCCGGCGAGGGCAAGCCGCCGCACTCCGAGATCGACATCTCGTCCAAGGAGTTCTGGAACCAGACCTCCGAGGAGCGCGACAAGCGGTTCAAGATGCTCCGCGAGACGGATCCGGTGTCCTGGCAGCGCCCCGTCGAGGACGCGGTCACCCCCGACCCCGACGACCCGGGCTACTGGGCGCTGGTCAAGCACGCCGACATCGTGCGGGTCAGCCGGGACAACGACACGTACATCTCCGGGCAGGGCGTGCTGTTCGACCTGCTGCCCGAGATCTTCCTGCAGATGACGCAGTCCTTCCTCGCGATGGACAACCCGAAGCACGACACCCTGCGCAAGCTGGTCGCCTCGGCGTTCACGCCCAAGCAGATCAAGCGGCTCGAGGACCAGATCAAGACCGCCGCGCGCGAGATCGTCGACTCGTTCGCCTCCGATCCCTCGGGTGAGATCGACTTCGTCGAGCGTTGTGGCGAGCGGCTGCCCGAGCGGATCTTCTGCGACATGTTCGGGGTCCCCGAGGACATGCGCACCCGCACGGTGAAGGCGGCGGGCGACATCGTCGCCTGGGCCGACCCGGAGTACCTCGCGGGCCGGCCGGCCGACGAGGTCCAGGTCGAGGCCGCCGCGGCGCTGCACGAGATCGCCGAGGAGCTCATCAACGCCCGCAAGGAGAACCCGACCGAGGACCTGTTCTCGGCGCTCATGAACGCCGAGGTCGACGGCGAGAAGCTCGACGACTTCGACATCGGCGCGTTCTTCGTGCTCATGTCGGTGGCCGGGACCGACACCACCAAGCACACGTCGGCGTTCACGGTGCGGGCGATGACCCACTTCCGGGATCAGCAGGAGTGGCTCGCGGAGGACTTCGACGGACGCATCGACACCGCGGTCGAGGAGTTCGTCCGCTACGCCTCGCCGGTGATGACCTTCCGCCGCACGGCGGTCACGGAGACCGATCTCGGCGGCAAGCGGATCATGCCGGGCGACAAGGTCGTGATGTTCTACCCCTCGGGCAACCAGGACACCGACGTGTTCACCGACCCGGAGGCGTTCGACCTCGCCCGGTCGCCCAACCCGCACGTGGGATTCGGCGGCGGCGGAAAGCACTTCTGCCTCGGCAACCAGCTCGCCAAGTCCGCGCTGCGGGAGCTCTTCCGCGAACTGTTGACCCGCATCCCGGACTTCGAGGCGGGCGAGCCCGAGCTGCTCGGTACCAATTTCATGCGCGGGGTGAAGCGGATGCCGTTCCGTTTCACGCCCGAGAAGGCCTGACACGAGCAGCAACCTGCGAGACGGCGGGCCCCGGATCGGTGCGAGGCGTAGGACGACGGCTCCCTGGTCGTCCTCGACGAGGACCCGGCACCGCCGCGGAGCGAGCGACCTCAGGCGCTCGCGCCGCGGTGGTGCCGATCCTGCATCTGCCACCAGAGCGACACCGCTTCGGCGCGGTTGGCGGCGCCGAGCTTGCGCAGGATGTGCTTGACGTGCGATTTCACGGTGCCCTCGGAGATGACGAGGCGCCGTGCGGTGCGGGCGTTCGTGTCGCCCGCCGCCATGTGGCGGAGCACCTCGAGCTCCCGGCGGGTCAGGTCGGCCTTGCCTCCGGAGGCCCCGCTCGGGGCCCGGTGACCGAACCCGGAGTACGGCGCCGGCGCGGGTTCCGGCGAGGTCGGAGCCGGGATCGGCTCGGACCGCGGCGCGCGGAACACGTCCGCCAGCTCGCCGCCCAGTCCCGGCGTGCCGAGGCGGGACGCGATCTCGTCCAGGCCGCTGCGCACCGCGCCGACCTGATCGAGCACCATCGTCCGGGCGAGCACCTGCCCCAGTCCCTCGGCGAACGTCGCGAGCACCTGACGATCGGTCTCGTCGAGATCCCGCCGCTGGTAGTAGCAGTCACAGTGCAGGAACCCGACGACGTCGCCCGCGGTCAGGATCGGGCTGGCGGCGTAGCTGCGCGAGAGCGAGGCCTCGGCGATCGGCTTGTGCACGCTCTCGCGGTGCTGGACGTTCTCCACGACCAGCGAGACCCGCCTGCGGAGGATCTCGCTCTCGGGCAGCGCGGAGGTCAGCGTCAGCGGGTTGTCCCTGCCGATCGCGAGGATCTCCCCGGCCCACGTCGGGTCACGCTCGACCACGACGTTCTCGGGGATCCACACGGAGTCCTCGACGCGGGAGATGATCGCGCGGTCGAACCCGAGCGCGCAGGCGAGGTCGGGGACCTTGGCGACCAGGGCCGCCGTCGATCCGATGTCGGAGAGCGCCGCGAGGGCCTCGCGCACCCGGTGGAAGAGCTGGTTGCGCGCCGCGATGTCGCGGCGCAGGAGAGCCTCGTCCACCTCCTTGACCCGTCGGAGCAGGTCGACCGCGTGGGCGGTCGCGGTGGGGCCTGCCGACATCACGCAGAGGATCTGGTCCCACGCGAGGTCGAGGGCGCGCCGGGCGCTCCCGTGGTCGCGGACGTCCTGCGCCCCGACGACGGGGAGTGAGCCCGTCATCCGGGCCACGTCCCCGACCAGGTCCACGACGTCGTCGCGGTCCGCGTGGAGGAGCGCGCCGACCCGGTCCACGTCGTCGACCGAACCGTCAGATCTGTTCGTCGCCACCGCCATCGAGCCTCCTCGCCGAGGTCCTTCCCGCAGCTGTAACGCCGGACACACGATACTCGTACCCCGGACGAGGGGGGTCATGCCCTTGAACGGGGAGTCGCCGGGGGATGACGTCGAGTCGTTGCGGATCCGTGACCGGCAGGACGGCCGCTCATGCGTCGCTCAGGAGGAACGGAGCCAGCGCCCGAGCAGGCCGGAGCGGCGGTCGTCGTCCGCCGTGTCGCCGACCGAATGCCGGCAGTCCGAGCAGCGCGCCGCGGGCGGGCTGGCGAGCGACGAGGCCCAGACGGTCTTCGCGCACGCGGAGAGGTGTGCGCCGGAGACCGGGTCGTGATCGACGACGGCGTGGTCGCGGCCGTCGAGGGCGCACGTGAGCCAGTGCGCGCGGACGGCCGACCGGGACGCGGTGCCGCGTCGAGGGGACGCCGGGAGGATGGTCATCACGCGCCCTCGAGGAGGTCGTCGAAGTCGCCGTCCTTGACCTCGGCGATCAGCGTGGCCAGCTGGGAGCGGGTGAGGAGCAGCGCCGGCTCGTCCCGGAAGCGGGAGTTGCGCACCGCCACACCGCCGTTCCCCGCGGCGGGGACCGCCGCGAGCTCGACGCAGTTGCCCTGCGCGCCGCTGTAGCGGCTCTTCCGCCACTGCGCGCCGATCAGGCGCGAAGCCGAGGTGTGCATGGTCGGGATCAGCCCCCTGTCCGTCTTCCGCACGTGCTGCTTGCCGTGCGAGTGACGGTAACACCGGCCCAGGGCATCTGCATGTGCAGGCAGCGACGCTGGGTGTGTCGGCGGACACGCAGCGTCGAGGGCGGTCAGTCCAGGACGGAGCGGAGCTTGCCGAGCAGGCTCCGGGTCTCCTCCGGGCTGTACGCGTCGATGGTGAGCTGGTCCATCACGCGGGTGTACTCCTCGACCTCGCCCTGCCGGTCGAGGTAGAGCGCACCCGTGAGGCCCTCGATGTAGGTGATGTCCGGGACGTCCGGCTCGGCGAAGCGCAGCATCGTGAAGGCGGCCTCACCGCCGTAGCCGGAGAGCGCGTTCGGCACGACCTGCAGCGAGATCGTGGGCCGCCGGGACATCTCGAGGAGGTGGTCGAGCTGGCCGGCCAGGACCTCGGGCCCGCCGATGGGCCGATGCAGCACGGACTCGTCGACGACGGCCCACAGCCGCGGCGCGTCGGGTCGCCCGAGCAGACGCTGCCGGGCCATGCGCACGCGCACGCGCTCCTCCGCGAGGGGCCCCGCGGTGTCGGGGTGGCCGCGGGTGACGATCGCCCGGGCGTACTCCGGGGTCTGCAGCAGACCTGGCACGAAGAGCAGTTCGTAGGTCTGGATGCGGACCGCCGCGGACTCGAGGCCCACGTACTCCGAGAACCAGTCCGGCACGGCGTCGCCCGAGCGCTGCCACCAGCCCGCCTCGTTGCTGCGCTTCGCGATGCCGACCAGGTGATCGCGGCGTTCGGGGTCGTGCTCGCCGTAGAGCGACAGCAGGTCCTCGACGTCGCGCAGCTTGAAGCCGACCTTGCCGGACTCCATCCGGCTGATCTTCGATTCGCTGCCGCGGATGTGGTAACCGGCGGTCGACCGGGTGACGTCCGCGTTCTCCCGGAGGCGGCGCAGCTGGGCCCCGACGATGATCCGGCGGGCGGTGGGCCCGACGTCGTCCCCGGCGGGCGACGAATCCGTCGCGTCCTGAGGGTCGGGTGCCTGCTCGCTGGCCACGGATGACCTCCGGTCGCCCTCGGGGTGGGCCGTCACGGGCCCATGGTCACGGCCCGGAATCGGGAGACTACAGGTCGTCCGCCGATTCTCGTACGCTGTGAACCCTGGATCCTCGCGCGCGGCATCCGGCGCATAGTGTGCGGGCGAGGGGTCGTCGCAGGTCGTGATGACGGCCGGTTCGTATCGATCATCAGGTGGGGCACACGCATGGCAGGTACGGCCCGGTCGGCGCAGCCGGCCACCGACGGTCCCGTCAGGGTCGACCGGGACAAGGCGAGTATCGCCCGCGTCTACAACGCCACACTCGGCGGCAAGGACAACTACGCCGTGGACCGCGAGGTCTTCGAGCGGATGCGCGCGGTCGTCCCCGAGGTGCAGCAGTTGGCGCTCGACCATCGTGCGTTCCTGATCCGCGCGACGCGCTTCCTCGCCACCGAGACCGGGATCGTGCAGTACCTCGACTGCGGGTCCGGCCTGCCGACCGCGGAGAACACCCACGAGGTCGCGCAGCGCATCGCGCCGAGCTCGAAGGTCGTCTACGTCGACAACGACCCGTCGGTCGTGGCCCACAGCCGTGCGCTGCTCGAGGAGAACGAGCAGACGCTGTTCGTGCCCGCCGACATCTTCACGCCGAGCGAGGTCATCGAGGACCCGTCGGTCCGCTCGTTCCTGAAGTGGGACGCCCCGATCGCGCTCTTCCTGCTCGGGGTGCTGCACCACTACGACGGCACCCCGACGCCCGCCGAGATCGTCGCCGAGTACGTCGACGCCCTGCCGTCGGGCTCCTACCTCGCGATGACCCACTTCCTCGACCCGGAGGACGACGACAGCGGCGTCGCCCGGCGGATCGAGAACGTCATGGTCAACAGCCCGATGGGGACGGGGCTCTTCCGCACGCGCGCGCAGATCGAGGCGATGATCCCGCCGGAGCTCGAGATCGTGGATCCCGGCCTCGTCCTGCTCGCCGACTGGTGGCCCGACGGTCCGCGGCTGCGTGCCCTCGACCCGGCCCAGCGCTGCGCGGTCGGCATGGTGGCCCGCAAGCCCTGACCCACCGCGTCGACGGGTCCACCAGGTCGACGGGTCAGGCGTTCGTCACCGATCGCGCGGCGACGATGCGGTCGACGAAGTCGACGAGGTGACCGATGACCTCGTCGCGGTTGGTCTCGTTGAAGATCTCGTGGCGCGCCCCCGGGTAGACGTGCTCCTCGAGCTGCTCCGGACGGATCGCGCCCAGGGCGTCCCGGGTCACCCCGAGCGGTGCGAGGCCGTCGGCGTCCCCGTGCAGCCACAGGGTGGGCACGTCGAGTGCGGGACCCGCGGCGACGGCGGCCACGGCGGCGAAGAGTCCCCGCAGGGAGGCCTCGAGGATCGGCCCGGAGTAGACCAGCGGGTCGGCGACGTAGGCATCCCCGACGGACTCGTCGCGGGAGAGCAGCGTCGGGTCGAGCGGGACCTCGGGCATGGGGTCCATGTCGAGCAGCGGCGCGAAGGCGGGGTTCCCCCCGACGAACGGGGCCGACAGTGCCAGGCCCGCCAGGTCGGCCTCGTGACGCTGGGCGAATCGGGTGGCGATCAAGCCGCCCAGGGAGTGCCCGAGCAGCACGACCGGCAGCTCAGGGTGGTCCTCCTGCGCGAGCCGGGCGACGGCCGCCAGGTCGGTGACCATGACCTCGACGTCGTCGACGGAGGAGCGCTCGCCCTCGGACTCGCCGTGCCCGTAGTGATCGGGCGCGTACACCGCCGCGCCGTGCGCGACGAGCGCGTCGGCGACGTGGTCGTAGCGGCGGGCATGCTCGCTGATGCCGTGCGCCAGGAGCACGACATGCGTCGTCGCACTGCCCTCCCAACGGTGCACGGCCAGGTTGCCGCGGCTCGCGGGACGGTCGGTACGGGTCGGAGCGGCCACGTGGTGGCCCCTTTCTGCCTCGGAGGGTGGGCTCCCCGCCCGGTGCCGGGAAGGGTGATCATCGTCCACGCACGGGACCGTGCGAGGGCTCAGGCGCTCCGCGGTACGACGGCGGAGGGGACGGCACGGGGCCCGGCGACGGGCCTGGGGGAGGGCGACCCGTTCTCGGCGATCTCCCGCAGGAGCATCCCCCGTGAGAAGTACGTCTGGCGGGTCAGGGCCCGCAACGCGGTCCGGGTGCGGAGGTCCGCGCCGTACTCCTCGGCGACCGTGATGATCTCCCACCGCGCAGCGGGGAAATCGAGGGCGTCGAGGACGGGGGACAGGCGTTCGTCGAGAGGGGCGCGCACATCGACCTCCGGGGGCCGGGCCTCGGCAGCACGGGCACGGGTCGGTGCCGCCTCGGGCGATCCTGATCGTGGAACGGTCCTACCACCGGGCGAACGACGTGACGGGGCGAGGGATCGAAGGGGGTAGAGGTCCCTCTCCGGGGAGCGAGCCCGTTCGTCGCAACGCGTGGACGTCGGAGATCCGCTCGAGCACGCCGTACCGCGGTCCGATCGACGTCGTCTCATCCCAGGCGTTCCCGACGGTCGGCGAGCAGTGCCCGTTCGCCGGGGTTCGCGGTGCCGGAGAGGGCCGCGTCCAGCGCCGCCCGTGCCTCCTCGCGCCGGCCCAGCCGCGTGAGCAGGTCCGCGCGCACCGCCTCGCGCAGGTGATGGTGGGGCAGGTCGAGGCCCTCGACGACGGCGAGCGCGGGTCCGGGTCCCTCGACCTCCGCGAGCGCGACGGCCCGGTTCAGCGCCACCACCGGCCCCGGGTCGAGGACGGTGAGCTGGTCGTAGAGGGCGAGGATCTGCCGCCAGTCGGTCGCGGCGGCCGTCGGGGCGTCGGTGTGCACGGCGTTGATCGCGGCCTGGATCTGGTAGACGCCCGGGGCCCCGCGCCGCAGGCACCGGCGTACCAGCGCGTGCCCCTCGGCGATCGCCGCGCCGTCCCAGCGGGAGCGGTCCTGCTCGGCGAGCGGCACCAGGGCGCCCCGGCCGGCGTGCTCGGCCGCCTCGTCACCGACGCGCGCGGGCCGGCGCGCGTCGGTGAGCAGGAGCAGGGCCAGCAGCCCGAGCGCCTCGGGCTCGTCGGGCATCAGTTCGGACACCAGGCGGGCCAGCCGGATCGCCTCGGCGGCGAGGTCCGGTCGGTCGGAGGCCCCCGACGTCGCCGTGTGTCCCTCGGTGAAGACCAGGTAGACGACGGCGAGCACGGCCCGCAGCCGGTCGGGCAGGTCGGCGTCCCGGGGGACCCGGAAGGGCACGTTCGCGTCGCGGATCTTCGCCTTCGCCCGGACAAGCCGCTGGGCCATCGTCGCCTCGGGGACCAGGAACGCCCGCGCGATCGCTGGGGTCTCCAGGCCGCCGAGCAGGCGCAGGGTCAGCGCCACCCGAGCCGGTGCGGCCAGCGCCGGGTGGCAGCAGGTGAACAGCAGCCGGAGCCGGTCGTCGCGCACCGGGCCCACCTCCTCCGCGGGGTCGTCCCCGTCCGGCGCCAGCCGGGCCGCCTCCACGTGCCTGCCCTCGCGCGTCGACTCCCGCCGGATGCGGTCGATCGCCCGGCGTCGCGCGGTGGTCACGATCCAGCCGCCCGGGTTGGCCGGCAGGCCGCCGTCGAGAGCGGGCCAGCGCTCGACGGCGACCCCGAAGGCGTCCGCGACCGCCTCCTCGGCGAGGTCGATGTCGCCGAGGACCCGGGTGAGGGTCGCGACGCAGCGCCCGTACTCGCGGGCGAACACGTCGGCGATCTCCCGGGTCACGTCTCAGTCCTGGAAGGGACGGACCTCGACCGGCAGCGGGTGGATCGCGCGCGCGAGCCGACCCGCCCACCCCAGCGCGGCGTCGAGGTCCTCGGCGTCGAGGATCGTCAGCCCGCCGATCTGCTCCTTGCCCTCGGCATAGGGACCGTCGGTGAGCAGGACCTCGTCGCCCCGGGTGCGCACCACCGTCGCGGAGCTCACCGGGTGCAGGCCGCCGGAGAACACCCACACCCCGGCGTCCACCATGTCCTGCCGGACGGCCTCCACGTCGCGCATGATCGCCGCGAGCCGGTCGGGCTCGGGGCGCTGGGCATCGGGCGCGGTCGGGTCGTCGGGCTGCTGGATCGCGAGCAGGTAGCGGGTCATCGTCGTCCTCCTCCTCGGGCGCCCCGCGGGGTGCGGCGGCCGTCGTCCCCACCACGCACGGCGGTCGTCGGGATCGACATCCGGGGCGGCACGATTGCTGTGAGCTGGACCACACCAGGGCGGTAGGGCTCCATCACCGGGGCGACCGAGGCGACCGCCTCGCGGCGGACCTCGGTGCGGGTGCCCGGGTCGAGACCCAGCAGCCAGTCCGCGAACTGGGCCTGGCCGAGGCGGTAGTCGACCAGCGCCGCGGGGCCGGTGAGCCCGAGGTCGGCCGGGCCCTCCTCCACTCGCACCGCGACGAGCCCCGCCCCCCGGGCCGCCCGTTCCATCCGCTCCGCCGAGCCCAGCAACGGGGCCTGCTCGCCGGTGAGCTCGGCGTACCAGCCGGGCGGGGTGAAGCCGTACGCGCGGGCGACCGCGTCGATCCGGTCGCGGACCGGGCTGGCGTTCCCCGCGGACATCACCGTGGCGAGCACGGCCCCGCCCGGGCGGACGACGCGCGCCAGTTCGGTGAGGGCGTCGACGGGGGTGTGCACGTGGTTGAGGACGAACGCGGCGACGGCGTCGTCGACGGCGGCGGTGCGCAGCGGCACGGCGAGAACCGACCCGGCGACGCTCGGGCGTCCGCCGGGCACGGCGCGCAGCATCGCCGGCGAGACGTCCAGGGCGACCGGGCGGGCACCCGTCGCGGCGAGGGCGTCGCCGGCGAGGCCGGTGCCCGCGCCCGCGTCGAGGACGAGGCGCCCCGCCAGCGGGTGGGGCGCCGCCCCGACGAGGGCGCGGGCGAGCGGCCCGTAGACGTGCGCGGCCCCGCCGGCCCAGCCGGGCGCGGCGCGGGCGTAGCGGTCCAGCACGGCGCCACCGTACGGCCGGGCGCCGCACCCGGCCGCGACGTAGCGTCGGTGGGCGTGGACGACGGCGGCGTGGGCGTCCCGATCGGCAGTTGGCGCGACCTCCTCTCCGCGGGGCGCCGACCGACCGTGGCCGTCCTGTGCGGCGGGGTGCTGCTCTTCGCCACCGACACCTACGTCACCGCGAGCCTGCTGCCCTCGGCGGTCGCCGAGATCGGGGGCGAGCGGTTCTACGCCTGGGTGACCACGGTCTATCTGCTCACCGCCGTCGTCGCGTCCGCACTGGTCGGGAGGTTGCTCGCCGCGTGGCCCGCGCGCCGGGCCTACGTGCTCGCGCTCGCCGCGTTCGGGGTGGGTGCCGCGATCGACGCGGCCGCGCCGGACATGGCGGTGCTGCTCGTCGGACGGGCCGTCCAGGGCGTTGGTGGCGGGCTCCTCGCGGGGCTGGCCTACGCGTTGATCCGTACCGCGCTGCCGCGCAGGCTCTGGACGCGGGCGAGCGCCTCGATCTCGACGATGTGGGGCGTGGGGCTGCTCGTCGGGCCCACGCTGGGCGGGGTGTTCGCGGAGGCGGGGCAGTGGCGGCTGGCGTTCGTCGCGCTCGTCGTGATCACGGTGGCGATCGGCGCCGGGGTCCCCGCCGGGCTGCGGCACACCGCGGCGGCGCCGTCCGGGGCGTCGGGCCCGTTCCCGCTGGCCTCGGTGCTGCTCGTGGCGGCCGCGGCGGCGGTGCTCTCCGTCTCCGGGCTCGCCGTGTCGGGGTCCGGGGTCACCGGGCGCGGGATCGCGGTGGCGGCCGGTGGGCTCGTCGTCGCGCTGCTGCTGCTCGGGGGGCTCGTCGTCGTGGAGCACCGGCCGGGTGGGGGTGGCGGCCGGGTGCTCCCCGCCGCGACCTTCCTCCGGGGCGGCGGTCTGGGCGCGGTCTACGTGCTGATCGGGGTGCTGGTCGGCGTGTCGGCGGTGGAGGTGTTCGTGCCGTTGTTCGGCCAGCGTCTCGGCGGGCTGGAGCCGGTGACGGCCGGCTTCCTCGGTGTGGCGCTGGCCTGTGGGTGGGTGGTCGGCGAGGTCGTGAGCGCGAGCGTCGGCCGGGCCCGGGTCTGCGTGACCCTCGGTCCCGCGGTGACCGTCCTCGGGTTCGTGGCGCTCGCGGTGTCCCAGCGGGCGGACGCGTCGACGGTGACCGTGCTGGTGTGGGCGATCTCGCTCGCCGCGGCCGGAGCGGGTGTCGGCGTCGCCTGGCCGCACCTCTCGGCGGGGGCGCTGGCCGTCGGGTCCGGGGCGGAGGATGCCGACGCGGGCGACGGCGAGGGTGACCGGGCCTCCGCCGCGATCACCATGGTGCAGATGCTCGCCGTCGCGCTCGGCGCGTCCTTCGCCGGCGTCGCGGTGGCGCTGGGCGCCGACCCCCTCGCGTCCGCGCACCTGCTCTACGGCGGGCTCGGCGCGGTCGCGGTTCTCGGCGCGGTCGCGGCGCTGCGCGCCCGGCGGGCGGTGTAGCGCCTCAGCGGCGGGCGCGGGCGAGCCAGGCGTCCATCCCGCCCCGGTCCGGGTCCATCACCACGGGAACCTCTCGCCCGACGAGGGCGGCCTGCTCGCGCACCGTCGACTCCTCGACCGTCCAGCCCCGTGAGCCCAGCCAGCGTGCGGGGGTGTCGCGGGGCCCGGCGTCGACCAGGTCGGCGAACCGGCGCGCCCCGGGATCGTCGCCCGCGACACCGGACATCGCGGCGGCCGGATCGCGGTCGGCGTACTCCACGCCGATCGCGCTGCCCGGCGCGGAGAGGCCGGTGAGCCGGTCCAGCAGCAGGTCCGCGGCGTCGGCGGGCAGGTAGATGAGCAGTCCCTCCACGAGCCAGGTCGTCGGCCTCGTCGGGTCGAAGCCGGCCGCGAGGAGGGCCGCGGGCCAGTCCTCACGCAGGTCGATCGCGACCGAGCGGTGCTCGACGGTCGGGGTCAGATCTCCGGCGACCGCGTCGCGGAAGGCCAGCACCTCGGGCACGTCGACCTCGTAGAACACCGTCCCCGCCGGCCGTTCGAGGCGGTAGGCCCGGCCGTCGAGACCGGCGGCGAGGATCACCACCTGCGCGGTGGGGTGCTCGGTCACGAGCCGGTCGAAGAAGCACGTCCGCACCGGGAGGAAGTCGCCCATCACGCGGGTGAGCGCGTCCTCCCCGGTCCCGTCGTGGTCCGGGTCGGGAGCCGCGGCGACGGCGGCCTCGCCGATGGTGTCGACGAGGGCCTCGGCGACGGGGTCGCGGAAGAGCGCGTCCGGGCGGCGGGACTCGGCGGCGCGCTGCGCCGAGACGACGAGTGCGGTCCAGCCGACGCCCTGGGGGATGGTGAGTGCCACGACGTCGAGATCCCCCGGATCGTGAGCATGCGAAACGAGGTGAGTCGACCTTCACGCGCGACACGACCGGGACGGGTCCCCGCCGCGGCGCCCCGTCCCCGTCACCATCGTGCCGTGCCGAACCGTCCGAGCCCCTCGCGCGTCGCCCTGGTCGCGACACTCGTCGCGGTTCTCTGCAGCTGCGCCGGGCCCGGCAGCGCGCCCGCGGCCGCGCCGACCCCGTCACCCGCCCCGGCCCCACCCCCGACCCGGGCAGCCGCGCCCGCGTCGCCCGCCGCCGCACGGCCCGGGACGTTCGGGCTCCCGCCCGGGGCCACGATCGTCGTCGACCCGGGGCACAACGGCCGCAACGGCCCGGGGTCGGGCATCAACCGTCCGGTGCCGGACGGTCGCGGGGGCACGAAGCCCTGCAACACCACGGGTGCGAGCGCGGCCGACGGCTACCCCGAGCACGCGTTCACCTGGGCGGTGTCGCAGGCGCTGGCCGACCGGCTCCGGGCGCGCGGCTACCGGGTGGTGCTCACCCGCGACTCCGACGACGGCGTCGGACCGTGCGTCGACGTGCGCGGCGAGGCCGGCGCGAAGGCCCGTGCGGCGGCGGTGGTCTCGGTCCACGCCGACGGCGGGCCGACCAGCGGGCACGGCTTCCACGTCCTCTACTCGGCCCCGCCGCTGAACCCGGCGCAGCGCGGCCCGGCGCGGTCGCTCGCGGACGCGGTCGTCACGTCGATGCGCGGGGCCGGGTTCACGCCGGCGACCTACATCGGGCGCGGCGGCCTCGACGGGCGGGCCGACATCGCCGGACTCAACCTCGCGACCGTGCCGAGCGCGCTCGTGGAGTGCGCGAACCTGGCCAACCCCGCCGACGCGGCCCTCGCCCGCTCCCCGCAGGGGCAGCAGCGCCTCGCGGAGGCCATCGCGAACGCCCTGGGCTGAGCGCCGCGGCTCATGATCAGGAGCACATGACGCAGCTCGCAGGGCCTCGCGCATGCGTGGTGTGCCCCTCGCGAGGTGGGCGGTGGCCGCGGTCCGGTCCCCGCTGATCAGGAGCACACGGCGCAGGGTCTGCGGCCTTCGCGCATGCGTGGTGTGCCCCTCGCGATGGGAGCCGCGCCGGCAGTCAGCGCGCCCCGACCGGCTGGGGGACGAGGTCCAGCACCGCCCGCAGTCCCCGCTCGCCGAGCCGGTGCTCGCCGGGCAGGAGGAAAGCACGGCATCCGAGGGTCACCGCGCCGCCGTCACGGGCCGGATTGTCGCCGACCATGAGCGCGGCCCGGGGGTCGACGCCGAGCGACGCGCACGCCGCGCGGAACACCACGGGGTCGGGCTTCTCGGTCCCGATCTCGCACGAGAGCGTCCACGACCCGACGAGGTCGGCGAGCCCCGCGTGCCGGGCGTGCGCGCGGATGTCCCACCCGATGTCCGACACCACCCCGACCGGCACCCCCCGCGCCGCGAGCGCGCCCAGCACCTCGGCGGTGTCCGGGTAGGGCACCCAGGCCTCGGGCGCGCGCAGCACGTCCACCGCCGTGTCCTCGACCCCTGCGAGCGCCGGGACGTGCGAGAACCACGCGCGCATGGCGTCACGGTGCGCCGTCTCGGAGAGGTCGCGACCCTCCTGCGCGGCGAGGACGTCCGGCCGCGCGGCCGCGGTGGCGACGTCGGCGAGCGCGTCGTCGACGTCGAGTGCGTGCCCGGTCACCGCCGCGACCCGCTCGAGCCAGGTCCGGACGTCGACCATGTGGAAGAGCGTGTTCGAGAAGTCGAAGAGGACGGCGCCCACGGCCGGGACGGGGTCGCGGCGCTCGTCGTCGGTCGGCTCGTAGGCGGTGGTCAGGTCGAACAGGGCGCGCACGGCGCCCAGTCTGCCGGGCGGGGCCGGGCTCAGGGCCGCCGTGGTGCGGGGATCACGGGTCCCGCGCTCCGGGTGTCGACGACGAGGGCGGTCGCGTTGTCGTGCGTGCCCGCGGCCCGGGCGGAGTCGACGAGGGTGCGGGCGAGCACGGGCGGCGGGACGTGGGCGACGAGCCGCGCGAGACGGGCCGGGTCGACGCTGCGGTGGACCCCGTCGCTGGCGAGCACCAGGGCGACGGGCGCGGGCACCGCGGTCATGCCGATCTCCGTGGCGCCGCGCACCGTGCGCACGCTGGTGGTCAGGACGTTGTCGAGGCGCGGGGCGACCGCGACGCCCGCGGCGCGCATCTCGGAGGCGACGGTGTGCTCGCGGGTCAGCGGGTGCACGGCGCGCCCGTCCCAGGACCAGGCGCGGCAGTCGCCGACCCACGCGACGGTCCACGGCGCGCCGACGGCATCGGCGCTCGGCGAGAGCGCGACGGTGAGCGCCGCGTCGCCGCCGATCATGCCGCCCGCGGCGAGCAGCACGTCGCGGGCCGCGAGGACGGCGAGGTCGGCGCGCCCGTCGAGGACGGCCACCCGCACGGCGTGGTCCGCCGCCGCGCGGGCCGCCAGGGCGGCACCCGCGGAGTCGCCGACGCCGTCAGCCACCGCCACGGCGACCCGGCCGCGGCCCTCGAAACGTGCGGTGGCGTCGGCCTGGTGCCGCCGCGGACCGCGCGCCGAGGCGGTCCACGACGGGGTCCCGCTCACCGCCCGCGCCTCGCTGCGCCGTCCCGCGACCGTCGCCACGCTCATCGCCCGACCTCCCCTTCCGCACCGTCTCCTCCACGGTGCGCGCGGAGACTGTGGGGCGGCTGAGTGATCGGTGTGCGGTTCGCGACACCGACCCGGGGCAACCGATCAGCCGCCCATGCTCCGGCGGATCTGCTCGAGCCGGTCGCGCGCCGCGGCGTCCCGATCGGCCTCCTGCTGGGCGAGCGTGCGGCCCTCGGGCGTCTCGGCGTCCAGCACGCCCCGGCCCTCGGCGGTCGCGGCCCGGCCCTCGATGCGGTCGCGGACGAAGTCGAACGTCGGGACGCCCTCGGCGGTGTAGTCCGTGCTCACCGGGGCCACGGGGTCTCCGACCACCGGGTCGGTGCGCTCGTCGGGACCCGCCGGATCCGGCTCACTGCTCGTCATATCGGCCAGTGTCCCGGTCGGGGGACGTTCCTGACAGAGCCGGGAATTGAGTCTGCTCGACTCATGTTGTCTGACTTTGAGACCCGCAAGGTCGGGCCACCTTCATCGAGGAGCAACCACTCATGAGCACCGCACTCAGCTTCTGGGGGCCACGGGCCCCGTTCGCCCCGTTCGGGTTCAGCGACCCGTCGGCCCTGCTCCGTCGCCTCTCGGCGCCGAGCCGCGCCACCGAGTCGGCCTGGTACGTCCCGGCCGCCGACGTCGTCCGTGAGGGCGACGACGCCGTCGTCCGTCTCGAGGTCCCCGGCGTCGACATCGCCTCCGACGTCACCGTCGAGGTCGTCGGGCACCGGCTCGTCGTCCGCGGCGAGCGCCGCGACTCCCACACCGGCGAGGGCTTCCGCGAGAGCCGCCGCGGCGCGTTCCGTCGCAGCTTCTCGCTCCCGCAGCACGTCGGTCCGGAGGCCGTCAGCGCCTCCTACGACGCCGGCGTGCTGACGGTGCGGGTCACCGGTGTGCACACCGAGCCGGAGACGCGCCGGATCGAGATCACCGGGGCCACCCCGGCCGCCGCCGAGGGCACCACGCCCGAGGGGGAGACGTCCGGCGAGAACGCCGCCTGATCTCCGAGGACCCTCCGGGCCTCCGACGCCCGCGGGACGCGGCGGGCGGTCCACCCGGGCCGCCGCCGCCCCGCGGGCGTCGTGCTGTCCGCCGTCGTGATCCTCCGCGTCCGGAATGCCGCCGGGCGGCCCGATGTCGGCTCGGTCGGTGCCCCGGAGCGTTCGAGATCGCTACCATCCGCGGGCCGTTCGTCCGCACGATCCGCCGGAGACCGGATGTCCTCGCAGGTCCCGCCGCCCGGTCGCCCGGGACCGGTCCCCCCGCGGCCGATGCCGCCGCGCCCGCCCCGGCCCGGGCCCGGCGTCCCGACCGCCGGACGGGGCTTCCCCGCCCCGCCGCCGCGCCCGCCCGTCCAGTCGGCCTACGGGCCCCCGGGGGCACCCCACGGTCCGGCGAAGCGGACCGATCGGCTCTCGGGGCTCGCGGTCGCCGTCGTGGTGGCCGCCGTGCTCGTGCCGCCGGTCGGCCTGGTCCTCGGGATCGTCGCCCGCCGTCGGATCATCCGGTCCGCGGCGGCCCCGGACGCGCCGGTCCGGCTGACCGGCCGCGCGGCGGCGACCGCCGCGATCCTGCTCGGCATCCTGCTGACCCTCGCCGAGGCGGTCCTCGCCCTCGCGCTGTTCGTCGCCGTCCCCGAGGGCTGGCTGCCCACCTCGGACCTGCCCGCGGCCTCAGTGCAGAGCACCATCGAGAAGACGGTGCCGCTGCCCGCCGGCTCCGTGCGGTGCCCCGGCCCGCTGCCCGCGCAGATCGGGGCGAGCATCACCTGCACCGGCACCCAGAACGGCGCCCCGATTGCGCTGAAGGCCACCGTGAGCACCGTGGACGGGCGTGACGTGCGCTTCGACATCACCCGCGGTTAGACCCACCCGCGGCTGGACCCACCCGCGGCCGGGGCTCACCAGCGCCAGATGCGCTCCTCGCCCGGACCCTGGCGGACGATCTCGGGCTCATCGCCGGAGAGGTCGACGACCGTCGTGGGCTCCTTGCCCTGGTCGCCGGAGTCGAGGACGGCGTCGACCGCGTTCCCGAGCCGGTCGGCGACCTCCCAGCCCTCGGTCGGCGGCTCGGTCTCCCCCGGGAGCAGCAGGGTGCTCGAGAGCAGCGGCTCACCGAGCTCGTCGAGCAGGTCCCGGACGACGGTGTTGTCGGGGATCCGGACGCCGACCGTGCGCTTCTTGGGGTGTGCCAGCCGGCGGGGGACCTCCTGCGAGGCGGGCAGGATGAAGGTGAACGGACCCGGGGTCGCCGCCTTCACCGCACGGAACACCGGGTTGGACACCTCGACGAACTGGCCGAGCTGGGCGAAGTCGCGGCACACGAGCGTGAAATGGTGCCGGTCGTCGAGCTTGCGCAGCGTCTTGATGCGCTCGAGGGCCTCGCGGGCGTCGATGCTGCAGCCCAGGGCGAATCCGGAGTCCGTGGGGTAGACGATCAGGCCGCCCTCGCGCAGCAGCCCCACCACCTGGCCGATCGTGCGGCGCTGGGGGTTGCGGGGGTGCACGTCGTAGTACCGGGCCATCCGGTGAGCCTAGGCACAGCAGGGCTTCGGCGGCACGACGCGGGTGTGGGGGCGGAGGGACCCGGTTACCCCGTTACCGAATCGAGATTTTCGCGGTACGGGAGCGGCAGGCGTCGCACCCGAGAAGCAGGAGGCCGACCATGGGTGCGCACACGGCGCCCGGACATCATCCGGGCCGCACGGCCACGGCGACCGCCGGTGTGGCGGTCGCGCTGGTCACGACGGCGACCGGCGTGCTGACCGGAGGCACCGCGCTCGCCTCGGAGGGCCACGCCGGTTCGGGACACTCCGGGCACTCGCACGATGGTCAGGACTCGCGGTCCGACCACGGTGACTTCCAGGACGCGGCCACCGAGCGGGTGGACGGCGCCCACGGCTTCGCCCAGCAGACCCTCTGCGACGTGCTCGGCGACGTCGACCTCGGCGGTTCCTGCTCGTCGGACGATGGCGGTCGGACGTCGCAGAGCTCGTCCTCCGATGACGGCTCCGACTCCTCCGGCAGCGATTTCTCCGACAGCGATTCCTCCCGCAGCGACTCCTCCGCCAGCGACTCGGACCACGACTCGTCGTCGGGTCTGTTCGGCAGCTCCTTCCCCGGGCAGACGGGCTCGTCGAGCACGCACCAGGCGACACCGGCGCCCGCGCCGAAGCAGGCACCGAAGCCGGCCCCGAAGCCGACCTCGATTGTTCCGAACAAGACGACCGTGCAGCCGATCGCCGGGCAGGCCCCGGCAGCCGGGTCCGCACCGTCCAGTCAGCCGATCGGGGGCTAGCGCCCATGTGAGCGGATTTCGTCGCCGGAGCGGCGGAATCCACTCCCATGCTGGGTACCCGCACAGCCATGAGCGTCGTGGACAACGCGGTCTACCGGTCCGGGCACCGCGAGGCCGAGCCCGACTCCCTCGACCGGACCCTCGGGCTGCTGCGCGACGAGGAGACCCGGGACGGGACGGCCGGGCACACCGGGGGCGATTTCGCGTGGATCGGCCTGCTGCGTCCCGACGATGCCGAGATGGCCCACATCGCCCGGGACTTCGGGCTGCCGACGCTGGCCGTCGAGGACGCGGTCACCGCCCACCAGCGCCCGAAGATCGAGCGGTACGACGACATCGAGTTCGTCGTGCTGCGGCCGGCCTGGTACGTCGACGAGGACGAGGACGTCCAGGTCGGCGAGATCCACCTCTTCCTCGGGTCCGACTTCGTCGTCGCCGTGCGGCACGCCGAGCGTCCCGACCTCGCCGCCGTGCGCACGAGGCTCGAGGCCGATCCCGACCTGCTCGCCATCGGACCGCGCGCGGTGCTCTACGCGATCCTCGACCGCATCGTCGACGACTACGCCCCCGTCATCTCCGAACTGCGCCGCGACATCGACCAGATCGAGACCGAGGTGTTCGGGGGTGACCCCGACGTCTCCCGGCGCATCTACCGGCTCTCCCGCGAGGTCATCGAGTTCCAGCGCGCCACCGACCCGCTCCGCGGGATGATGCGTTCGCTGCTCGACGAGACCGCCGAGGACGAGGTCGATCCCACGCTGATCAACCTGCACCGGAATCTGCGTGACGTCGCCGACCACGTCGAGCAGGCGGTGGAGGCGGCCGACGGGTACCGCCAGCTCCTCGAGCGGCTGCTCACGGTGAACGCCTCACTGGTGGGTCAGCGCCAGAACGAGGAGATGCGCCGGCTCTCCGAGACCAGCCTGGCCCAGGGCGAGGAGGTCAAGCGCATCTCCTCCTGGGCGGCGATCCTGTTCACCCCGTCGCTGATCGGCGCCATCTACGGCATGAACTTCGACGACATGCCCGAGCTGCACTGGACGCTGGGCTATCCCTTCGCGCTCGCGCTCATGCTGCTGGCCTCGGTGGTGCTCTACCTGGTCTTCAAGCGCCGCGGGTGGCTGTAGTGCGCGCACGGGCCGGAGGCATCCCATGACCACCCCCGCCGAGGCCCGGGCGCGCTTCCGGGCCGGTCTCGCGGTCCCCACCGCCGGTTGGTGCCCCGGCCACACGCAGGCCAACCTCGTCGTCGTCCCCCGCGACCTGGCCTACGACATGCTGCTGTTCGCACAGCGCAACCCGAAGCCGTGCCCGGTCCTCGACGTGTCCGAACCCGGGGCGACGAGCACCCCGCTCTTCCCCGGCGACCTGCGCACCGACCTGCCCGCCTACCGCGTGTACGTCGACGGCGACGCGGCGGGCGACGTCACGGACGTCACCGCGCACTGGCGCGACGACCTCGTCGCGTTCCTGATCGGCTGCTCCTTCACCTTCGAGGACGCGCTGATCGCGGCCGGGGTGCCGGTGCGCCACGTCGAGCAGGACCGGAACGTCCCGATGTACCGGACCGACCGGCCCTGCCGTCCGGCCGGGTCGCTCGGCGGCCCGCTGGTCGTCTCGATGCGTCCGGTCCCGGCCGAGCTGGTGGCCACCGCCGTCCGGGTCACCGCCCGGTACCCGGCGGTCCACGGCGCACCGGTGCACGTCGGCGACCCGGCGGCGCTGGGCATCGCCGACCTCGACCGGCCCGACTACGGCGACCCCGTCGAGGTGCGGGCGGGCGAGCTGCCGGTGTTCTGGGCCTGCGGGGTCACGCCGCAGGCGGCGGTGGCCGCGAGCCGCCCGCCACTGGCGATCACCCATGCGCCGGGACACATGGCGATCACCGACGGCCGGGACGCCGACCTGCACGTCTGAGTCACACCCACCCGTCGTCGCACCCACCCGTCGCGGTGCGCCGCCTCGCTACGCGCCCGGCGCGCTCGGGACCGGCGCCTCGGAGGGCAGCGCGTCGAGCCCGGCACGGATGCCCTCGCCGAGCAGGCGGATCTCCTCGCCGGTCACCGTCAGGGGCGGCGACACGGCCACGCCCTTACCGAGGCCCCGCACCAGCACGCCGGCCTCGCGGGCCCCGCGCAGCAGGACGTTCGGGGCGTCGGGCACCGCCGAGAGGACCTCCGGGGTCAGTTCGACCGCGGCCAGCAGCCCGAGGCCCGAGCGGATCCCCGCGACGTACGGGTGGTCGAGCAGCGGCGCCAGGGCCGCCTCCAGCGCGGCCTCCAGCTGCTGTCCCCGCGGGATGAGGTCCTCGCGCTCGTAGATGTCGAGCGTCGCGAGCCCGGCCGCGCAGCAGGTCGGGTGCCCGGAGTAGGTCGGCCCGTGGCGCAGGGTGCGCTCGCCCGGCGTCGTCCACCACGGGCTCGCCACCTCGGGGGACACCATCACACCGCCGAGGGGCAGGTAGCCCGAGGTCACGCCCTTCGCGAACGTGATCAGGTCCGGGCGGACACCGAAGCGCTCGATGCCGAACCACGTGCCGAGCCGGCCGAACGCGCAGATCACGGCGTCGATCACGAGCAGCACGCCGTGGCGGCGGCAGAGCTCCGCCACGCCCTCGACGTAGCCCGGCGGCGGGATGTGCACCCCACCCGCGCCGGTGACCGGCTCCATGACGAACGCCGCGATCCGCTCCGGTCCGATGTCGGCGAAGACCTTCTCCACGCCCTCGAGGTCCTGCGGGGCCACCGTGTTCTCGCCGGCGAGAACACCCCAGCCCTCGCGGTTGGCCGGGATGCCGACGATCGAGGTCCCGTAGCCGTGCGTGCCGTGGTAGCCCGTCTCGCGGGAGACGATGTGCACGCGCTGGTGCTCGCCCCGCGCCTGCCAGTACCCGCGGGCGAGCTTCACGGCCGTGTCGATCGCGTCCGCGCCCCCGGAGCCGAAGAAGACCTTGGCCGGGTCGCCCTCCGAGCCCATCGGGGCGAGCGCGGAGAGGCGGTCGGCGAGCTCGAGGGCTGGGCGGTTCGCGATGTCGGCGAAGCACGAGTACGCCTCGAGCTTCGCCATCTGGGCCGTCGCGGCCTCGACGATCTCGGTGCGGCCGTGGCCGACGTTGGCGTACCAGAGGCTCGCGCAGCCGTCGAGGTAGCGGCGGCCTGCCTCGTCGTACACCCAGACGCCTTCGGCGCGGTCGACGACGAACTCGTGGTCGCGGACGGCGGCCATGTCGGAGAAGGGGTGCCAGAGCGTTCCCATGGAGGTGATTGTGGCCGCTCGCGGGCCGCAGGTCATCCGCCTGGCGTCGAGGAATCCGGGGCCGACGAGTCGGCGCAGGCCGCGAGCCTGGCGGCGAGGGCGTGCACGTGCCCGCGCAGCGCCTCCGGCTCCTCGATCACGAACGGCCGGTCCACCCAGGCCAGCAGCGACGGGACCCAGTCCAGGCGCTCGGCCCGCAGCCGCACACGCACCACCGGCCCGTCCTCGCCGTCGGGGAGCGCGTCCACCGTCGCGATCCCCGCCGGGATACGGGCCCGGACGTGCTCGGCCGTTCCGTGGACCCGCAGCGACACCGCGTGCCTGCGGGGGACCTCGGCGAGCCCGGACAGCACCCGTGCCGCCGGGTCGAACCCCGCGGGCACCCCGAACGAGCCGGGCAGGACGGTGGCGGTGACGATGCGGTCGAGCCGGAACGTGCGGATCTCGCCGCTGGCCGAGTCGGCCCCGGTCACGTACCAGCGTGCGCCGTGGACCACGAGCCCGTACGGGTCCACCGTGCGCTCGGTGGTCGCGCCGTCCCGGCCGGTGTGGCGGACGGCGATCGGCCGGTGCGCCCGGGCGGCCCCGGCCACCGCGAGCAGCACGTCGGTCTCCGGGGCCTCCCCGGTGCGCGTGGGCCCGGTGAAGGCGGCGGTGGCCACGAGGGCGTCGAGCCGCTCACCGAGCGCCGCGGGCAGCACCCGCCGGACCTTCGCCGACGCGCTCGCCACGGCGGCCACCGAGGCGCCGACCAGCCCGGACCGTTGCCCGGCGAGCAGGCCGAGGAGCACGGCCAGCGCCTCCTCGTCGGTGAGCATCAGCGGCGGCATCCGGTAGCCCGGCGCGAGCCGGTAGCCGCCGTAGCGGCCGCGGACCGACCGGACCGGGACGTCGAGGTCGACCAGGTGCTCCACGTAGCGCCGCACGGTGCGCTCGTCCACGCCGAGCAGACCGGCCAGATCGGCCACGGTCCGGGTGCCGCCGGCCTGCAGGACCTCCAGCAGGGCGAGCACGCGGGCGGTGGGTCGGGGCACCCGGTCAGTGTGTCGTCGATACCGGGCGGATGTCGCCCGGTATCGGTGCTCCCGCGCGGGTCACGGCGGGCCCAGGAGCCTCCGATCACCCCGAGATGCGATCTCCGTCGCCACGCCCCGACGTTTCCGGACGTCGATGGATGGAGGACAGTGGAGGTCGTGGCCGTGACGATGCAGGACGTGGTACGCGAGGTGCGCCGGGTCGCCTCGGGCCGCGTCGCGCGCATCGTGGCCGCGACCGTCGTGGTCGCGGCCCTCGCCGTCGGCTGCGTGCTGATCCTCCCGACGATCCACGCCGCGGGCGCCACGCTGGCCGCCGCGGACCCACTCTGGGTGAGCCTCGCGATCGCCTTCGAGGCGGGCTCGATCCTGGCGTTCGCGCTCCTGCACCACCGGCTGCTGCGTGCGGCCGCCGTGCGGATCCGCTTCCGGGCGGTCGTGCTCGTCACCCTGGCCGCGAACGCCCTGCACCTCACCGTGCCCGGCGGCGCCGCCCTCTCCACCGCCTACACCTTCCGCAAGCGTCGCAGCTGGGGCGCCAGCGCTCCGGTCACCACCTGGACGATGGTCACCGGCGGGGTGGCGGCGAGCCTCGCCCTCGCCGGGATTGCGGTGGGCTCGGCGCTCGTCGTCAACGGCCGTGCCACCACGTTCGGGCCGCAGATGCTGCAGCTCGCGGGTGTCGTGGCGCTCGGCGCGCTCATCGTCGTCGTCAGCCGCAGGCCCGGGGTGATCACCGCGGCCGCGACGGCAGGCCTGCGCCTGCTCAACCGCGTGCGCCGCCGCCCCCGGGAGACCGGCGTCGACGAGCTGGTGACCCAGATCGAGGGTCTCGCCCTCATCGAGCTGACGGTGCGCGGCCGGCTGGTCGTCGGCCTGTCCGCGCTGCTGAACTGGCTGCTCGACATCGCCTGCCTCGCGGCGTGCTGCGTCGCGGTCGGGGCGAACGGCATGACGATCTCGCTGGTCCTCGTCGCCTACGCCGCGGCGACGGCCGCGTCCAGCGCGGCCTTCCTGCCCGGCGGGCTTGGTCTCGTCGACGGCGCCCTGCTGGCGGCCCTCGTCGCCGGCGGGGTGCCCTCGAAGCCCGCGCTCGCCGCCGTCCTGCTCTACCGGCTCATCAGCTTCGTCGGGGTCGCCGCCGTCGGCTGGGTCGCGTGGCTGTGGGTGCACACCCGAGGCGGGGTCGACGAGGCCCCCCTCGACGACCGGGACGACCCGACCGACGACGAGATCCACACCATGCCGTTCCCGTCGGCCCGAGCCGAGCCCGGGACCCCGAGGCCCCGCAGGGGCGACCCGGTGCGGCCCCGCTCGGGCTGAGCCGCCTCTCGGGAACCGTCCACTCCGTGGACATCGGCGTGAGCCCGTCACCTAGTCGAGTGGTCTATACGGCCTAGAAGGCTTGTGAGCCGTTCGGAGTATCAGGAACTCCATACAGACGCGCCGTTGTCGGGAGTGGACAGCGTGGGAGCGGCGGGCTCCCACGGAGGACACGACCGACGGGAGCTTGTGTGAGCAGCGGGCTGGCGGATCCGGAGTTCGTTCGTCTCGGCGAGGCGCTGCAGGCGCGGGACGGCCGGCAGGCACGGGTGCGACGGGCGGCGGCGACGATGGCGTGCGCGGTCCCCGCGCTGCGCGATCGCCTGCCGGTGCTGGCGGAGCTCCCCACCCTGGCGGTGAGCTTCTCGCCCACCGCTCTCGGTGACCGCATGGAGGCGAAGTACGGCGGGCACCGGCGCGGGGTCCCGTGCCGGCTCGCGGTCTCGGTGCTGGCGCTGCCCGGCCGGGGCGAGGAGTACCTGCGCGGCCGCTCCCGGCAGGCGGTGCGCACCAACGGCAACCGGGCGATCGAGGCGGGCGTGACCTGTCGTCGCATGGGCCGGGTCGAGGCCGACGTGCGGATCACCGCGGTGCTCCGGGCGCGCGGCGAGGACGGGCTGATCGACTCAGTGCGCGAGGACCTGCACACCGGGCTCGTCCACGCCTGGCTCGCCCGTGACGCCGAGGACGCGACCGAGGTCGTCGCCCTCACCTCCGTCGACGGGGTGTTCGCGCGGCTCGACCTCATGCTCGCGGCGCCGGGCCGGGAGGCGGGTCCCTCGCGGTACCTCCTCTCCGCGCACCTGGTCACCGAGCTCGCGGAGCGCGGGGTGCGCCACCTCGGCGTGGACACCGCCCTGTTCCTCGAGCCCGGCCTGCGCCACTTCCAGCGCCTGCTCGGCTTCGCGCCGATGACGCTGGAACTGGGTCGCGGCCCGCAGCCCGATGACGGCTGCCCGGCGCCGCGCACGTCCCCGGCCTCCGGACCGGTCCCGACGGTGTCCGCGGAGGCGCCCGCGGCCCGGCAGCCCGAGCAGCTTCCCGCACCCGTCGCCTGACCCCGGGTCAGGACGGCTGGTAGGGCGGGGCGATGCCCCATCCCCAGCGCGGGACCGGGGCGTGCTCGACGACCTCGGACCCGCGCTGGGAGTTGTAGAGGGCCAGCCGGGTGCCCCACTCGACGTAGCCGACGAAGGCGGCCCGGAACTCGGGATCGTCGGGCAGGCCCGCGTCGTCGGCGGCCCGGCTCATCGTCTCGGCGAACCGGCGGCGCGCCTCGGCGGTGATGCCGAGATCGCGGTGGTGGGCGAGCATGCGCTCGTACCCGCCGAGGGTGTCGGTGTACCCGGCCGGGCCGCCGAACACCTCGGCCCACCACAGCGTGACGTGCGCGCGGTGCTCCTCGGAGACCCCGCCCGGGAAGAGGGGCGACAGCAGGTCGTCGTGCTCGACCCGGTCGTAGAAGGCGTCGATGAGCCGCCGGAACGCGTCGCGCCCGCCGGCCCACTCGAACAGCGTCGGCGGCATTGCAACACTGTAATCACGGTGGTGCCCCTGAGCCAGGGGCAGACCGGGCCGATGGCGCGGTCGTCCTCCGGCGAGACGGACCGCCCGCAGGCGAGCGCGGAGCGCACCTGCCGGGCAGACTCCACGGCGGAGAGTCGTCGTCGAGGGAGAAGGGGCAGCCGATGCGGATCGCCGTCGTCGCGACCTGCCTCGGGGACGCACTGTTCCCCCGGGCCCCGATCGCCACCGTGGAACTGCTGGAGCGACTGGGACACGAGGTCGTCTTCCCGGCCGACCAGACCTGCTGCGGGCAGATGCACGTCAACACCGGCTACCTGGACGCGGCGCTGCCGGTCGTGCGCCACCACGTCGAGGTGTTCGGCCGCGCCCTCGAGGAGGGTGTCGACGCGGTCGTCGCCCCGTCGGGCTCGTGCGTCGGGTGCGTGCGCCACCAGCACGCGATGGTCGCCCGCCGCGCGGGCGACGAGCGACTGGCGCGGGCCGCGGAGCACGGCGCCGAGCGGACCTACGAGCTCTCCGAACTGCTCGTGGACGTCCTCGGTGTGACCGACGTCGGCGCCTACTACCCGCACCGGGTCACCTACCACCCGACCTGCCACTCGCTGCGGATGCTGCGGGTGGGCGACAAGCCGCTGCGGCTGCTGCGCGCGGTGCGCGGTCTGGACCTGGTGGAACTGCCCGACGCCGAGGTGTGCTGCGGGTTCGGCGGGACGTTCGCGGTGAAGAACGCGGAGACCTCGACGGCGATGCTGGCCGACAAGATGGCCTGCGTGCTCGGCTCGAAGACCGAGGTCGTCACGGCGGGGGACTCGTCGTGCCTGATGCACATCGGCGGCGGTCTCTCCCGGCTGCGCTCCGGGGTGCGCACGGTGCACCTGGCGGAGATCCTGGCCAGTACCGATCGGGGCAACGCCTCGGCGGACGTGGTGCTGGGAGACGCAGCGCAGCGGAGCTCGACCCGGGCGACGGGAGACGCAGCGGGGGTCGGCCCGTGACCGCCGTCCCGCTCGGCATGCCGACGGTCGCGTCGGACCCGCACGGCCACCTGCGCGGCACCGAGTCCTTCCCGGCCGCCGCCCACAAGGCCCTCGCCGACACCCAGCTGCGCCGCAACCTCGGGCACGCCACCCGCACGATTCGCGCGAAGCGGGCGGGCGTGGTGGCCGAGGTCGACGACTGGGAGGAGCTGCGCCGGGCGGGCGAGGCGATCAAGGCCGACACCATGACGCGGCTGCCCGAGCTGCTGGTGGAGCTGGAGTCCCAGGTCGTCGCGCGCGGCGGGGTGGTGCACTGGGCGCGCGACGCCGAGGAGGCCAACCGCATCGTCGTCGACCTCGTCCGGGGCACCGGGGCCGACGAGGTCGTCAAGGTCAAGTCGATGGCCACCCAGGAGACCGGGTTGAACGAGGCGCTCGAGGGCGCCGGGATCGCCGCACTGGAGACCGACCTCGCCGAGCTGATCGTGCAGCTCTCGCACGACCGGCCCTCCCACTTCCTCGTCCCGGCGATCCACCGCAACCGCGCCGAGATCCGTGAGATCTTCCTGCGGGAGATGCCGGACGTGGACCCGACGCTGTCCGACGATCCCCGCAGGCTCGCGATGGCCGCGCGGGCGCACCTGCGCCGGAAGTTCCTCGCGGCGAAGGTCGGGATCTCGGGGGTCAACTTCGCCGTCGCCGACTCCGGGACGATCTCGG
Organism: Actinomycetospora sp.; assembly: GCF_036497245.1. Lineage (GTDB taxonomy): Bacteria > Actinomycetota > Actinomycetes > Mycobacteriales > Pseudonocardiaceae > Actinomycetospora. The sequence continues at coordinate 28,860 of NZ_DASXJS010000210.1, read as the reverse complement.
TGGTCGAGTCGGAGGGCAACGGGCGGATGTGCCTGACGCTGCCCGAGACGCTGATCACCGTCATGGGCGTGGAGAAGCTCGTCCCGACGTGGGCCGACCTCGAGGTGTTCCTGCAGCTGCTGCCGCGCTCGTCGACGGGCGAGCGGATGAACCCGTACACCTCCACGTGGAGCGGGGTGACCCCGGGCGACGGACCGCAGGCCTTCCACCTGGTGCTGCTCGACAACGGCCGCTCGCACGTGCTCGCCTCGCCCGACGGACGCCAGGCGCTGCACTGCATCCGTTGCTCGGCGTGCCTGAACGTCTGCCCGGTCTACGAGCGCACCGGCGGGCACGCGTACGGCTCGGTCTACCCGGGCCCGATCGGGGCCGTGCTCTCCCCGCAGATGACCGGCATCAACGGTCCCGACGACGTCAACGCCTCGCTGCCGTACGCCTCGTCGCTCTGTGGGGCGTGCTTCGACGCGTGCCCGGTGCGCATCGACATCCCGTACCTGCTCGTGCAGCAGCGCGCCGCCGCCGTCGCCTCCCACACCCGGCCCACCGGGCTGGACGTCGCGATGCAGGCCGCGGCGATCACCATGACGACCCCGGGCCGGTTCCGGCTCGCCGAGAAGGCCCTCGGGGTGGGGCGGGTCCTGGCCGGGCGGAAGGGCCGGATCACGTCCCTGCCGTGGCCGTTGGCGGGCTGGACGAACGCCCGCGACCTGCCCGCGCCGCCCGTGGAGACCTTCCGGCAGTGGTGGACGCGGACGCACGGGGACACGTGATGGACGCCCGTGAGCCGGGAGACGCAGCGCAGCGGAGCTCGACCCGTGAGCTGGTCCTCGCCCGCCTGCGCTCGGCCCGGGACGCCGGGGCCCCGTCGTCGCCGGTCGTGGTGCCGCGGAACTACCGGCCCGCCGGGCGGTACGCGCCCGGCGGCGAGCAGGCCGTGGCCCGGCTCGACGAGACCCTGACCGACTACCGTGCGACCGTCGTGCGGGTGGCCGCCGAGGCGGACGTCCCCACGGCCGTGGCGGCGTTCCTCGAGGCCGCCACCGGGATCGTCGTGCCCCCCGGCCTCCCGGACGCCTGGCTCGCGGCCTTTTCCGGCGAGGTCCACCGGGACTCACCGCCGCTGTCGGTCGACGCGCTCGACCACCTCGACGCCGTCGTCACCGGCGCCGCGGTCGCCGTCGCCGACACCGGCACGTTCGTCCTGGACTCCGGTTCCCCGGACCAGGGACGGCGGGTGATCACGCTGGTGCCCGACCACCACGTCTGCGTGATCCGGGCCGCCGACGTCGTCTGCTCGGTCCCCGAGGCCATCGCGCGGCTCGATCCGTCCCGCCCGCTCACGTTCGTCTCCGGGCCGTCGGCGACCAGCGACATCGAGCTCGACCGCGTCGAGGGCGTCCACGGGCCGCGCCGGCTGGATGTGGTGTTAGTAGGTGCGCTCCGCGCTGTTGAGCACTCCATGCGGGTATAGGGGCGCTTTCTGCTCACGAGGCGTCAGCCACCAGGGAGATCGCGCGGCCGAGCGTGGTGAGGCGCTCGTCGAGGTTCTCGCCTGCGGGGTAGAGCCGGACCGTGTCGACCCCGGCATCTCGCCACACCGCCAGCCGGGCGCGCACCATCTCCTCGGTGCCGAGCAGCGTCGTGGCCAGCACCATCTCGTCCGGGACGAGTGCCGCGGCGCCGTCGCGGTCGCCCGCCTGCCAGCGCTCGCGGGCCGCGTCGGCGATCTCCGACCAGCCCTGCCGGGCGTACGCGTCGTGGTAGAAGTTCGTGCTCGCGGTGCCCATCCCGCCCAGGGAGAACGCCAGTCCCCGCCGTCGCGCCGCCACCATGGAGGCCAGCTCAGCCTCGTCCTGCGCGAAGGCGACCTCGGCGCCCTGGCAGACGGTCAGGTCGGCCCGGGACCGCCCGGAGCGCGCGAGCCCGGCGTCGAGGTGGTCGAAGTAGGCCGACGCACCCTCGGGCACGAAGCTGGTCCCGAGCCAGCCGTCGGCCACCTCCCCGGTGAGCTCCAGCATCCGCGGGGACAGCGAGGCCACGTAGATCGGCAGGTCGGGGTTGGCGGGCATCGACAGGCGCATCGGCCGTCCCTCGCCGCCGGGGAGCGGGATGGACACCGTGGTCCCGGAGTAGGCGATCTTCTCGCCGGCGAACGCCTGGCGGACGACCTCGATCGTCTCGCGCATCCGGGTCAGCGGCCGCGCGAACGGCACCCCGTGCAGCCCCTCGATCACTCCGGGCCCGGACGAGCCCAGCCCGAGCGCGAACCGGCCGCCGGACAGGGCGTCGAGGGTGAGGGCGGCCTGCGCGACGGCGACCGGGGTACGCGTGCCGACCTGGACGATGCCCGAGCCGAGCCGGATGCGCTCGGTGCGCGCGGCGAGGAAGCCGAGCACCGAGGGCGCGTCGGAGCCCCAGGCCTCGGCGACCCAGCACTCGTCGAGCCCGAGGCGCTCGGCCTCGACGACGAAGTCGACGGTTGCCGGATCCGAGCCCTCGACGGTCGTTGCGGTCCTCACGGAACAGCGCCCTCAGAGGAGGACTCGGCGGCGGTGCGGATCGCGGCGAGCGTCGCCGTCATCGAGGCCTCGAACTCGCGCAGCCGGACGAAGACGATCTTCTGTTCCTTGTCCGGCATACGGTCGATGGCGTGGCTGAGCCCCGAGCGCCCGGGCCCGAGCCGGACGTGCTGCCGGACCCGTGTCCCGCCGTCGTCGCCCTCGAGCCGGAACGACCACCGGGCCGCGGGGCCGCCCTCGCCGTCGACCTCCCACGCGAACTCCGCGGGCGGCTCGCACGTCACCACGGTCGCCGTCGCCGACCACTCGCCCAGCGACGGGTGGCTGTTGTGCCCGACGAAGCGGGCTCCGGCGCACGGTCCGGTCGCGCCGTCCGTCCAGTCAACGGCCTGCAGTTCCCCGCTGGTGGCCGGCATCGCCCCGACGTCGCTGACGAGGGGCCACACCCGCTCCGGAGGGGCGGCCATCCAGGTCTCGACCTCGACCTCGGGCTGGTCGGCGTAGCGGGCGCCGGTCCACTCCATCGTGGGCTCCTCGGGTCCGGGGACGTCCGGGCCACCCTAGAGAGCCTGGGTTGTGACGCGCCACCCAGCCCGGCGCGGGCATGACGATTCCGTCGCGGGCCTTGCGTGCTCGGATAGTACGTGCTCGGATCATATGTGGAGGTGGTCGAGATGGACCAGAACCTGTTCAACGACATCTGCCTGCGGCAGCTGACGCTGTCCGGCGTCCACGAGGGCGAGACCGTGGCGGTGCTGACCCGGGGCGCCGAGCGCGGCGAGTACGCCGACGCGTTCCTGTGGGCCGCGCAGCAGCTCGGCGCCGCGGCGTACCACCTGCGGCTGCCCCCGCCGACGAGCGCGTCGGGCGCCTGGGCGGTCGGCGACTCCGGGCTCGGGCGGATCCCGCTCGCGGTCGAGGCGCTCCAGGCCGTCGACATGCTCGTCGACTGCACGTTCCTGCTGTTCAGCCCCGAACAGTTCGCGATCCAGGACGCGGGCACCCGCATCCTCACCGCGGTCGAGCCGCCGGAGCTGCTCGCACGCCTGATGCCGACCACCGAGCTGCGCGAGCGCGTCGAGATCGGTGCCGAGCTGCTGGCGAAGGCCTCGACGATGCGGATCACCAGTCCGGGCGGCACGGATGTGACCTACCGGCTCGGCGTCTACCCGACGATGAGCGAGTACGGCTACACCGACACCCCCGGTCGCTGGGACCACTGGCCGGCCGCGTTCGTGTTCTCCGGCGGCGCCGACGACGGTGTGGACGGCCGGATCGTGCTCTCGCCCGGCGACGTGCTGCTGCCGTTCAACACCTACGTGCAGACCCCGGTCACCCTGACGATCGAGCAGGGATTCATCCGCGACATCCGAGGCTCGCTCGACGCCGATCTGTTGAGCTCCTACATCCAGAGCTTCGACGACCCGCGCGGCTACGGCATGTCCCACGTCGGCTGGGGCCTCGACGAGCGCGCGCACTGGCACGGCCTCACCCAGTTCCCCGGCGGGATGGGCATGGAGCTCCGCAGCTTCTACGGCAACGTCATGTTCTCGATCGGCCCGAACAACGAGCTCGGCGGCCCGAACGACACCCCCTGCCACTTCGACATCCCGATGCGCGGGAACTCCCTGCACCTCGACGACGAGCTGATCGTCGACAAGGGCGAGCTGACCGTCCCCGAGATGCGTCCCGCCGCGAAGCGATGACCGACCACCACAGCCGGACGCATCACGTGGGGATGATCGTCCCGAGCTCCAACCTGACCATGGAGACCGAGCTCCCGCGCATGCTCGTCGCGCGGGAGCAGGCCCGTCCCGACGACCGGTTCGTCTTCCACGCCGCGCGGGCGCGAATGCAGCACGTGACGCCCGAGCAGCTGCGGGCCATGAACGACCAGGCGGTACGGGCCGCGGCCGAGCTGGCCGACGCGCGCCCGGACGTCGTCGCGACCGCCTGCCTCGTCGCGATCATGGCGCAGGGCCCTGGTTTCCACTGCACCGCCGAGGACGACATCACCCGCGCCCTGCGGGCGGAGGGCTCCACGGCGCCCGTGGTGTCGAGCGCGGGAGCCCTGATCTCCGGGATCGAGGCGCTCGGCGCGCGGCGGGTCGCGATCGTGACCCCGTACATGAAGCCCCTGACGGCGGCCGTCGTCGCCTACCTGACCGACGCCGGCATCGAGGTCGTCGACTCGCTGTCCCTGGAGGTGCCGGACAACCTCGCCGTTGCCCGGCTCGACCCCTCCGACCTGCGTCGACACCACCGCCGACTCGACCTGAGCGGGGCCGACGCCCTCGTGCTGTCGGCCTGTGTGCAGATGCCGTCGCTGCCGTCGATCGAGGCAGTGCAGGACGAGGTCGGCATCCCGGTGCTGTCCGCGGCCACCGCGACGACGTTCCGCATCCTCGGCGAGCTGGGTCTGGAGCCCTGGGTCCCCGGCGCGGGTCACCTGCTCTCCGGGAAGGTCCCGGCTCCGGCGGTCGCCCCGGCCTGAATCCCTCCGCGCGGCGGGTGCCCGGCAAGCCCCCGTCGTCGGGGGAGGGTCAGAGCACGGCGGCGAGGGCGTCGCGGGCCGCGGCGAGCCCGGCGGCCGGGTCGTCCCAGAACACCATGTGCCCCGTGCCGGGAACCTCGACGAGCGTCGCCTTCGGGTTGGCGGCCGCGGCCTCCCGTGCCCCGTCGGCGGTGACGACCGGACTGTCGCCGCCGTGGATCAGCACGGTCGGCGCCGGGACCCCGGGCCAGACGTCGAAGAAGTCCTCGGTCTCGAACCCGGTGTGCGTCGCCGCGATCGCCGCCTCCGAGCACGACGCGAGCCAGCGCGCCCGGAGCTCCTGCTCCCGGCGCGGCCAGCGGGGCCAGGACTGGGCGACCTCGTCGGCGTCCGTGCCCCGCTGCGCCTCGGCGAGCTGGCCGAGGAACGCGGCGAGCGTGGTCGGGTACGGGCCCCGTCCGGGACCACTCATCGGGGGGTCGACCAACACGGTTCCCCGCACCGGGACCTCGTTCCGGGCGGCCACCGCCGCCGCGATCCGCGCGCCCATCGAGTGCCCGAACAGGATCGGCCCGTCGAGATCGAGCGCCCGGACGACGGCCTCGACGTCCGTCGCGTAGGTGGTGAGGTCGTAGTCGTCGCCCTCGTCCGAGAAGCCGCGCCCGCGCACGTCCAGCACGAGCGGGCGGACGCCGTCGAGCCCGCGGGCGACGAAGTCCATCGCGATCGCGGGGCTGGTGATCCCGGGGACGACGAGCACGGGCACGGCGTCACCCGGCCCGTAGTCGAGGACGTGCAGGCGCACGCCCTGCCCGGTCGTGACCCAGCGGCTCGTCGCCGGGACGTCGGCGAGGTCGGCCACGGCGGCCTGGGTGAGGGTCCTCATCGCGAGCTCCCGGAGAGGTAGGCGAGGGCGTCGTCGAGATCGATGACGTCGCCGTACTTGGCGGCCACGTCGAACAGCGCGGCGTCGTGCGGGCCCTTCGCACGGTCGCCGCAGGCGTCGGCGACGACGAGGGTGTCGAAGCCCGACTGCACGGCGTCGACGGCGGTCGCCCGCACGCAGCCGGAGGTGGTCGCGCCGCAGACGACGGCGGTCGTCGTCGCGAGACCGCCGAGCAGCGTCGCCAGGACGGAGCCGTGGAACGCCGAGGCCCCCTTCTTCACGACGAGGTGATCGTCGTCGCGGCGGTCCAGGCGCGGGTCGAGGGCGACCGCGTCGCTGCCGTCGCGCAGCGCGCGCATCCCGGGAGCCTTGCGCAGCCACGCGATCGCCTCGCCGTCGGCCTCCGCGGGGGTGTAGCTGATGACCGTCCAGACCACCGGGGTACCGGAGGCGCGGGCCGCCGCGACGAGGCGGTTCGTCGCCTCGACCTCGGCGGTCAGGTCCGATCCCGAGGGGAACCCGGGCTCGGTGAACCCCCGGGTCAGGTCGACGACGACGAGGGCCGGGCGCGGCCCGCGGGGGACGGCGGCGCCGAAGCCCGCGCGGTCGTAGAGGGCGTCGGCGTCGGCGCCGTGGAGTCCTCCGTGCTCAGCGGCGGGCATGGCGCAGCTCCTCGATCAGCTCGTTCTTGCCCCGCAGGCGGCCGAGCAGCCAGCCCTGCGCGAAGGCGATCCCGGCGGCGGCGACGAGCGCGGCGTACCGGCCGGCGTTCGGCGGGAGCAGCATCGCGAGTCCGTCGAGCGGCTCGCCGCCGGCCGGAGTCGGCTCGGTCGACGATGTGGACCTCCTGACACTGGACGTCAGCGACGCCGCATCGCTGACATCCGGGGCGGCGGCCGGGCCCTCCAGCTGCGCCGCGAGGTTGCGGGCGAACTGGTCGAGCAGGCGATTCGACACGGTGGTGATCGCGCCCTTGCCGAACTGCGCGATCTTCCCGCGGACGACGAGGTCGGTGCGCAGGTCGAGGGCCGACCCGCCACCGGACGGCGCGACCGTGAGCACCACGTCGGCCTCCGCGTCGCCCGCCCCGTGCGCGTCGGTGGCCCGGGCCGAGAGCCGCAGCGTGCGCTCGTCGGGCAGCACCTCGGTGAACCGCAGCTTTCCGGCATAGGCGGCCTTGACCGGGCCGACCTTCACCGTCACGCGCCCCAGGTACGCGTCGTCCTCGCGGCCGTCGAGCGTTGCGCCCGGCAGACAGCCCGCCACCCGCTCGACGTCGTTGATCAGCGCGAACACGGCGTCGGGGTCGGCCGGGACGTCGAGGTGGTTGTCCAGGATCACGGGGTCGCCTCCTTCCGGGCGGCCGCGGTGGCGCAGACGGCGTCGACGATCGTCTGGTAGCCGGTGCAGCGGCAGAGGTTGGCCGAGAGGGCCTCGCGGAGCTCCTCGCGGTCGGCGCCGGGACTCTCGGTCAGCACCCCCTCGGCGAGCATGAGGAAGCCGGGCGTGCAGAACCCGCACTGCAGGCCGTGGTGGTCGGAGAACGCCTGTTGCAGGTCGGACAACGTGCCGTCGGCCGAGGCCAGCGACTCCACGGTCCGCACCTCGGAGCCCTCGGCCTGCACCGCGAACATCAGGCACGCCCGGGCGGGCAGGCCGTTGACGAGCACGGTGCACGCGCCGCACACCCCGTGCTCGCAGCCGACGTGGGTGCCGGTCAGGCGGAGGTCCCCCCGCAGCACGTCGGACAGCGTCCGGCGCGGCTCGACGACGACCTCGTGCTCGGTGCCGTTGACGGTCAGGGACAGCAGGTGGGGGTCAGACATCGGAGCCCTCCAGCGCGGCCAGCACGGTCTGGGGATGGATCGGGGTGGCGTCGAGCTCGACGCCCGTCGAGCGCAGCGCGTCGTTGACGGCGTTCAGCACGGCCGCGGGGGCGCCGATCGTCCCGCCCTCTCCGGCGCCCTTCGCGCCGTTCGCGGTGAACGCGCAGGGGGTCTCGAGGTGGCGGATCGAGACGTCCGGGATCTCGGTGGCGGTGGGGACGAGGTAGTCGATGAAGGACGCCGCCGACGGCTCGCCGTTCTCCGCGTAGGTGACCTCCTCGAACAGCGCGCCCGCGATGCCCTGCGCGATCCCGCCGCGGCACTGGCCGTCGACGACCTGCGGGTGGATCACCACCCCGCAGTCCTCGACGCACACGTAGCGCAGGATCCGCACCGCCCCGGTGCCGCGGTCGGCCTCGACGACGACGGCGTGGGTGGCATTGGAGAATGTCCCGTCCCCCGGGACGTCGAAGCTCGCCGTCGCCGACAGCGTGGGCTCGACGTCCTTGGGGAGCAGGTGCGCGCGCAGGTAGGCGACGTCGGCGATGTCGGTGAAGTCCATCCGGCGCGACGGGTCGTCGAGCTGGACCACCCCGCCGTCGCCGTCGAGCGCGACGTTCTCCGGCCGGGTCTCGAGCAGGTGCGCCGCGATCCGGCACAACAGCTCGCCGAGCCGCTCGGAGGCCAGCGCCACCGCCGACCCGCCGATCGTCACCGACCGCGACGCGAACGTGCCCCACCCGTAGGCGATCCGTTCGGTGTCGCCCTGGCGCAGCTTCACGGCTTCGACGTCGATCCCGAGCCGGTCGGCGACGATCTGCGCGAACGTCGTCTCGTGCGACTGCCCGTGGTTCATCGTCCCGCTGGTGACGACCACGGAGCCGGTGGTGTCCATCCGGATCTCGGAGACGTCGAAGCCGGGGACCACGGTCATCCTGCGCTTCGCGAACGCCTCCGAGCCGTAGCCGGTGCGCTCGGAGAAGCAGCAGTAGCCGATGCCGACCGCGCGACCGTCCGCCGCGGCCTCGTCGCGCACCCGCTCCCAGCCCTCCTCGCGGATCGTCGCCTCGGCGAGGTCGAGCGACTCGCGGTAGGTCCCCGGGTCGTAGGTGACGTCGTTGATCCCGAGGTAGGGGAACTCGGTGATCACGTTGCGGCGGCGGAGCTCGACGGGGTCGAACCCCAGCTCGCGGGCGGCCTTCTCCATCACCCGCTCGATCGCCGTGACGTACTGCGGCCGGCTGACCCCGCGGTACGGGGCGCTCGGCGCCTTGTTCGTCGTCAGCGCACGGCCCCGCACGCGGTAGGCGGGGACCCGGTACACGCTCGGCATCTCCGCCGACGCCATCAGCGGCTCGATGCCCGCGGTGAAGGGGTAGCAGGAGTAGGCGCCCATGTCGCAGACGACGTCGACGTCGAGCGCGGTGATGCGCCCGTCGGCGTCGAAGGCCGCCCGGGTGCGGTAGCGCTGCTCGCGGGCGAGGAACCCGGCGGTGAGCGCCTCGCGCCGGTCCTCGATCCACTTCACCGGCCGGTCCAGGCGCTTCGCCGCGGCGGCCACCGCGATCTCCTCCCGGCCCACCACGCACTTCTGCCCGAACCCGCCGCCCATGTCGGGCACCGTCACCCGCACCGTGCGCTCCGGGATTCCCAGCGAGCGGGCGAGCACCGTCCGCACCTGGTGGGGGACCTGGCTGCACGTCTGTACGAGCAGTTGGTCGTCCCGGGCGTCCCACGAGGCGACGACGCCGCGGGTCTCCAGCGGCAGCGCGTTCTGGCGCGCGGAGCGCGTGACGACCTCGACCGTGCACCCGGCGGCGGCGAACGCCTCGTCGACCCCGGGCGTGTCGAACATCGAGACGTCGAGCAGGACGTTGTCGGGGGCCTCCTCGTGCACCGCGACCCCCGCGGCGCCCTCGCCGCCGAGGACCGCGGCGAAGGCTTCGTAGGACACGCGTGCGGCCTCGATCCCGTCCTCGACGACGTAGGGGTCGTTCCCGAGGACCAGCCCGATGGGCTCCCCGACGAACCGCACCTTGTCGGGTCCCCCGTCGCTCCGCCCGCTCCGGCGCCTACCGGCGAGGATCGGCATCGCGGTGGGGGTGAACTCGGCGGCCGGCCGGTCGAGGAGCGCGACGATGTCCCCGAGATCGAGATCGGCCGCGTCGTAGGCGGCGACGACGCCGGGGGTCGCTCGGGTGGCGGCGAGGTCGAGTTCGCTGACCAGTCCGTGCGCGACGGTCGAGCGCACGAACCCGGCGTGCAGCATCCCCGGCAGCACGATGTCGTCGACGAAACGACCCCGGCCGCCGAGCAGGCGTGGGTCCTCCCGGCGTGGCACCGACGCCCCCACCCAGCGACCGGCCCGGTCGTCGAACCGGGGCCCCTGGTTGCCGGTCCCGGCGGGGGCGTGCCCACGCTCGGGCCGATCGGGATCGGTGTCGGCCGGGACGGTGGTGGAACGGGTCACGAGGCGACCCCCTGCTCCCGGTCCGTGCCCCGGCGCGCTCCATCGCCCGTCTGCTCCCAGGCCTGCCGCAGCCCGTCGGCGACCAGGTGGCGGGTGAGCCGGCGGCGGTAGCCGGCGGTGGCGGCGGCGTCCGCGGGTGGGTCGACCGCGGCGGCCGCGGCGTCGGCGACCGCACCGAACAGCTCGCGCCCCGGCACGCCGCCCGCCGCGAGCACCGCCTCGGCCTCGGGCACCCGGACCGGCGCCGGCGCGACGCCGCCCACCACCACCCGCCCGCTCCGCACCTCGTCCTCGTGCAGATCCAGCGACACCGCGGCGTCGACGATCGCGAAGTCGCCATAGCGCCGGGCGAACTCGGTGAGCGCGGCGTGCGGGGCGGGCCGGGTGAACCGGATCGCGACGACGACCTCCTCGGGCTCCACCGCGGTGGCGTAGAAGCCGTGGAACATCTCGGCGGCCGGGATCTCGCGGGGGCCCGCGGGTCCCTCGGTCAGGATCAACCCGTCGAGCAGCAGCGCGAGCAGGCACCACTCGGCGGTGGCGTCGCCGTGCACCAGGCTCCCGGCGACCGTGCCACGGCTGCGGATCGGTAGGTGACCCACCCAGCGCATCGCGCGGGCGAGTACTGCGAAACCGGGGTCGAGGACCGCGGTCTCCACGGCGTGGTGGGTGACGAGCGCGCCGATCCGCAGCGCCCCGGCGTCGTCGGCACCCAGGGCGGTCATCGCCGGCAGGCGGCGCAGCGGCCCGACGTCGACGAGGGCACCCGGCCGGGCGAGCCGGAAGCTCATCATCGGCATCAGGCTCTGCCCGCCTGCGAGGATCTTGGGGTCGTCCCCGGCGGCCTCGAGGTCGGCGAGCAGGCCGACCGCGTCCGCGACGTCGTGCGCCCGGTGGTAGCTGAACGCGGCGGGTTTCACGGCTCACGCCTCCTCGGCGGTGTCGGGCCCGGTGCGGGTCGACGGCGGTGTCGAGCGAGGGGCCCCTTCGCTCGAATCGGGCACGCGGCGCTCAGGAGCCGGCGCGCTCCGGAGCGGCCTCGGCGGGGACCTGCGGCGCGTCGGTGGTGATCCGGTCGAGCTCGCGGCCCGCGGTCTCGGGCGCGCCGAACCACATGAAGACGACCGCCGCGACGACGAGCACCCCGAGCAACGTGAACGTCAGCGGGAGCCCGAGCACCGGCCAGAGCACGCTGCCGAACAGCAGCGGGGCGAAGCCGGTGATCGCGCGGCTCGACGACGAGGCCCAGCCGAAGCCGGATGCCCGCAGCTCCGTCGGGTAGAGCTCGGAGACGTAGGCGTACATCACCGGGATGACGACGAGCGCGACGAGCCCGAACGCCCCGATGGCGACGACCGCGGCCGCGGGGGATCCCAGCAGCAGGGAGAACACGACCAGGGTGGCGGAGGCGAGCGGCCCGGCGATCGCGATGACGCGCTTGCGGCCGAAGCGGTCGACCACGAGGACCGACACCGCGACGCCGACGATGCCGAGCGCGTTCATCAGGGTCGTCGACGCGAACGCGGCGATCTCGCCGAAGCCCTGCGCCTTGAGGATCGTGGGCATCCAGCTCAGGGCCGCGTAGTAGACGAGCATGACCGCGATGAACAGCGACCAGGCGACCCCGGTGATCGTCGGGTTGAACGCCCACACCCGCCGCAGCTGGTCGGCCGCCGCCGTGAGCGCCCCGCCGCGCTTGTCCTCGGCCACCGGTGCCGGGATGGCGTAGGGCTCGGGCGTCGCGCCGGTCCCGGCGACGAGGTCGTCGATCACGACGCGGGCCTCCACCTCGCGGCCCATGCGGGAGAGGTAGATCGGCGATTCGGGCACCCCACGGCGGATCCAGAACAGCAGCACCGCGGGCAGGATCATCAGTACGAGCATCCAGCGCCAGTTGCCGTCGACCGGCACGAGCAGGGTCGCGGACACCCCGGCGAGCGTTGCGCCGATCGGCCACCAGCCGTCCATCGCCGCGAGCACCCGGCCCCGGGAACGGCGGGGGGAGAACTCGCTGACGATCGCGTAGTCCACCGGGATGCAGCCACCCAGACCGACCCCGGCGAGGAAGCGCAGCAGCAGGAACAGCTCGATGTTCGGGGACATGGCGCCGAACACCGAGAACAGCGCGAAGACCAGCAGGGTGATGCTGAAGGCCTTCTTGCGGCCGATGCGGTCGGCGACGGTGCCCCAGGCGACGGCGCCGACGGCCATGCCGATGAGGTTCGCCGTCGCCACCAGGCCCTTCTCGCCTGCCGTCAGGGCGAACTCGGCGCCGACCAGCGGGGTGAGGAAGCCGTTGAGGGCGACGTCCCACGCGTCGAACATGTAGCCGAGGCCGCCGATGAGGAAGATCTTGCCTTGGACGTTCCAGCGCCAGGGCAGGTCCTGGACGATCTGATCTCCGGTGCGCATGGGTTCGCTCCCTGGTCGCGGAGGGTGGGTCGGTCGGTTCCCGCGTCAGCGGGCGAACTGGTAGTGGATGGACTCGGTGTCCGGGTCGGTGAGCGGGCTGCCGCTCCAGAGCCAGTCGTAGGAGAGGTCGGACTCGCCGTCGAAGCGGCGGAGCTTCTCGTCACGCGCGCGCTGCTCGGGACCGTCGGGCAGGTGGTAGAAGTCCATGTTCTGCAGGGAGGCGTCCTGCACCATGCCCGCGTGCTTGGCGCGGCGGTCGACGTAGCGCACGAGGGCGTCGTCGACGCCGCTCCGGGTGACGCGGCCCAGCTCCTCGGCCAGCACCGCGGCGTCCTCCATCGACTGCGAGGCCCCCTGGGCCTGATAGGGCAGCATCGCGTGGCAGGCGTCGCCGAGCAGCGCGACCCGGCCGTCGACCCACACCGGGTCCCGCCGCCTGCGGTACATCGCCCAGACCGAGACGTCGTCCTTGGCCTTGGCCAGCATCGCGGGCACGCGGTCGTCCCAGTCGGCGTACTCGGCCGCCAGGTCCTCGGCGCTCGCCGGGCCGCTCCAGTCGCGGGCGATCGTCTCGGTGCACGGGACGATCGCGACGACGTTGAGGTACTGGCCACCGCGGATCACGTAGTGGACCAGGTGCTTGTCGGGGCCGTACCAGATCGTGGAGTGGTAGCGGTCGAGCAGGAAGCGGGTCGCCGGATCGGCGGCGATCGTCTCGCCGGGGATCAGGGCGCGGTAGGCCATCTCGCCGGAGAACACGAGGGTGTCGTCGAACCCGGCGAGATCGCGCACCGCGGAGCGGATGCCGTCCGCGCCGACGAGCACGTCGCCGGCGAACCGGCGGCCGTCGGCGGTGATCGCGGCCGGGCGCAGCGGGTCGCTCCGATCGAGGTCGACGACCGTCGCGCCGGTCGCGACGCGCACGACGGGACCCGGCCCGTCGGCGTCGAGGCACGCGTCGAGCAGCACGCGGTGCAGGTCGGCGCGGTGGTAGTGCCAGTACGGCGCCCCGTAGGTGTCGATCACCCGCTGCCCGAGGGGGAGCTGGGCGATGATGCCGCCGTCGGCCCAGCGCCGCCGCACCTGGTCCTCGGGCTGGGTGCGGATCGCCTCGAGCTCCGGGCGCAGGCCCAGCCCGACGAGGATCCGGCTCGCGTTCGGCGCCGTCTGGATGCCCGCGCCGATCTCACCGAGCTCTGCCGCGGCCTCCACGACCGTGACCCGCAGACCCCGGCGGCGCAGCGAGAGCGCCGCGCAGAGACCGCCCAGACCGCCGCCGACGATCGTGACCTCGAACGACTGGCTCGCCGCCATGCGCTGACCTCCCGGTGTTCTCGTGCGTTCGAAGACAATCCGAGCACGTACTATCCGAGGACGCAATAAACTCTCGGTAACGAGACGTGCCCGTAACGCGAGAGGTCGGGCGGGTCAGAGCTCCCGGCGCTCGGCGACGGACTCCCAGTGGGCCCCGATGTCGTTGAGCAGCCCGGCGATCGTCTCGCGGTGCTCGGGAGGGCAGCCCTCGAGCAGGGCGGCGTCGAGGGCGCGCGCGCGGCGGTTGACGTCGGTCAGGGCCCGGGCGCCGTCGTCGGTGAGGGTCAGGACCTTCGCCCGGGCGTCGTGCGGGGACTCGTGGCGGTCGATGAGCCCGCGCTTCTCCATGCGGCGGCAGACATCGGCCATCGTCGAGGTGTCGAGCGCGACCGCGGAGGCCAACGAGCTCTGGTCGGCCTGGGGGTAGGCGCGAATCGCGGAGAGCACGGCGAACTGGGGGCCGGTGAGCAGGGAGTCCACGTGCCGGTTCCAGGCCGCGAGGTAGGCCTGGTAGAGCCGCCTCGCGCCGTAGCCCGGCGCGGCGGTGAGATCCGAGGGAGGCCCGAAGCTCTGCCGCCGGCGGCCGGGCGGACGGGTCTCCTGCGTATCGCCCACGGCGGTCACCCTAGGTGACATCGTCCGGTCCGGTCGTCCGAGCGTCCACGGTGCTCACGTCCTCATACGGTACGTGTCCGGATCAAGTGCGGCGACGCGGAATCACGAGAAGTAGCGGCGGGGGTTGTCGACCATCATCGTCGTGATCTGGGAGTCGGTGACCCCGGCATCGCGCAGTGCGGGGAGCACATCGCGGCTGATGTGCTCGTAGTGCCAGTTCGGGGCCGCCCGGCGCAGCGCCTCCTGGGCGGCGTCACCGAGGTAGAAGTCGACGTAGCACGACGCGTCGTGGGCCAGCACGATCCGGTCCGCGTAGCCCCGGGCGCACAGCGCGGCGACGGTCGCGACGCGGCGGGCGGTCGGGTTGTAGCGGTCCAGCCCGAACCGGTCGCAGCCCAGGGTCGCGCCGCGGTCGGCGAGGGAGCGCAGGTAGTCCAGGTCGTTGGAGTCGCCCGCGTGGCCGACGACGACCTTCGTGAGATCGACGCCCTCGGCCTCGTAGAGATCGAGCGCGAGCGTGCCCGTCCCGTACTCGGAGTTCGTGTGGACGGTGATCGGCACCCCGGTCTCGCGGTGGGTCGCGGCGATCGCCCGGTGGATGCGCTCCTGGTCCGGGGTGAGGCCCCGCGCTTCGACGACACCCTTGAGGAAGGCCGCCCGGACGCCGGTCCCGCCGATGCCCTCCCGGATGTCGCGGACGAACATCCCGGTCATCGGCTCCTCGCCGCCGAGCAGGGTGCCGGGACCGCGGTTCTGCAGGAAGCGGGGGAGCTCGTCGAACGTGTAGAGCCCCGTCGCCACGACGATGTTGATGTCGACCTCGGCGTTCACCCGGGCCACCCGCGGGATGTCGCGCCCGAGCCCGACGACGGTCGGGTCGACGATGGTCTCGACGCCGAGCGCACGCAGCCGGGTCAGCTTGTCGACGGCGTCGGCGACCCGAAGCTCCTCGTCCCAGTACTCGTGCCCGTAGTTGGCGAGGACGTCGGGAGTGAGGACGAAGACGTGCTCGTGCATCAGCGTCGTCCCGAGGGTCGCCGTGTCGACCGCGCCCCGCACCGTCTCGACCATCGGCCGGCCTCCCGCCCTCGTGATCACCGCACCCTAGGAGCGGTCGGGGCGCGCCGCCGGGTCGGCGGTGGCGGGTCAGCGGTGGCGGCCGGCCAGGGTGAGCAACCGACGCAGCCGTCCGGCGAAGGCGTCCTTGGACAGCGGCGGGTCGGCGCGGGCCGCGATCTCGGCGAGCCCGAGGTCGGGATGGGCGAGACGCAGGCGGCCTGCCTCGGCGAGGGAGTCCGGTACGGGGACGCCCGCGCGCTCGAGCGTCGTGAAGGCCTCCGCGACGGCGGCCCCCGCCCGGGAGGCGGCGACCGTGGCCCGGGCCTCGTTCGCGGACCCCGCCGTCGGATCCGCGGGCGGCTCATCCACCCCCGCCGCGGCCGCCGTCGCCCGCCCGCCGCACGTCGTGAGCAGCAGCGTGACCTCGGCGGGGTCGGAGACGAGCACGCGGGCTCCCGCGCCGTCGCGACGGGTCCCCGCCCGGACCCCCAGGCGCAGCCCGAGCTCGGCGAGCGTCAGGGCCGGGCCGGAGGCGGGGCAGTCGATCACGATGCCCGCGCCCGCGGGCTCGAGCCGTCCGCGGGCCAGCAGCGCACCGCGCCAGGTGGCGACGGCGCCGGGCAGCGACCCGCCGGTGAGCCAGTCCGGCGGGGCGGGGAGAGCGCGCCCCCGCCCGTCGACGAGCCCGAGACGGGCGGCGATCGGGTCACGCCCGGCCGCGGGACCGTCCGGGTCGGGCATCTCCACCCGCCAGGCGTCCCGGTCCGCGTCGCCCAGCACCACACCGTCCGTGGCCCCGATCCGGGTCAGCAGCGACACCAGGCGCGACGCGGCCTCCGGGGTGTCGAGCTCCGCGGCGAGCGTCCCGGCGGGACCGGACGTGCGGGCCCAGCGCACGATGGCCGCGGCCTCGGCGCCCGCGTCCCGGTCGCGGGCGGGCGGGGAGACCCGGGCGAGCGCCGCGACGACCGCGCGGGAGGCCGCGGAACGCGGGGGACCTGCGGGCGGGGCCACGTGGGGGCGACCGACCGTCATCGCACCTCCCCTGCCACGCGTCCGGACCCCCTGCCCGCACGTGGCGGCAGCCTCACACATGGCGCCGGCCGACGGCGGACCGGGCTCCGTCCCACGCGACGGCCACGGGAATCGCCCGAAGGGGTCGCCCGGCGGTCGCCTGGGGCGCGTGGGGGTGAGAAACCGCTCCGGTGTGCGACCACGCTGGGCCGACCGAACGTGTCGCGACCCCGGTCGCCGTCGCCCGGCCCGGGCGCACCGGTCACCCGGCGGCATCGGACCACCCGGACGGGCGATCACTCCCGCGCGCCGGTGGGGGACCGGGATCCACCCGCCCGGCGCCCGACGCCGCTATAACGCCCTCGGAGGCGCTGCGAAGGGAGCCGGGCCGATGACCGTCACGCCGATCTTCGACGACCTCACCGCACACGGCGGTGCCGCGGAGGACCCCGAGGTCCCCGACGACCGCCGGACGGTGGGCGGGGGCATCGTCGTCGCTCCGGTACGGCGCCCCTCCCCGGTGCCGCGCCCCGGCCCGGAGGACGCGACCGCGTTCGGGCTGGGATGTCTCGACGACGGCGGGCCCGCTGCGGCCCCGGACGCCCCCGGGCCGCCCGACGACGAACTCGTCCGCATCGTCGAGGCCGCCCGCCGGGAGGTGGCGGTGCTCGGCCACGGACGGGTCGGCACCGAGCACCTGATGCTCGCGCTGGTGCGCGCGGGCGGTGAGGTCGGTCGGGCCTTCGGGCTCCGCCGGGCGGGGGCGGCGGTGATCGCCGCCGCGTGCGCCGACCTTCCGGCCCCCGGTGACCTCGTGGCCCCCGACGGTGCCGCGGGCCTCTCGACGGCCGCCACCGCGGCCCTCGGCCGGGCGCGGCGACGCGGTGCGGCGCGTGGCCGCGCGTGCCGATCGAGGGACCTGGCGCTCGGCCTGCTCGACGTCGGGCGGTCGGCCGACCTGCTCACCGCGCTGGGGGTCGACCGCGACGATCTCGCCGACGTCCTCGCCCGCGAGGACCTCGAGCTGCCCGTGACGGCCCCGGTGCGCGCGGACGTCCGGCCGCCCGTGGCGGCGCCGACGCCGGTCGGCACCGTCGCCCCGGTCGCCCTGATGCTCCCGGGGGCGCCGCCGTCGCCCGACGCGACCGCGCCGCTGCGGATCGGCCCGCCGCCCGGGTCGCCCGCCCGCCGCAGCACCCGCGGTCAGGTCCGGTGGCCTTCGGCCTCGTGAAGCGCACCTACCCCCGGTAGGCGAGCAGGCGCACGCCGAGCGTGGACTCGACGCGCTGGATCTCGGCCAGCTGGTCGGCGGAGAGAGCCGCGAAGGGGCTCACGGCCTCGTAGGCGACGACGGGGGCGCCCAGCTGGTCCTCGAGGCGGCGCACGTCGCCGAGCGCGGTGTCGTCGAGGGCGGCGGGGCGGAGTTCGGGTGCGGTCATGGTGAATCCTCCGGTGAGCGCGACACGGGGGCCGACATCGATGTCGATACCCCCGCGGTCCCATCGTGACGCCGGTCGCTCCCGGTACCCCCCGAGCGTGCGACGCGCTGCGCCGAGCGGCGCGTCAGGGCTCCTCGCGTCGGCGACCGGCGCGGGGGAGCGCACGGACCAGGGGCAGCACCCGGGCGGGAACCCGTTCGGTCAGCGAGATCTCCGACTGGGTGCGCTCCACCCCGGGGGAGGCCAGGAGCTGCTGGATGACCCGCTCGAGGTGGGCGTTCGTGTGGGCCACCACCCGGCACCACAGGTCGCCGTCCCCGGTGATGCTGTGTGCCTCGACGACCTCGGGCACGGACGCGAGGTGCTCGGCCACCGCGTCGAGACGGCCCTGGGCGATGTGCAGCGTGACGAACGCGAGCACCTCGTACCCGAGTGCGGACGGTGAGACCCGCGGGGCGAATCCGGTGATGACGCCCGCCTCCTGCAGACGCACGAACCGGGCCTGCACGGTCCCGCGCGCGACGCCGAGGGTGCGTGCGTGCTCGCGCAGGCCGACGCGCGGGCGTTCGAGCAGCGCGAGCAGCAGCGCACGGTCCAGGTCGTCGAGCGTCACCCGTGACTCCCTCGTGAGCGGCCGGGCCGGGGGTGGTCCAACGGACCAGGATGCCCGCCGGATCCCGACTCGAACTGTACCAACGGCTCAACATCGTGATCCGAGTCTGGACCACTGGTGAGTAGGTCTCTAGCTTTCGGGTCCATCCGAGCAATTCCGTCCGCACGGACGTCGCTCGGCGGGGCGGTCCGGTGACCCCGGCCCGCGTCGCCCCGGTCCCGATCGGAGGTCGCCACCATGACCCTCGAGATCCCGCGCACCCGCGCGACGCCCGTCCGGTCCGAGCCGGTGGGCACGCCGATGACGCTGCGCGACCGCTATACCGCCACGGACGGCCCTGTCGCGCTCACCGGGGTGCAGGCCCTCGTCCGCCTCCCGCTCGACCAGCGCCGTGCCGACGCCGCCGCGGGCCTGCGCACCGGCGGCTACGTGTCCGGGTACGAGGGCTCCCCCCTCGCGGGCTACGACCTCGAGCTCCTCCGGAATCGCGACCTGCTCGACGCGCACGGCGTCGTCGTCGCCCCCGGGCTCAACGAGGAGATCGCCCTCACCGCGGTGCAGGGCACCCAGCTCGCCCCGGCCACCGGCGCCCTGCGCGACGACGTCGCCGACGGGATCACCGGCTACTGGTACGGCAAGGCCCCCGGTCTCGACCGCGCCACGGACGCCCTGCGCCACGCCAACCTGGCCGGTACCTCCGCCCACGGCGGCGCCCTCGCGATCGTTGGGGACGACCCGGCCGCGAAGTCCTCCTCCGTACCGTGCGCCTCCGAGGCCGCGCTCGCGGACATGGCGGTGCCGGTGCTCTACCCGGCCGACGTCCAGGACGTCCTCGACCTCGGACGCCACGCCGTGCACCTCTCGCGCGTCTCGGGCTGCTGGGTCGGCCTGAAGATGGTCACCGCGGTGGCCGACGGGTCGGGTACCGCGACCGTCGCGCCGGATCGCATCGTGCCCGTGGTGCCCGACCTGGAGATCGCCGGGAAGATCTTCCACCACGAGCCGCACGCGAAGCTGCTCGGGCCGCGCCTGGCTCCGCTCGAGCGCGACCTGCACCGGGCCCGCCTCGTCCTCGCCCGCCGCTACGCCGCGGCCAACGGGCTGAACACGATCGTCGGGCGCGGCCCGGCGCGCGTGGGCATCGTCGCCGCCGGGAAGAGCTGGCTCGACCTGCGGCAGGCGCTCGCCACCCTCGGCCTGACCGACAACGAGCTCGCCGCCCGCGGCGTCCGGCTGCTCCGCGTGGGGATGCCCTGGCCGCTGGAGCCCGGCGTCGTCGACCACTTCGCCGACGGCCTGGACGAGATCGTCGTCGTCGAGGAGAAGCGCGCGTTCCTGGAGACCCAGATCAAGGAGCGGCTCTACGGCCGCCCCGGCGCACCCGCCGTCCACGGCAAGACCGACCCCGCCGGGGCGGGCCTGTTCGCCGTCCACGGTGACCTCGACCCGGACGCCGTCGCGGCGGGCGTCGCCCGCCGGCTGCTCGCCCACCCGGGCCCGGAGTTCCCGAGCGTGGTCGCCTGGGACGAGCGCCGCCGGGGCGCCCGGACGCGCATCGACCTGCCGATCGCGGGTGCGAACCGCACGCCGTTCTACTGCTCGGGCTGCCCGCACAACACCTCGACGACCTCCGCGCCCGAGGGCTCGCTGGTCGGCGCGGGCATCGGCTGCCACACCATGGTCATGCTCATGCCCGAGGGCCAGGTCGGCGACGTCACCGGGCTGACCCAGATGGGCGGGGAGGGCGCGCACTGGCTGGGGACACAGCCGTTCGCCGACCCCGCGAAGGCCTCGCACTGGGTCCAGAACATGGGCGACGGCACCTTCCACCACTCGGGCAGCCTCGCGATCCGGGCCGCCGTGGCCGCGGGCGCGCACATGACGTTCCGCCTGCTCCACAACGGCGCCGCCGCCATGACCGGCGGGCAGGACGCCGTCGGCGCGCTCGGCATGCCCGCGCTGGTCCGGGTCCTGCTCGACGAGGGCGTGGCCCGCGTGATCGTCACGACCGAGGACACCGCCCGGTATCGGAAGGTCCGGCTCGCCAAGGGCGTCGTGGTGTGGGACCGCTCGCGCATCGAGGAGGCGCAGCAGACCCTCGCCGACACCGCCGGCGTCACCGTCCTGATCCACGACCAGGAGTGCGCCGCGCAGAAGCGCCGCAAGCGCAAGCGCGGCACGCTGGCCGACCCGACCACGCGCGTCGTGATCAACGAACGGGTCTGCGAGGGCTGCGGCGACTGCGGGCAGACGTCGAACTGCCTCTCGGTCACCCCGGTCGAGTCCGAGTTCGGCCGCAAGACCCGCATCCACCAGGCGTCGTGCAACAAGGACTACTCGTGCCTCGACGGTGACTGCCCCGCGTTCACGGTCGTCGAGCCGGGGACCGCCCCGAAGCCCGCCGCGGTGGACGCGATGGACGCCGGTGCGTTGCCGGCGCCTGCCCGGACGGTGCCCGACGACGCCACCGTGCGCCTCGCCGGGATCGGCGGCACCGGGGTCACCACGATCTCCCAGGTCCTCGCGGCCGCGGCGCGGATCGAGGGCAGGCCCACCCGGGGCCTCGACCAGACCGGGCTCGCGCAGAAGGGCGGCGCGGTGGTCTCCGACGTCAAGCTGGGGGACGCCGAGCTCGCCGGCCGCGCGGCCGCGGGCGAGTGCGACCTCTACCTCGGCGCCGACCTCCTCGTGGCCGCCGACCCGGCCCACCTCGCGGCCGCCTCCCCGGACCGCACGGTCGCCGTCGTGTCCAGCGCGAAGATCCCGACCGGGGACCAGGTCGTCGACCCGAGCGTCACCTACCCGGCCGTCGACGCGGTCCTCGGGCGGATCGCGTCCGCCACGCGCTCCGACGTGGGCGCGGTGCTCGACGCGCGGGCACTCGCCGAGGCGTTGTTCGGTGACGACCAGTTCGCGCTGACGCTGCTGCTCGGGGTCGCCCACCAGCTCGGGGCGCTGCCGTTGAGCGCCGAGTCGGTCGAGGCGGCGTTCGAGCTCAACGGCGCGGCCGTGGCGAAGAACGTGCAGGCGTTCCGACGCGGCAGGCAGTCGGTGGCCGACCCGGCGGCGTTCGCCGCGGTCGTGGAGTCGGTGACCCGTCCCGCCGAGGACGGCGTCCCCGGGCTCACGACGGCGGGGGCGGCGGCCGCCGCGGAGATCGTCGCCTCGATCGGGGCGCCCGAGGGATCGGAGCTCGCGCGCCTGCTCGGGGTCCGCGTGCCGGAGCTGGTGGCCTACCAGGACGCGGCCTACGCCCGCTCGTACGCGGACGTGCTCCGGGGCCTGACCGACGCGGACCCGCGGCTGGCCGAGGCCGTCGCGGTGGGCCTGCACAAGCTCATGGCCTACAAGGACGAGTACGAGGTGGCGCGGCTCTCGACCGACCCGGCGTTCGGGGCGGGCGTACGGGCCGAGTTCGGGCCGGACGCGCGGATCTCGTGGAAGCTGCACCCGCCGTCGCTGCGGGCGATGGGGCTGCGCCGCAAGCTCACGCTGGGGCCGTGGTTCGGTCCGGCGTACTCGACGCTGCACGCGATGCGCCGACTGCGGGGCACGCCGCTCGACCCGTTCGGCCGGGCCGAGGTGCGGCGCGTCGAGCGGGCGCTCGCCGAGGAGTACCGGGCGCTCGTGCCGCGGCTGGCGGCCATGGCGGCCGACGGCGACGCCGACCGCGCGGTGCGCATCGCCGCGCTGCCCGACATGGTCCGGGGCTACGAGGGCGTGAAGCTGGCCAACGTCGCCCGCTACCGGGAGGCGCTGGTCGCCGAGGGCGTCTGAGCCGCGACCGGGTCGGTGTTCGTGGCGAACGCCAGCCACCAGCGGCGCAGCGCCCGGGACACCGGTTCGACGTCGTCGTCCCACGACGCCCCGGCGAGCATCGGGGCCCGCTCCCAGGCGGCGCGGTTGCCGAACACGAACGGCAGGTCGATCGCGTGGCAGGCCCCGAGGCCGCCCTCGGGGGCGTGCCAGGCGAAGCGGTAGGTGCTCACCGTGGTCCCCGCGGCCGCGGCGCGGGTCGCGAGCCGGTCGGCGGGCGCGGTGAACACCCGGCGGGTCGCCACCCGCGAGCCGAGGGCGACCAGGCGGGCCAGCGGGCCCTCCCCGAGCCGGCGCAGGGACGGGGCGATCCGGATGAAGGTGTTCGCCTCGTCGGCCGTCGCCCCGACGATCATCGGGTGCCCGGAGTGGGCGGCGGCGACCCACGGGTCACCGGCCGGGACCCCGACCAGCGGCGCCACCCCCGCCACCGGGGCGAAGGCAGGCGCGGAGTTCACGCCGCCGGGCCCGGCGTGGCGGACCATCGTGCGCTTCTGGGCCCGCAGGAGGGTGCCGACGTCGACGGTGCGCGGGTCGGCGTCGGGCCCGGCGCACTCGCGCAGCGCGTCGTCGACGAACCCGGCCACCCGCGCCGCCGAGCGCTCGGTGCCCAGCCCCAGGCCGAGCTGGCCGCTCTGCAGGATCACCCGGGAGAACAGGGGCCGGTAGCCGGGGACGCTCATGAGGCAGGCGATCGCGTGCGCGCCCGCCGACTCGCCCATCAGCGTCACCGCCGCCGCGTCGCCGCCGAAGGCCGCCACGTGGTCGCGGATCCATCTCAGCGCAGCGGCGAGGTCGAGCAGACCGAGGTTGCCGGGCGAGAGGCCCGGGGCGCGCAACCAGCCGAGGATCCCGAGCCGGTAGCCGACACTGACCGTCACCACCCGGCCCTCGCGGACGAGACGCGCGGTGTCGTACCAGGCCAGCGACGGGGCGCCGATGACGTAGGCCCCGCCGTGGATCCACACCAGCACCGGCAGCCGGTCACCGGGTGCGGCATCGCGGGGGGCCCGCACCGTGGCCGTGAGGCAGTCCTCGTCCTGGCCGAGCTCCTCGGCCTCGGAGGGGCCCGCGACCTCGTCCATCCGCGAGGCCAGCTGAGGGCACTGCGGGGCGGGGGCGCGGGCGTCGCGGACCCCGGGCCACGGAGGCTCTGGGTCGGGCGGCGCGAAGCGCTCCGCGCGGGCGTAGCGCAGGCCGAGGAACTCCACGACGTCGCCGTCGGCGTGCACGCGGCCGCGCACCGCCCCCGAAGGGGTGTCCACGACCACCGGTTCGCCCGCGGTCGGGGTCACCGGCGGCTCCCGTCGGAACCCTCGTGCGTCGGGGGGTCCGCCTCGATGACCCCGCCGGTCGGGATACGGGACGTGCGGCCGGCGTCGTCCGCGGCGTCGTCGTTCCCGGCGTCCTCGGCGCTCTCGGCCGGGGCGTCCTCGTCGTCCGCGGCGACGGTCTCGGTCTCGCGGGCGCGACGGTCGGCCTGATAGCGCTGGTAGGCCATCTCCTCCTCGTCGTAGCCGGTGCCGTCGTCCTGGTCCGCGGGCGCCTGGTCGTAGTCGAAGTACTCGAAGAACTCGGCATCGACGATGTCCTCGTCGTGCTCGCTCCCGTAGGCGGTGGTGTCCTCGTCGGCCGGGGCCGAGCGCGGGGCGTCGTCGGTGTCGTCGACCTCCTCCGCGTCCTCGGGGGTGCCCCACGGGTCGGCGCGCAGGCGCTCCTCCTCGTGCTCGAGCTGCTCCCGGGTGCGTTGGCCGAGGTAGAGCCCCCCGCCGGCGAGCACGCACAGGACGCCGAACACGGCGATCCCCGCGGAGTGCATCAGCAGGGCGGTGAGCAGCCCGACCGCGCCGAAACCGGCCCAGACGATCGCGACGATCACCAACTTGGGCAGCGGCCCGTCCCCCGTCGAGTACCCGAGGCCGTCAGGATCGTCCGCGCGCGTCATGTCGTGAAGCCCGCCTTCGTCGCCCGCTCCACCGAGGCCTGGACCTCTTTCTCGGCCGCGGCGCGGCCGACCCACTCGTGGCCCTCGACCTGCTTGTCGGGCTCCAGCGCCTTGTAGACCTCGAAGAAGTGCTGGATCTCCATGCGGTGGTACTGGTCGAGGTGGTGGATGTCGCGCAGGTGCTCGAGGCGCGGGTCGTCGACGGGCACGCAGAGGACCTTGTCGTCGCCGCCTGCCTCGTCGGTCATGCGGAACATGCCGATGGCCCGGCTCCGGACGAGGCAGCCGGGGAAGGTCGGTTCCTGCACGAGCACGAGCGCGTCGAGCGGGTCGTCGTCCTGGCCGAGGGTGTTCTCGATGAAGCCGTAGTCGGCCGGGTACTGGGTCGCGGTGAACAGCGTCCGGTCCAGCCGGATCCGGCCCGACTCGTGGTCGAGCTCGTACTTGTTGCGGCTGCCCCGGGGCACCTCGACGAAGACGTCGAAATCCACGCGCTGCTCCTGTCCGGTCACCGTTCGTGCGGACACTCAGTGTGGCGTGCGTGATGCCCGACGGCCAGCCCGCCGCGCACGGGGCTTGTCGATCTCAGGGGTGGGCGGCCGCGACCGCACGGCCGAACCGCTCGCCGAGGGCGGCGGCCTCGGCGCGCCCCGCGGGGTCCAGGGCGGCGGCGCCGGGTCCGGCGAGGTAGTCGTCGTCGGGGCCGATGAGGACCACCTCGGCGCCCGTCGCCCGCACCTCGGCGAGCTCGTCCTCCAGCCCGCGCACCGCGCCCGCGGTCGGCGTGATCATGGGAGCCAGGACGACGATCCGGTCGTGGCCCGCGGCGAGTGGCGCGTGGGCGAGGGACGCGATGCCGCCGTCCATGTACTCGCGGCCGCCGATCGGGACCACCGGCCAGACCCCGGGGACGGCACAGCTCGCCGTCACCGCGTCGTCGAGCTCGACCCCGCTGCGGGCGTCGAGGACGACGACCTCCCCGGTGTGCGCGTCGACCACGGTGATCCGCAGCGGAACGGCGGGCCACTCGTGCACCGGGAGCCGGGCCGACACCGACAGGCCGCGACCCGGCGCGTCGGCGGGGTCGACCTCGCGGGCGAACGCGCCGACGAGGCGCCGGGCCGTGACCGGGTCGTCCGCGACCGCCGGGTCGGCCATCCGGGAGAACAGCCCCTGCAGATCGAGGGTGCGCCGGACCTCGGACGTGGCGGGCTCGTGCTGCGCCGCCGAGGCGTCGTGGAGGTCCCAGTCCGCGTCGCGGTCCGCGGCGGCGGCGACCATCGTCCCCACCACCGAGCCGGCCGAGGTCCCGACGACGAGGGCGGGGGCGTCGAGCGCCGTCGCGAGGGCTCCGCCCGCGGCCCGCAGCCCGTGGAGGACGCCGATCTCCCAGGCGATGCCGGCCACCCCACCGCCGGAGAGCACCAGCGCCGTCGTGCCGGACCGGGCTGCGGGGCCGTCTCCCGAGGTCACGACGGGCACGCTAACGGGTGTTCCGGGATCAGGCCTGCTTGATCGCCGAGATGTCGAACTCGAGCCCGACCTTCTCGCTCACCAGCACGCCACCGGTCTCGAGCGCGGCGTTGAAGGTGATGCCGAAGTCCTTGCGGTTGATCGTGGTGGCGCCCTCGAAGCCGGCGCGGACGTTGCCGAACGGGTCCTTGGCGAGGCCGGTGAACTCGAAGTCCACGGTGACCGGCGCCGTGACGTCGCGGATGGTCAGGTCACCGGTCACGCGCCAGACGTCGTCCCCCGCCTTCTCGACGCCGGTCGAGCGGAAGGTGATCTCCGGGTAGACCTCGACATTGAGGAAGTCCTCGCTGCGGACGTGACCGTCGCGCTGCTCCTGGCTCGAGTCGAAGCTGCCGGCGACGATGACGATCTCGGTGGCCGAGGCGGCCGGGTTCGCGGAGTCGAGCCGCGCGGTTCCGCGGAACTCCCCGAACTGGCCACGGACCTTGGTCACCATCGCGTGCCGGGCGGTGAAGCCGATCCGGCTGTGGGCCGGGTCGATCTGGTACTCGCCGGCGAGGGTGAGGGTCGGGGCGGCGGTCTCCGTCATGGTGTTCCTCCACGCTTGAAGCATCAACTTACTGCGGACACGAGCCTAACACCATCGCTTCAAGCTTCAACTGTTGGAGCTGTGGCACCGATCACAGTGCCCAGGCCCCGGAGGGCGGGAGGTCAGGCGGCCGCGGGCTCCGTGTCACCGAGCACGACGGTGCCCGGCCAGCGCTCACCCAGCCGGCGGGCGAAGGACTCGGCCCCGGCTCCCACGACGTGCACCACGAGGCGGTCACCGGCGAGGCCGGTCGCGCTCGTCGCGAAACGGACCACGGCCTCCAAGTCCCACACGCGGGCACGGATCGGGACGACCACGCGCACCCGGGTCGTGGCGAGCAGGACCGCGAGGGCCTGCGCCGTGGCGGGCCAGTGGCGCGGTTCCGGGGCGCCCGCGTTCGCCGCGGGGACGACGACCGTCGTGGCGCCTGCCTCCTCGGCCTCGCGGGCCTCGTCGAGCATGGCGTCGAGGTCGCGGCTGCCACCGACGGGATCGACGAGCCCGTGGCGGACCGGGTCGAGCACGACGGTGTGGTCGGCGAGTGCGACCGGTCGTTCGGTGGTGATGCTCATCGTCGGACTCCTCGGCTCAGGACGCCGTCGTGGCGGCGGTACGGACGGTCCACGTGCTCGACAGCGCGGTGCCGGCCCGGCGGTAGAGGGCGCTCACGGGGCAGCGCCGCTCCACCTCGGCGCCGAGCGCCTCGACCTGCTCGGGGCTCGCGTCGGTGTCGACCTGTGCGCTCAGCCGTACCGCGGTGAACGTGTCGGGGTGGTCGTCGTCGGCCTGGCGGCCGGTCGTCATGACGGTCGGGTTGAAATCACCGTCGACCGAGAACGCGTAGGAGCGGATCTCGAAACCCTGTTCCTTCGCGACGATCGACGCCGTCACCTGGTTGCAGGTGGTCAGCGAGGCGAGTGCGTAGGCCAGCGGGCTCGGGAACTCGTCCTTCCCGCCGAAGGACTCGTAGGCGTCGGAGCGGATGACGTGCCCGGAGCCGACGACGTCGAGGTCCTGGCGGACGCCGGTGCCGGTGCCGGTGGCGGAGAAGGTGACGGTGGGCATGCGGATGGTCCTCCGATGATGGGGACGGGCGAGCGCGGGCTCGGCCGTGGGGCGATCCGGGAACTCGACCGCGCGGTGACCCGGCACGGGCGCACACCGCCGGTTGCCCGTATCGGGCGGGAGGGCGGGGAGCCGAGCGGGGGCGCGGGAGGGGCGCGATCAGCCGAAGCGTCGACAGAGCTCGTCGAACGCGTCGAGGCGGCGGCTCGGCCAGAACCGCTCGAGAACCTCGCCCGCCGACGTCACGTGATGTTCATACACCGATCTCCCGGGCCGGTGCCACCCTCGGTGGTCCAGGTCCCACCCGCGTCGTCCTACCGTGGATCGGTGATCCACAGTGCTGCCCTCGACAGGATGTCGCCGCGCGAGGTCCACGACGTCCTGGCACTGCGTGTCGCGGTGTTCGTCGTCGAACAGGAGTGCGCCTACGCCGAGATCGACGGCCGCGACGTCGAGCCGGATGCGGTCCACTGGTGGAGCCGCGACGACGACGGCGCGCTCACCGGATACCTCCGCGTCCTCGTCGAGCCCGGGGTCCACCGCATCGGACGGGTCGTCACCCCGGCCGCCGCCCGGGGGACCGGCGCGGGTGCTGTGCTGATGCGCGCGGCGCTGGCCACGCTGCCCGGGCCCGTCGTGCTCGGCGCCCAGGTCCGCGTGCAGGGTTTCTACGAGCGCCTCGGCTTCGTGGTCGACGGTCCCGGCTACGACGAGGACGGCATCCCGCACGTTCCCATGCTCAGGGCGTCCACAGGTGCCGTTCAGGAACGTGGTGGATCGTCAACATCGTGCTGACCGTCCTGTTGTTCCTCCTCGTCGTCGGTGGCCTGATCGCGCTGGCCGTGTCGCGCCGGGCGCCCCGTGCGCTCGGCGCCGGAGCGTCCTCGCCCGGAGCGGGCTCCGGGGCCGCCGACGTCGACGCCGAGGCCGAGGCCCGCCGCTGGTACGACCGCCTCGGCGGCCAGGTCCTCTCCCTGACCGGGAGCGACGACCCGTCCCGCCAGGCCCTCGCCGACGCCTCCGAGCGGTACACCGCCGCCGGGTCGCAGCTGTCGTCCGCGACGACGCCCGGCCAGTACCGGCTCGTCACCGACACCGCGCTGGAGGGCCTGCACTTCGTCCGCGCGGCCCGGACCGCGATGGGCATGGACCCGGGTCCCGAGCTCCCGTCGAGCACCGACCGCGCCCGCGCAGGCGAGCTCACCGGCGACCGCAGCGTCGACGTCGAGGGGCGCACCGTGACCGGCTCGCCGAGCACGTCCACCCAGAACTCCCACTACTACCCGGGCGGCAACGTGGCCGGCCGCCCGG
>NZ_DASXJS010000209.1:0-20303 GCF_036497245.1 Actinomycetospora sp. | reverse complement strand
CGCCCCCGAGGCCCGGGAGCGGCTGCTGGCCGACGTGGCGGGCGAGACGCGCGAGCTCTCCCACCTCGTCGACGAGCTCGTCGCCCTGGCGCTGTCCGGGCAGAGCGAGGAGCCCGAGGAGGCGGTTGACCTGGGTCTGCTCGCCCGGCAGGCCGCCGACCGGGTGGGCCGCCGCAGCGGCCGGGAGATCGTGGTCGATGCCGACGCCGTCGTCGTGCGCGGGTACCGGGCGAGCCTGGAACGCGGCATCGGGAACCTGCTGGAGAACGCGGCCAAGTTCGACGGCGAGGGCGGCGAGCCGATCGAGGTCCGGGTCCGGGAGGGGACGACGACGGTCCGCGACCACGGCCCGGGCATCGCGTCCGCCGACGCCGACCGGGTCTTCGACCGCTTCTACCGCGCCGACGCCGCGCGCGGGCTCCCCGGTTCCGGGCTCGGCCTGGCGATCGTCCGCGACGTCGCCGAGCGCCACGGCGGGGCCGCGTTCGTGACGACCCCGTCCGGGGGCGGCGCCAGCGTCGGGTTCGGCGTCGCGGCCGAGCGGGTCGTCCCCCGCACCGGGTCGGGCCGCGTGCCACCGGACCCGACGACCGTGGGCGGCAGCGCCACGACGTGACGCGCGGTCACCGATCCGTCGACGTCACGAACATCGCGGTCATCGTCGTCTGCCCGGGCCGCCCACCCGAGATCGGGTGGCCGATGAACAGCTCGGCGCCGCTGACGAGCAGCAGGGCGAGCGCGAACACGCCGATGGCGGTGAGCGCGAGCTGGGGCAGCCCGCGCGACGCCCTCCGACGAGGTCTCCCCGAGGGCGTCACAGACGCTCGATTGGTCACGGTCGGATAACGACCGACCCGAACGGGTGATACGGCGTCGATGTCGCCCGGCGATTCCCGGCGCGGGCCACCCGGCTCTTACCCGACTCCGAACCAGGCCACGTCGAGGCTTCACCGGCGCCGACGACCGTAGGTGGCAGCTGATCGACCGCCTCGCCGTGAGGCGGTCACACGCCACCGACGAGAGGTGACCGATGGACCCCGACGAGGTCCCCCCGACGACCCCCGGCGCGAGCGGCTCCCGATGGGAGCCCGCCGACGGCGACACGCAGGCGCCGATCGAGGACACCGGCGAGTCGACCGCGACCGCGGCACCGGCACCGGCAGACGCATCCCCCGAGGGCCGGCAGGCCGACCCGGCCACCGTCCCCGTGGCGGAGCCCCGACCCCGGCGCCGGCTCGCCCGGATCGCGGCCGGGGTCGGCGCGGCCGCGGTCCTCGCGGGCGGCGGGTTCGCCGCGGGCCACGCCGTCGGCGACCACGGCGGGCCGGCCGACGGCCCGGTCGGTCACCACCGCGACCGCGACGCCGCCCCCGACCGGACAGGTACGGGCACCGGCACCGGCCCCGGCATCGGCACCGGCACCGGGCAGGGCACCACGGCTCCGTCGGCGGCGATCACCGGCGGGCGGTCCACGTGACCGCCGTCGCCGACCGGCCGACGCGGCACGCGCTCCCCCGCGTCACCCGGCCCGCCGTGCGGGACCGCCGGGTGCGGACCGCTGCCGAGGCACTGCTCGCCGTCGCACTGACCCTGGTGACCTTCTGGTGGGCCACCGGTGGCGGCCTGTCCGACCTCGGTGGCTGGGCGTCCGGGTTGACCTCGCTCGGCCGGCTCACCGGACTGCTCGCCTCGGTGCTGCTGCTCGTGCAGGTGCTGCTCATGGCGCGGGTGCCGCTGCTGGAGCAGGCCTTCGGGCAGGACCGCCTCGCCGTCGTCCACCGGCTCGTGGGGTTCACGTCGTTCACCGGGATGCTCGCCCACATCGGGCTGATCACCTGGGGTTACGCGGCCGGGGACCTGCTGGCCACCCCGGGCGAACTGTGGGACCTCACGCTGACCTACCCCGGGATGCTGCTGGCCGCCGCCGGGACCGGCTGCCTGGTCATGGTCGTGGTCACCAGCGTGCGTGCGGCCCGGACGCGGCTGCGCTACGAGTCCTGGCACCTGCTGCACCTCTACGCCTACCTCGGGGTCGGGCTCGCCCTGCCCCACCAGCTCTGGACCGGGCAGGAGTTCCTCGCTTCCACGGCGCGCACCGTGTTCTGGTGGGCGCTCTGGGCGCTGGCCGCCGGGTCGGTCCTGGTGTGGCGGATCGGGCTGCCGGTCGCCCGGTCGCTGCGCCACCGCGTGGTGGTCACCTCAGTGGTGCCCGAGGGCGACGGGTCCGTGTCGGTGTACCTGTCCGGGCAGCACCTCGACGACCTGGGGGCCCGCGCCGGCCAGTTCCTGCAGTGGCGGTTCCTCACCCGCCGCGGCTGGACCCGGGCGCACCCCTATTCGCTGTCCGCGGCCCCGGACGGGCGCAGTCTGCGGATCACCGTCAAGGACCTCGGGGACGGCAGCGCGGAGGTTCCCGGCCTGCGTCCCGGCACCCGCGTGCTGATCGAGGGGCCGTACGGGCGGCTGACGGCCCGGGCCCGGACGTCCGACCGGGTCGCGCTGATCGGCGCCGGGGTCGGCATCACCCCGCTGCGCGCTCTCGCCGAGGAGCTCGACGGGGACGTGGTGGTCCTGCACCGCTTCGCCACCGAGCCCCTGTTCTCGCGGGAGTTCGCGGTCCTGGCCGGCGAGCGCCGCCTGGGGCTGGTCCCCCTGCCCGGCCGCAGGCGCGGGCCGGACTCCTGGCTCGGGACCGGGGTCGGTCCGGTCGACGACCTCACCGCGCTGCGTTCCCGGGTCCCCGACATCGCCGAGCGCGACGTCTACCTCTGCGGCCCCACCCCGTGGACCCGCCTGGTCCACCGCACGCTCCTCGCGGCCGGCACCTCCGCCGACCGCATCCACACCGAGACCTTCGGATGGTGACCCCGATGCCACCCGCCCGCTTCGACCGCGGCGCCCGCCGGATCGCGCTGTGGGGGCTGACCACCGTCAGCACCGTGGTGCTGCTGTTCTCCTACCGCACCTCCACCTCCTCGACGATGCCCGCGGCGGCCGGGACCCCGGCGACCACCACCGCGGGAACGGCCTCCTCGACGGGTGCTGCCACCGCGTCGGGCACGACCACGACGGCGACGTCCACGAGCACCTACACCGGGACCGTCACCGGCGCCGCCGCCGACACCCGGTGGGGCCCGGTGCAGGTCCGCGTCACCCTCGCGGGCGGGAAGATCACCGCCGTCGACGTCGTGCAACAGCCCGACGAGAACCCCAAGGACCAGGAGATCAACGCCGACGCCGTCCCGGCGCTGGTGTCCGAGACCCTCGAGGCGCAGAGCACACAGATCGACATGGTCAGCGGCGCCACGTACACCTCCGAGGGCTACGTGCAGTCGCTGCAGAGCGCCCTCGACCAGGCGGGTGTGGCGTGAGCGCCGGGACGACGGCGCCGCTCGCCCGCCGCGTCGAGCACGTCATGGGCATGCCGATCAGCCTGGCGCTGCGCGGTCGCCACACCGACGACGCGGCCGCCGACGCCGCCTGGGCCGCCGTGCTCGACTCGCTGCGCGACGCCGACCGGGTGTTCAGCACCTACCGGGAGGACTCGGTCGTCTCCCGGATCCGGCGCGGCGAGCTCACCGTCGCCGACGCACCGGACGAGGTGCACGGGGTCCTCGCCATCGGCGCCCGCGCCGAGCGTGCGTCCGAGGGCGCCTTCTCGGTGTGGCGCCCGGAGCTGGACCCCAGCGGGGTGGTGAAGGGCTGGGCCGTCGAGCGCGCCTCGGCGTTCCTGCGCGCCCTGCCCGCCACCGACTTCTGCCTCTCGGCCGGCGGCGACATGGTCTGCCGCGCCGGCGTGGGCGGGCCGTGGCGCATCGGGATCGAGGACCCGCACGACCCGGCACGCGTCCTCGCCGTCGTGCCGGTCCGCGACGGCGCCGTCGCCACCTCGGGCACCGCCCACCGCGGCGCGCACCTCGTCGACGCCCGCGTCGGCGCGGCGCCCGGGGCGGTCGCTCAGGTGACCGTCGTCGCGCGCTCGCTCACCGACGCGGACGTGGACGCCACCGCCGCCTACGCGCTCGGGCCCCGGGCCGCGGAGTGGTTGGGCCGACGGGTCGGACGCAGCGGCCTCGTGGTGTGGGCCGACGGGACGACCAGCACCGTCCAGGCCGACACGGCGGTGATGGGTCAAAGCTCCAGACCCGCTGGTGCCCCGGAGAGCGCCACCTTCGCCCGCTCGCTGGGCAGGTCGGCGAGCACTTCCTCCGTGCCGTCCTCGATCGCGTCGAGGGCCTGGCGCGCGACGTCGGCCGGGGCGATCTTGGGGACGTCGAGGGCCGCGACCATGTCGGTGTCCATGTAGCCGAGGTGGACACCGACGACCTGGGTGCCCTGCCCACGCAGCTCGGCCCGCGCGGAGCCGGTGAACGACCACGCGGCGGCCTTCGAGGCGCTGTACGACCCGGTCGCCGGGGCGGTGAGCCAGGACAGCACCGAGAGCACGTTCACCGCCGCGCCGCCGCCGTTGCGGGCCAGCACCGGAGCGAAGGCCCGGAGCACGGTGACCGGTCCCCAGAAGTTGGTCTCCACCTCGGCACGGGCCCGCTCCGGGTCGCCGGTCAGCAGCGACCCGTTGCCGGCGATCCCGGCGTTGTTGATGAGCAGGTCCACGTCGCCCGCCCGCTCGGCGACGTCCCGGACGGAGGCCGGGTCGGTGACGTCGAGCCGGAGCGGGACCACGCGCGGGTCCTGGTGGATGACCGAGCGCGGGTCCCGGGCACCGGCGTAGACGGTGGCGGCACCGCGGGCGAGCAGGGCCTCGACGAGCGTGGCTCCCAGCCCCCGGCCCGCGCCGGTCACGAGTGCGGTCGATCCGGCGATCCTCATCGGGCGATCCTCTCCACGATGGTGGCGTTGGCGGTGCCACCGGCTTCGCACATGGTCTGGAGGCCGTAGCGGCCCCCGGTCTGGTCGAGCACCCCGAGCAGGGTGGTCGCGATCCGCGCGCCGCTGGCGCCGAGCGGGTGCCCGATCGAGATCGCGCCCCCGTTGATGTTGGTCCTCGCCGGGTCGGCACCGGTCTCGGCGAGCCAGGCGAGCACCACCGACGCGAAGGCCTCGTTGACCTCGAACGCGTCGATGTCGGCGATCGTCAGCCCGGCGCGGGCGAGGACCTTGGCGGTGGCCGGGATGATCCCGGTGAGCATGAAGACGGGATCGTCGCCGGTGACGGTGGCGGTGTGCACCCGCGCGCGCGGCGTCCAGCCCCGCTCCCGGGCGATGTCCGACGTGGTGACGAGCAGGGCGGCCGCGCCGTCGTTGTAGGGGCTCGCGTTGCCCGCGGTGACGGTCCAGTCGATCTCGCCGAACCGCGCCGTCCAGTGCTCGTCGGCGAACGGGGTCCGCAGTCCCGCGAGCGCCGACGGCGTCGTGCCGGGGCGGACCGTCTCGTCGGTCTCGAGCTGGGCGACGGTGCCGTCGGCCCGCGTCGTCTTGAGCGGCGCGACCTCCGCCGCGAAGCGGCCGTCCTGCCAGGCCGACGCGGCCTTGCGGTGGCTGGCCAGGGCGAACTCGTCGACCTGGCTCCGGCTCAGCCCCCAGCGGCGCGCGATGAGCTCGGCGCTGACCCCCTGCGGGATCAGGCCGGGCGCGTAGCGCTCGCCGACCGAGGGGCCGGCCACGTCCTGCGCGACCCCGTCGACCTCGGTCTGGCTGCCGATCCGGATCCGCGACATCGACTCCACGCCGGAGGCGATCGCGATGTCGTAGCCGCCGGCGACGACGCCCTGCGCGGCGAACGACAGGGCCTGCTGGCTCGAGCCGCACTGCCGGTCGACGGTCACGCCGGGGACCGACTCGGGGAAACCGGCCGCGAGGACCGCGAACCGGGTGGTGTTGCCGCTCTGCTCGCCGACCTGCCCGACGGCGCCGCCGATCACGTCGTCGACCTCGCCCGGCTCCAGGCCGGGCACCCGCTCGACGAGGCTGCGCAGCACGTGGGCGTGCAGCTCGACGGGATGGACCTCGGCGTACGCCCCGCCCGGCTTGCCCTTGCCGACCGGCGTCCGGACCGCGTCGACGATCACCGCGTCCCGCATGGCGCCCTCCTCCGCTTGGCGGACCGATCGGTCCCGGACCGCATGGTCCGAAATATGCTCCGCACCGGGACCGCCGTCAAGCGAGGTGCGTCACGCCCCGGACGCCACCGCCGCCTCGGTGCGCCGCGCGAGCGCCGTCTCGGCCGCGTACATCACCCCGAGGGTGAACCCGTGGCCGATCTCGCCCGCCGCGAGCTCGAGCAGGGTCGCGCGGGTGACCACCGTGTCCTGGTGGACGCCCAGCTGGTCCTGCAGGGCTGCCATGGCACGGATGCCCGCCCGCGCCGGGTCGTCCAGGACCGGGCGGGCGGCCTCGCTCGCGTAGCGCAGCCGCTTGGCCGCCTTGCGGGCTTCGTGCAGGGCGGCGTCGAGGTCGGGCCCCGCCGGGAGCCCGCGCGCGGCACCCGTCGCCCCGATAACGCGACGCCGGGCGCGGTCCACCTCGCCGGGGAGCACGTCGGCGGCGTCACCGAGGGCGCGGCCGGCCAGCGGTGGCTCGACGGGCAGCGAGTCGAGCGCCTCGAGCAGCGCGAGGTACCGGGCCCCGTCGAGCGCGGCGAGCCCGCGCTCGCGCGCCCGGACCGCGCGGCGGGCGAATGCCGCGGCGAGCTCGGCGCGCACCGGGCCGAGCACCAGCTCGTCGGGTACCTGCGCGAGCAGCTCCTCGAGACGGGCGTGCATCACCTCGGTGTCCCGCGCCGGTGCGAGCTCGCCCGCCAGCCACCGGAGCTCGTCGGTCAGCGCCCGCGTCCGGGCCCGACGGAGCACCCGCCGGAACGACTGCAGGACGCTGCGCATGCGGCGGGCCGCCACCCGCATCTGGTGGACGGCGTCCTCGCGGTCCAACCGGACGAGCGGGTCCCAGCGCCGCAGGGCACGGGCCTGGGCGCGGATGTACTCGAGCACCACCGCGGCCGCACTGCCGTCCGGGACCGGCGGCGAGGCCGCGGTCCGCCGCTCGCCCAGCACCCGCGCGACCTTGGACGGGCTCGCCGAGCGGCGGATCCCGTGGGCGGCCAGGCGCTCCTCGACGAGGTCGAGGTACCCGGCCGGGGCGGCGGGGCCGAGCTCGACCTCGATCTCCACCCAGGCCTGCTCCTCGCCGTCCGGCCCGAGCCGCGACGCCGTCACCGCGTCGACGACGAGCTCGGCCACCAGCGCGCCGGTCCCGGTCAGCGCCCGCCACGCGCGCCGGCGGGTGTCCAGGCGGGCGACCGGCTGGAGCGGGCGGCCGCGGGTGAAGGCGCGGACCAGCGCGACGAGCTCATCGGGAGGCCCCGGGGTCAGCGGCGCCTGGATCTCCTCCCGACGGTCCCCGACCCGCGGCAGCTTGACGTGCCAGCCGGCGTCGGGACCTCCGGTACGACGGCGCATCGTCACGCCCTCGGCGTGCAGCCCCAGGTCGGCGGTGTCGTGGTAGACGGCCTTCAGGAGGCGTTCCTCCGGATCGGCGGGCACCTCGTACCCCAGCACCTCGCCCGGGTCCAGGACGGCGAGGACCGCCGCGGACGCGACCTCGAACGTCCGCTCGATCTCGCCGGACGACACCATCGCACCCACGGCCACCTCCGTGTCCCCCGACGCCTCTCAGCCAACCTCACCCACCGTCGGAGGGACAGAGGCGGAACCGTGTGGCCGCCGGGTACGCGTCGTCGTGAGCGGCCCCGAGTCCCGCGAGCCATGATCAACGGGTACGTACGGGCCCACTGCGACCGGCCAGCACTGATGCGTACCCGATGATCACGGAACGGGCGTCGGCAGACACTCCCTCACGCGCGGCCGGACGGGAGCCACGACCTGGTGCGCGATACCGGGCCGATCCTGCCCGGTATCCCTCCTAGCGTCGCTCGCGCGCCCGGAACCGCCGGGCCTGGAGAAGGAGCCCACCGTGAACCTCGTGTCCGTCCGGATCATCACCGACGACGTCGCGCGCCTCGTCGCCTTCTACGAGCGGGTCACCGGCGTGACGGCGTCGTTGGCGAACGAGGACTTCGCCGAACTGCGCACCACCTCGGGCACGCTGGCGCTGGGGAGCACCCGGACCGTCGGGCTGTTCGGTCCCGGTGCGGCGGGGCCCGCGGCGAACCGCTCGGCGATCGTCGAGTTCCTCGTCGCCGACGTCGAGGCCGAGTTCGCGGCGCTGCGGACGTGGGTGCCCGAGTTCGTCACCGAACCCACGACGATGCCGTGGGGCAACCGCGCACTGCTGGTCCGCGACCCCGACGGCAACCTCGTCAACCTCTTCGAGCCGGTGACCGAGGCCGCCGTCGCGAAGTTCGCCGCGACGCCGCGCTGATCGGGACGGTGTCGGGCCCGCGGGTTACGGTCTCGCCCATGGCGAATCACACCGCCGGGCCCGGCACCACCACCGAGCACGACGTCAAGCCCCGCAGTCGCGACGTCACCGACGGGATGGAGCGGGCCGCCGCGCGCGGCATGCTGCGCGCGGTCGGGATGACCGACGGCGACTTCTCGAAGCCCCAGATCGGCGTCGCGTCGAGCTGGAACGAGATCACCCCGTGCAACCTCTCGCTGGACCGCCTGGCCACGGCGTCCAAGGAGGGCGTGCATCACGCGGGTGGTTACCCGATGGAGTTCGGGACGATCTCGGTGTCCGACGGCATCTCCATGGGTCACGTCGGGATGCACTACTCGCTGGTCAGCCGTGAGGTCATCGCCGACTCCGTGGAGACCGTCGTCCAGGCCGAGCGGCTCGACGGCACGGTCCTGCTCGCCGGCTGCGACAAGAGCCTGCCCGGCATGCTCATGGCAGCGGCGCGCCTCGACCTCGCGAGCGTCTTCCTCTACGCCGGTTCGATCATGCCGGGCATGGTCGACGGCAAGGAGGTCTCGATCATCGACGCGTTCGAGGCCGTCGGGGCGTGCGCCCGCGGGCTCATCACGCGCGAGAAGGTCGACGAGATCGAGCGCGCCATCTGTCCTGGTGAGGGCGCCTGCGGCGGTATGTACACCGCCAACACCATGGCCTGCGCCGCCGAGGCGATGGGGATGGCGCTGCCCGGGTCGTCCTCCCCGCCGAGCGCCGACCGCCGCCGCGACGGCTTCGCGCGCCAGTCCGGCGACGCCGTCGTCGGGATGCTGCACCGCGGCCACACCGCTCGGGACGTCATGACCCGTGAGGCGTTCGAGAACGCGATCGCGGTCGTCATGGCCTTCGGCGGCTCCACCAACGCGGTGCTGCACCTGCTCGCGATCGCCCGCGAGGCCGACGTGCCGCTCGAGCTGGACGACTTCAACCGGATCGGCGACCGGGTCCCGCACCTCGCGGACGTCAAGCCGTTCGGGCGCTGGATGATGAACACCGTCGACCGCGTCGGCGGCGTCCCGGTGGTGCTCAAGGCCCTGCTCGACGCCGGGCTGGTGCACGGCGACTGCCTGACGGTCACCGGGAAGACCCTCGCGGAGAACCTCGAGGAGCTCGCCCCCGAGCCGCTGGACGGCGACATCCTGCGGCCGCTCTCGAACCCGATCCACCCCACCGGCGGGCTGACGATCCTGCGCGGCTCGCTCGCCCCCGACGGCGCGGTGGTCAAGTCCGCGGGCTTCGACACCGCGACCTTCGAGGGCACCGCGCGCGTGTTCGAGGGCGAACAGGGCGCGATGGACGCCGTGGAGTCCTCCGGGCCGGACGGGCTGCAGCCCGGCGACGTCGTCGTGATCCGCGACGAGGGCCCTCGCGGCGGCCCGGGGATGCGCGAGATGCTCGCCGTCACCGGGGCGATCAAGGGCGCCGGGCTCGGCAAGGACGTGCTGCTGCTCACCGACGGCCGCTTCTCCGGGGGGACGACGGGGCTGTGCGTCGGGCACGTGGCGCCCGAGGCCGCGCACGGCGGCCCGATCGCGTTCGTCCGCGACGGCGACCGCATCCGGCTCGACCTCTCCGCCCGCACCCTCGACCTGCTCGTCGACGACGCCGAG
Organism: Actinomycetospora sp.; assembly: GCF_036497245.1. Lineage (GTDB taxonomy): Bacteria > Actinomycetota > Actinomycetes > Mycobacteriales > Pseudonocardiaceae > Actinomycetospora. The sequence continues at coordinate 10,323 of NZ_DASXJS010000209.1, read as the reverse complement.
CTGGCCCGCCGCCGCGAGGGCTGGACCGCGCCGCCGCTCAAGCACCGCACCGGCGTCCTCGGCAAGTACTCCCGGCTGGTGGGGTCGGCGGCGCAGGGCGCGGTCGTCGGGTTCGACTGAGCGTCCTGCAACCGACCGGGCCGCCGCGGTGTTGACCCGGGCATGACCCTCCCGACCGCCGACGGGGCCACGGCGGCCGCCCGCGCGGACCCCGACGCCGAGCGGGTGGCGGCGGCGCTGGCCCGCGACCTCGACGACGGGTTCGCCGAGCTGGTGCGGACCTACCAGGGCCTCGTCCACGCGGTGGCCCTCCGGACGACGGGCCACCGCGCCGACGCCGAGGACCTGGCCGCCGAGGCCCTCCTGCGGGCGTACCGCTCGCTCGCGGACCACCTCGGGTCCGATCGCGGGGCCGCGTGGCTGGCCGGGCTCGCACCCCGGCCCTGGCTGCTCACGATCGTCGTCAACACCCGCCGCAACCAGGTCCGCGACGCCGCCCGCCGGCCCCGCACCGACGGCGGCGTCGTGCCCGAGGAACCGACCCCGGGTCCGACGGTCGAGGACCACGCCGAGCGGCGCGAGGTCACTGAACACCTGGCGGACCTGCTCGCCCGGCTGCCCGAGGCCCAGCGCACCGCCGTCGTCCTGCGCCACGTCACCGACCTGCCGCTCACCGAGGTCGCCGAGGTCCTCGGCTGCCCGGTGGGCACCGCCAAATCGCACGTGTCGCGCGGGCTCGCCCGGCTGCGCGCCCTGATCGACGACGGGGCCGGGACACCGGTCGCCGCGGAACGAGGACACCGATGACCACACCCGATCCGACGACCACTCACGACCCGCTGCTCGCCGGGCTCGCCGCGCTCGCGGCGACCGACGCCCCCGACCTGACCGACCGGGTCTTCGACGGGTGGCTCTCGGCCGACAGCTCGATCGGCCCGGTGTGGGTGGCCTGCACCCGCGACGGGGTCAGCTTCGTGCGCGCCGCGGCCGACCTGGCCGGTGAGGAGTTCCGCGCCGCCTACCGCCACCGCTTCGGGCGGCCGCTGCGACCGGCCGACACCGCGCCGGACGGCCTCGACGCGGCTCTGCGCGGCGCCGCCACCGTCCCGCGCCTCGACCTGCTGGGCCTGACCGACTTCCAGCGCGACGTCCTCGCCGCGACCCGGACCATCCCGGCCGGCGAGACCCGGCACTACGCCTGGGTCGCCGCCGAGGTCGGCCGCCCGGGCGCGGTGCGCGCGGCGGGCACGGTGCTGGCCACCAACCCGGTACCGCTGCTCATCCCGTGCCACCGCGTGGTGCCCCGCTCCGGCAGCGGAGACCAGATCGGGCGCTACATCTTCGGCACCCCGACGAAGCAGCGCCTGCTGCGCGCCGAGGGAGCCGCGATCGCCACGTCGACCCCCGAGGAGGGATCCGCACGATGACCCGCACCGTCGAGACCACCACCGACCAGGTCGAGCTTCCGGCTCTCGACGCCCTGGACTGGGAGGACATCGCCGCGCGGCTCGACACCGAGGGCTTCGCGATGACTGCGCCGCTGCTCTCCCCGGAGCAGTGCCGGGAGATGATCGAGGTGTTCGACGACGACGGCGCGTTCCGCTCCACGATCGACATGGCCCGGCTCTCGTTCGGCGAGGGGCGCTACCGCTACTTCGCCGACCCGCTGCCCCCGCTCGTCACGGCGCTGCGCACGCGGCTCTACCCGCCGCTCGCGGCGCTCGCCAACCGCTGGGCGGGCATCCTCGACGAGCCGACCTGGCCGGTCGAGCACGCCGACCTGGTCGAGCGCTGCGCGGAGGTCGGCCAGCACAGGCCCACGCCGCTGGTCCTGCGCTACGGCCCGACCGGCTACAACTGCCTGCACCAGGACGTGTACGGCGACCTGACCTTCCCGCTGCAGGTGCTGTTCATGCTCAACACCCCGGACGTCGACTTCACCGGTGGCGAGAGCGTGTTCGTCGAGCAGCGGCCCCGCCAGCAGTCGCGGCCCATGGTCGCCCGGCCCGGGCTCGGCCAGGCGGTGATCTTCCCGGTGCGGCACCGTCCGAAGCGGGGCACCCGCGGCTACCACCGGGTCCAGATGCGCCACGGCGTCTCCGCGGTGCGCTCCGGGGACCGCCACGTCTTGGGCGTGATCTTCCACAACGCCCGCTGATCTTTCTGGCCACTCCCCCGTGGCAGCAATGGTCCATTCCTGTTACCTGACGAGCGGGCGGCGCCACCCACTCGTCGGCCGGCCCGCCGCGCGAGAGCACCATGGAGTCCGCGGTGTGGGGGTGTGGCTCGACGGCGGCCCGGCCGCGGCGCCGGGACCTGGGAAAGGACGGCTCCGTTGGACGCACTGCTGATCTCGGGCAGCACCCGGGCGGCGTCGACGAACACCGCGATGCTGCGCACCGTCGCCGCTCTCGCGCCGCCCGGGCTGAGGACGGAGCTCTACACCGACCTCGCGGCGCTCCCCGCGTTCAATCCCGACGCCGACCGCGACCCGCTCCCCGAGCCCGTGTCCCGGCTGCGCGATCGGATCCACGAGGCCGACGCGCTGCTCTTCTGCACCCCCGAGTACGCCGGCGCGCTGCCGGGTGCGTTCAAGAACCTGCTGGACTGGACGGTCGGGGACGCCGAGCCGGGGTCGATCCACGACAAGCCCGTCGGTTGGCTCAACGTCTCCGGGCCGGCCGCCCCGAGCGGCGGGGCCGATGCGCACGACTCCCTCGCGAAGGTGATGGGCTACGTCGGCGCCCGCGTCGTCGAGGCCGCGTGCCTACGGCTCCCGCTGACCCGCGAGGCCGTCGGCGCGGACGGGCTGATCAGCGACCCGGCCGCGCGGGCCGGGGCGCGTGCAGCGCTCGAGGGACTCCGGGGCTGACCGCCGAGTGGACCGTCACGGCGCTCCCGGGTGCCATGGGGCTCCACTCGACACTGATCAGGACACCCGCAGACCGTCCACGAGCAGGTCGACCATGCGCCGGGCGTGGTCCGGGCCCACGTCGTGGCCGGCCATGCAGAGGTTGGCGACCGCACGCAGCAGGTCCCTCGGCTCGACGTCGTCACGGACCTCGCCCGCGGCGACCGCGGCGTCGAGCAGCGAGCCGAGCGCGGGCCGGAACCGCTCGTCGAAGTAGGCGGGCAGGGCGTCGAACGCGGGGTCGCCCGAGTGCAGGGCCGCCGCGAGCCCGCGCTTGGTCGCGATGAAGCTCGTGTAGCGCTGCAGCCACCGCGCCAGCGCCTCGCCGGGTCCGTGCTGGGCGGCCAGCAGGGGGGCCTCGTCGGCGCAGGAGTCGACGCTGTGGCGGAACACCGCCGCGACGAGGTCGGACCGCTTCGGGAAGTGCCGGTAGACGGTGCCGACGCCGACGCCGGCCTTCGTCGCGACCTCGCGCACCGGCGCGTCGACCCCCGAGGTGGCGAACACGGCCGCGGCCGCCTCCAGGAGCGCGTCCGTGTTCCGTCGCGCGTCCGCCCGCACCCGGCGGGGCGGCTGCGCCGACTCGTCGGTCACGTCCACCTCCCTCGACAAAACGGAACGTCGTTCCGTATAGTTCCGGAAGACCGTTCCGCTTGAGCCGACGGTACCCCGTCGCCCTGGCACCCACCAGCCGATCGGAGAGGGAGAGCCATGCGATACCGCGCGTTGGGCCGCACCGGCATCAAGGTCAGCCCGTACGCCCTGGGCGCGATGATGTTCGGCCCCGTCGCCAACCCCGACCACGACGACGCCATCCGGATCATCCACCGGGCCCTGGACTCCGGGATCAACCTGGTCGACACCGCCGACGCGTACTCGGCCGGCGAGTCGGAGGAGATCGTCGGCAAGGCGTTGAGAGGCCGTCGCGACGACGTCGTGCTCGCCACCAAGGCGCACCTTCCCATGGGCGACGATCCCAACCGGCAGGGCAACTCCCGGCGCTGGCTGGTGCGCGAGGTCGAGAACTCGCTGCGCCGGCTGCAGACCGACCACATCGACCTCTACCAGGTGCACCGGCCCGATCCCACGGTCGACGTCGAGGAGACGCTCTCGGCCCTGTCCGACCTGATCCACAGCGGCAAGGTGCGCGCCGTCGGGTCCTCGACCTTCCCCGCCTCGGAGATCGTCGAGGCGCAGTGGGCCGCCGAGCGCCGGGGCCTCGAACGCTTCCGCACCGAGCAGCCGCCGTACTCGATCCTCGACCGCGGGATCGAGCGCGAGGTCCTGCCCGTCTGCGAGCGCTACGGCATGGGCACGCTCGTCTGGAGCCCCCTGGCCCAGGGCATGCTCACCGGCCGCTACCGCAAGGGGCAGGAGTCCGAGGCCTTCCGCGCCGGCTACGGCTTCGGCCACCTGCGCGACGAACGCCGCCTCGATGTCGTCGAGGCGCTGATCCCGCTCGCGGAGAAGGCCGGGCTCTCACTGACCCACCTGGCGATGGCGTTCGTCATCGCCCACCCCGGCGTCACGTCCGCGATCCTCGGGCCCCGCACCTCCGAGCACCTCGACGACCTGCTCGCGGGCGCGGAGACCACGCTCGACGACGAGGTCCTCGACCGCATCGACGAGATCGTCCCGCCCGGCACGGACGTCGGCCGGCTCGACATGGCCTACGACCCGCCCGCGATCACGCAGCCCGCCCTGCGTCGCCGTCCGGCCCACGAGCGCCCGGCCGCCCGAGGACCGGCACCGCCCGAGGACCGGCACCGCGTGGGCCGTACGCACCGCGTGAGGCCCCGCACCGCCTGACGCGCCGCCCGGCCGTCCGGCGCGCCGGTCGGCCGGTGTCCGAACTCGACGGTCCCGGCGGGCGAAGCTTCGGCATGACGACGGACACGGACCCACCCGCCGCTCCCCCGGCGAGCCCTGGGACCGCTCTCCGGCCGCCGGTCGCCGCCGCGATCGGAGTGCTCGCCGTCGGGATGGCACTCGCCGCAGGCGACCTCGTCGCGGCCCTCGTGGCCCCGCCGTCGTCGCCGTTCCTCGCGGTCGGCAACCAGTTCATCCGGCTCACCCCGGAACCGCTCAAGGAGTTCGCCACCAGCACCTTCGGGGTGCACGACAAGCAGGTCCTGCTGGCGGGCATGGCCGTGGTGATCACCGTGGTCGCGGCCCTCGGCGGGCTGCTCTCGCGGCGCACGCCCGTCCCGGGCCTCACGCTCGTCGTCGTCCTGGGCCTGGTCGGGGCGACGTGTGCGGCGGCCGCGCCGACGTTCACCATGGACTTCCTCGCGGCCCCGGCCGTGGCGCTCGTCGCCGGCGCGGCGACGTTCGCGGGGCTGCATCGTCTCGCCCGGCGGGACGCGACGGCCGGGCCGGACCCGGAGAACGATCAGGGCGCCCGCCGTCGCCTGCTCCTCGGCCTCGGGGCCGCCCTCGCCGGTGCGGGCGTCGTCGGGTTCTTCGGCCGCCACCTCGCCGCGGCGGCCGGGGCCGAGGCCTCCCGGGAGGCCGTCGGCCCGCTGCCCTCCCCGGCGGGCACACCCGTGGTCCCGCCACCTGCCGCCGACTTCGCCGCGTCCGGCACCACGACCTGGCTCACCCCGAACGACCAGTTCTACCGGATCGACACCGCGCTGCAGGTCCCGCAGGTCTCGACGTCGGACTTCACCCTGCGGATCCACGGCATGGTGGACCGCGAGATCACCCTGACCTACGACCAGCTCCGCGGCCGACGGCTCCTCCAGGCCCCGATCACGATGGCCTGCGTCTCCAACGACGTGGGCGGGAACCTCATCTCCAACGCGATGTTCCTCGGTGTCCCACTCCGTGACCTGCTCGCCGAGGCCGGAGTGAAGGCAGGCGCGAACCAGATCGCGTCCACGAGCGTCGACGGCTTCACCACCGGCACCCCGGTCGCCGCCTGCACCGATGGCCGCAACGCCATGCTCGCCCTGGGCATGAACGGACAGCCCCTGCCCGTGGAGCACGGTTTCCCGGTGCGCATGGTCGTGCCCGGCCTCTACGGCTACGTGTCCGGCTGCAAGTGGATCACCGACATCGAGCTCACGACCTTCGGCGCGTTCCAGCCCTACTGGGAGCAGCGGGGATGGGCCCAGCAGGGCCCGGTCAAGACCCAGTCGCGCATCGACGTGCCGCAGGCCCAGGCCGCCGTCACCGCCGGACGCGTGACGGTGGCCGGCACGGCCTGGGCGCAGCACCGTGGCATCGCCCGGGTCGAGGTCCGCGCCGACTCCGGGCCCTGGCAGACCGCCGAGCTCGCCGCCGACGCCTCGATCGACACCTGGCGGATGTGGCGCACGGTCCTCGACCTCGGTCGCGGCGACCACACCCTCGAGGTCCGCGCCACCGACGCGACCGGCGCGACACAGCCCTCGATGACCAGCCCGACGATCCCCGACGGGGCCACCGGATGGCATACCGTCACCGTCACCGCGTCCTGACGTTGGTGCGGTGAGGCCGAGGCGACGACGCACCGGTCCGTGACCTGGGGGAGGTCGACCGTGTCGCTGCGGCTGCTCGCCGTCATCGCCGAGATCTCCGTCGGCACCGTCGTGGTCGCGTGGGGGATCGCGAGCGCCTGCCGGCCGTCGTCCTGGACGCTGCCGGGCGCCCGGTGGTGGGTGGGCTGGACCAGCGCGCCCGTGGCCCGCACCCACGGCGTGGCGGTGGCCGTCGTCGGCGTGGGCCTGCTCGTCTGCGCCGTCGCCACGGCGCTCACCGCGCCGGCGGCGCCGATCCCGGCCCTCGCCCGCGACGTGCAGCTGGTCGGGCTCGCCGTGGTCGTGCTCGGCGGAGTCGCGCTCGCCGCCACCCACCCCGGCCCCGAGAACCCCGCGACGGCGGCGTCCATCGCCCCGCCGCGTGGACAGCCGCGATCCACGCCGCCGCAGGCTCAGGCGCCACAGCCGACAGCCGGGCCGACGACGGACACGCCGCCCGCCCTCACCCCGACGTCCTGACGGGAACGGGCACGCCTGCTGCGCGTCAGCCCGGCTCGACCACCGGCTCGGCGTCCTGGGTCCGCCGCGACCGCAGCAGCACCGAGGTGCCCTGGCGGTCGTGGTGGATCGCGACCTCGTCGACGTGGGAGTTCATGAGGATGATCCCGCGGCCGTGCTGGGCCGGATGCCCGGTCGCGTCGTGCTCGAGGTCGCTGCTGACCGGCTCCGCCCACAGGCCGTGGTCGGCGATCGTGACGACGACGTCGGCGCCGTCGAGGCACATCGTCAGGTCGATCGTGGGTGACCCGGACAGGGCGGGATCGTCGCGATAGGCGTGGGCGACGACGTTGTCGATCGCCTCGCTGGCCGCCAGCACCACGCCGTGGGCCACCCCGTCGGGGACTCCGGAGGCGTCCATCCATCGCCGGAGGTCGTCGCGGACCCGCGCGCACTCACCGGCCTCGGCCGGATAGCTGACTCGCTCGAATTCGACGGCGTCCACCGGAAGCCCTCCCTGCCCGCTCGAGCCGTCACGTTTCTCGTCGTGATCGGTCCAGTGGGCTGCTCCCCCACCGTGTAACCGTTCCCGTGGCCGCCTACGCGCCGTCCTGCTCAGGGTTCGCCGAGCGCCCGCTGCAGCTGCGCCTTGGTCATGTCGGAGCGACCCGGGATCCCCCGACGACGGGCCTGCTCGTAGAGCTGCTCCTTCGTCGGGCTGTTCGGTCCGAGGTCGTTGCCGGAGCGCTTGCCGCCGCGGTGCTCGGGAGACACGTCGTCGGTCGAGGTCCGACTGGCCTGCTCCGACTCGCCCTGCTGGGCGCGATCCTTGTTGACGGTGCGCGCCGCGATCTCCTTCGCGCGCCCCTCGTCGACGCCCTGCTCGAGCTTCTGGTCCTTGATGTGCTCGTACTGGCGCTCACGCTTGTCGTTCGCCCCTGCCGGCATGACCGTCCTCCTGCGCTCGCGGGCGTGCGGGCACCGGGGATGGCCGATCCGCGGGCACGGCAACCGTCCGGGCCGGACCGGCAGGTGTCAGAACTCGTCGACGAAGAAGTCGAGCTCCAGCTCGTCGGAGTCGCCGTAGGGCGAGAGGTCCGTGACGCCGGCCCGCCGGAGCGCGTCGACGTCGAGGAAGACCTCGCCCGACGGCCGCTGCGGGTCGGTCAGCAGCGCGACCGCGGCGTCGCCCATGATCTCGGGCGAGCGCGCCTTCCGCGACGCCGCGTCCCCGCCCAGCAGGTTCGCGACGGCGGCCGTGGAGATCGTCGTCTGCGGCCAGAGGCAGTTCGCGCGCACGCCGCGGTCGGCGAACTCCTCGGCGAAGCCGAGGGTCAGCAGCGTCATGCCGTACTTGGACAGCGTGTAGGAGGGGAACTTGCCGAGCCACTCGGGCGCGAGGTTGATCGGCGGGCCCAGGGTGACGACCTGCGCGTCCTCGGAGGAGAACAGCTGCGGCAGGGCGGCCCGCGTGAGCTGGTAGGTGCCCTTGGCGTTGATCTGCTGCATGAGGTCGTAGCGCTTCGGGGTCAGCTCGAGGGTCCCGGTGAGGTTCAGCGCCGAGGCGTTGTTGACCACGATGTCGACGCCGCCGAAATGGTCCACGGCCGTGGCGACCGCGCGCTGCACGTCGGCCTCCTCGCGGACGTCGCCGACGACCGCCACGGCCTTCCCGCCCGCGGCCTCGATCTCCGCCACGGCGGTGTGGACCGTGCCGGGCAGCCGCGGGTCGGGCTCGTCGGTCTTCGCGAGCAGGACGGCGTTGGCGCCCGCCTTCGCGGCGGCGACCAGGATGGCCAGACCGATCCCCCGGCTGCCGCCGGACATGACGATGGTGCGGCCGTTCAGAGATGCGCTCACGGACTCTCCCGGGCTCTCATCGGTACTTCATCGGTACTTCATCGGACTCTTGAGTACCGATGACCGTACCAGTGGTCACGCCGCGGGGCTCCCCGGAACCGGCCGCTCCCGCGGCAGCGGCGTACCGCGCCGCCAGGACCGCGACGGCGTCGGACAGCTCCCGCGGCCCGACGACCTCGAAGTCCGCGTCGAAGCGGCCGACGGTGACGGCCAGCCCGACCCACGACCAGGAACCCAGCGTGAGACGGCAGTGGCCCGGCCCGATCTCCTCGACGAGCCCGTCGCCGACGTGGGGAGCGACCTCGGCGGCGGGGATCGCCAGGACGACCTGCCCGCGACAGGGCCAGCCCTGCGCTCCCTCGCCACCCCGGAAGTGGCTCGCGACGAACACCGCGACGTCGCCGCCGGGGACCTCGCGCGGGGAGAAGCGAGGCTCCGTCGGGGTGCGCGGGGCGATCCGGTCGGCCCGGAAGGTGCGCCAGGCGTCGCGGTCGAGGTCCCACGCGAGGAGATACCAGCGCCCGCCCCAGGTGACGACGTGGTGGGGCTCGACCCGGCGCGGCGGCCCGTCCGCGCCCGCATAGTCGAACCGCAGCACCTCGCGGGCGCGCGCGGCCTCCCCGAGAACCGTCAGCACCGCGCTGTCCGCCTCCGGCCACGCCCGCGTCCCGGACGGCTCGACCGCGGTGACCTCGAGGGTGTCCAGCCGGTGGCGCAGCCGCGCGGGCATGACCTGGCGGACCGTGATCAGCGCCCGGACCGCGGCCTCCCCGATGCCTGCGCCGCTCGTCGTCGCGAGCCGGAGCGCGAGGGCGAGGGCGACGGCCTGCTCGTCGTCGAACAGCATCGGAGGCATCTCGGTGCCCGCCTCGAGGCGGTACCCGCCGTCGGGTCCCTTGGTGGCGTGCACCGGATAGCCGAGGTCGCGGAGCCGGTCGACGTCGCGGCGCACCGTGCGCGGGCTGACGTCGAGCCGCTCGGCGAGCAGGAGCCCGGGCCAGTCCCGGCGGGCCTGGAGCAGGGAGAGCAGCGACAGCAGTCGCGCGGAGGTCTCACGCACAGCGTTGATCCTGCCGCGAGTAGAGGCCCGTAGCTGTCCTCTACCCCTGCGATCGTCGTTCTCACAGGGGGCACGAGGCCCCCGTCGAGGAGGAGCACCTCATGGCCATGAGCACCGTCATCCACCTGAACTTCCGGGGCGACGCCCGCGAGGCGCTCGAGTTCTACCGGTCGGTCTCCGGCGGCGACATGACGATCGTCCGCTACCAGGACCTGGGCGCCGTCGAGGATCCGGCCGAGGCCGAGCAGGTGATGTGGGGCCAGGTGGTGGCCGCGAACGGCTTCCACGTGATGGCCTTCGACGTGCCGTCCTCCCGGGCGTGGGACACGGGGGTCGACCCGTTCTTCGTCGCCCTTCGCGGGCAGACGGTCGAGGAGATCACCGCGATCTGGGAGAAGCTCGTCGACGGGGCGACCGTCCGGCAGCCGCTCGGGCCGGCGGCCTGGGGACCGGCCTACGGGATGCTCACCGACCGGTTCGGCGTCACCTGGGTCCTCGACGTGGCGGTGGAGCACGCCGCGTCCTGAGCC
>NZ_DASXJS010000208.1:0-43684 GCF_036497245.1 Actinomycetospora sp. | reverse complement strand
GGTCGAGATCCAGCCCGTCCACGGCGGTCGTCTCGCCGTAGCGCACCACGAGGTCGCGCACCTCGACCGCCGGCGCGTCGGAGTCGGGGCGCAGCGGAGCGCGACCGTCGGTGCTGCCCACGGCGACCACCCTAGGTCGCGAGCGAGGCGACACGGGTGCACGGGTACGACCGGACGGCCCGCTCAAGAGGCCTCCTCGGTGACCGGCTGCCGCTCGGCCCGAACGGCGCGGGCAAGACGACGACGGTGGAGGTCTGCGAGGGCTTCCGGGAGCGGACCTCGGGCTCGGTCACGGTGCTCGGCGCCGACCCGACAGGTGCGCCCGAGGCGCTCCGCGCCCGCATGGGAGTCATGCCCCAGGGCGGCGGCGCGTACCCGATGGTCCGCGTCCGGGAGATGCTCGACCTCGTCGCCGCCTGCTCCGCCCGGCCGCTGGACACCGAGTGGCTGGTCCGCATCCTCGGGCTGGAGTCGTGCGCCCGCCTGCCCTACAAGCGGCTCTCCGGCGGGCAGCAGCAGCGCCTGAGCCTGGCCTGCGCGGTCGTCGGGCGCCCGGAGCTGGTCTTCCTCGACGAGCCCACCGCCAGCCTCGACCCGCAGGGACGCCACCTGGTGTGGGGCCTGGTGCAGGCCCTGCGCGCGGACGGTGTCGCCGTGCTGCTCACCACCCACCTCATGCAGGAGGCCGAGGCGCTCGCCGACGACGTGGTCATCGTCGACCACGGCCGGGTCGTCGCCGCCGGGTCGCCCGACGAGCTCACCGCCACCGGCTCCGAGCGGCGGATGCGTTTCCGCGCCGCGCCGGGCATGAACCTGACCCTGCTTGCCGAGGTCCTCCCCGAAGGCCACGCCAGCTCCGAGGGCCCGCCCGGGCACTACACGATCGAGGGCGCCATCGACCCGCAGGTGCTCGCCGCGGTCACCGCGTGGTGTGCGCGCCAGGGGGTGCTCGCCGACGACGTGCGGGTCGGGCGCCGCAGCCTCGAGGACGTCTTCCTCGACCTCACCGGGCGGGAGCTGCGCTCGTGAGCGCCGCACCCCCCGGGACGCCCTTCCCGAGCGGCACGTTCACGCCTGACCCCGGCGTGGGGTCGCGGGCCCGGATGCTCGCCGTCCACACTCGGACCGAGACGCTGCTCGCGCTGCGCCACTCCGAGCAGCTGCTGCTCACCCTGGTCATCCCCCTCGCGCTGCTCGTCGGGCTGACGCTGCTGCGCGGCCTCGTCGACCTGCCCGACCCGCGGGTGAACGCCGCGCTCGGCACCGTGCTCGCCCTCGCGATGATGTCGACCGGCTTCACCAGCCAGGCCATCGCGCTGGGCTTCGACCGCCGCTACGGGCTGATGCGCCGGCTCGCGGCCACCGCGATCCCCCGCTGGCTCGTCGTCACCGGCCGACTCGGCGGGATGGCCGCCGTCGTCGTCATCCAGGTGATCGTGCTGGGCGGGGTCGGCCTGCTGCTCGGCTGGCGGCCGGACGCGGCGGCGATCGGATGGGCGGCGCTGCTCGTGGTGCTCGGGGCCGCGGCCTTCGGGGCGTGCGGGCTGCTCCTCGGCGGGTCGGTGCGCGCGGACCTCGTGCTCGTCATCGCCAACGTGGTGTGGTTCGTGCTGCTGTTCGTCGGCGGGATCGTCGTGCCCGCGGACCAGCTCCCCGGCCCGCTGGGTGCGGTCGTCCAACTGCTGCCGAGCGGGGCGCTCGCCGAGGGCCTGCGCGCCGTGCTGCTCGGCGGCACGCCCACGCTCTCCCAGGTCGTGGTGCTCGTCGTCTGGACCGCCGTCGCCGGCCTCGCGGCCGCGCGGACCCTGCGCTGGGACTGACCGTGCTCCTCGTCTCCTACTCGATGGTCGAGCTCCCGCTCCGCTCCGTCTCCTACCGACTGTCGTAGGGTGAGGTGCGTGACCGGAGCGATGACACGGTGGTCCACCCCCCCGGCACTGATGCGCGTCCTCGCGGTGCTCGCCGTCATCGGACAGGGCGGGATCGCGGTCACCGGCGCGGTCGTCCGCGTGACCGGCTCCGGGCTGGGCTGCCCCACGTGGCCGGAGTGCTTCCCCGGCAGCCTCGTCCCGACCCCGCACCCCAAGGTCGCGGCGCTGCACCAGTGGGTGGAGTTCGGCAACCGCATGCTCGGGATCGGGCTCGTGCTGGTCGCCGGCGCCTGTGTGATCGCGGCGGTGTTCGTGCGCCCCCGCAGGCGACGGCTGCTGTGGCTGGCGTGCGCCATGCCTCTGGGGGTCGTGGCCCAGGCGGTCCTCGGCGGGATCACCGTGCTCACCGGACTCGCCTGGTACACCGTCGCCCCGCACTTCCTGGTGTCGATCCCGCTCGTGTGGCTCGCGGTGCTCCTGGCGCGGGACGCGGCCGCGCTGGACCGCGGATCCGAGGCGCGGGTGACGACGGTGGGGCGGCAGGTGCGCGGTCTGCTCGCGGTGAGCGCGGCGGTCCTGGGCGCGCTGCTCGTCGTCGGGACCCTCGTGACCTCCGCGGGCCCGCACGCGGGCGACGCCTCGACGCCGCGGCTCGATGCGTTCTCCGTGCCGGAGCTCGCCACCGCCCACGCCGACCTGCTGTTCGCCTTCCTCGGGCTGCTCGTGGGCCTGGGCTTCCTGCTGCACGCCGTCGGGGCGCCGCGGCCGGTGGTGGTGCGGTTCCGCGTCCTCGTGCTGGTGACGCTCGCGCAGGGGGCACTCGGCGGGGTGCAGTACGCGCTCGGCGTCCCCGAGGTCCTCGTCGCCTTCCACGTGCTCGGCGCGATGGTGACGACGGCTGCCATGGCCTGGCTGTGGGCGGCGACGACGGAGCCCGCGGCGCCGATCCGGCCCGCCGAGGCCGACGCGGTCGTTGCGCCGGCGCTCTCCGCGCCGTAGGCATCCCCCTCGGGCTCGATGAGGGGCCGACGAGGGGAGCGACGATGCGAGCCGTCCGGGTGGAGGTCCACGGCGGACCCGAGGTGCTGGTGCCGGCCGAGATGGCCGCCCCGGAGCCCGGCGAGGGCGAGGTCCTCGTCGACGTCGCGGCCGCGGGCGTCAACTACATCGACACCTACGTGCGCAGCGGCATCTACCCGGCGACGCTGCCGACCGTGCCTGGTGTCGAGGGCGCCGGGACGGTGCGCGCCGTCGGGGCGGGCGTGACGGACCTGGCGGTGGGCGACCGGGTGGCGTTCGCGGACGGTCCGGGCACCTACGCGCAGCAGGCCGTGATCCCCGCTGCCCGCGTGGTGCCGGTGCCCGAGGAGCTGGCCACCGAGCTCGCCGCCGCCGCGCTGCTGCAGGGCATGACCGCCCACTACCTCGTGCACGACACCCACCCCGTCGCGCCCGGGGATGCCGTCCTCGTGCACGCCGGCGCCGGCGGGATGGGGCTGCTGCTGTGCCGGATGGCGTCCGCGCTCGGCGCCACCGTCATCGCCACGACCTCGACCGAGGCCAAGGGCGAGCTCGCCCGCGAGGCGGGCGCACACCACGTGCTGCGCTACGAGGGGTTCGCCGACCGCGTCCGGGAGCTGACGGGCGGCCGCGGTGTCGCGGTCGTCTACGACGGAGTCGGGGCGACGACGTTCGACGGTTCGCTGGCCTCGCTGCGGGTACGCGGCGTCCTGGCGCTCTACGGCGCGGCGTCCGGGCCGGTGCCGCCGATCGACCCGCAGCGGCTGAACTCCGGCGGGTCGATCTACCTCACGCGGCCCTCGCTGGGATGGCACGTCATGACCACCGGGTCGCTGCGTGAGCGGGCGGCCGCGGTGTTCGGGATGGTGACGGCCGGGGCGCTCCCGATCCGCGTGGGTGCGCGGTACGCGCTGGACGACGCCGCGCAGGCGCACCGCGACCTGGAGGGCAGGGCGACCACGGGGAAGCTGCTCCTGATCCCCTGACCGGTGCGCCCTATGCCCGCCCTGCCTTGATCAGGAGCACGCGGGGCATGCGACCGGGCCCTCGGGAGTGCGTGGTGTGCCCCTCGTCGGACATCACGCTGGGCCTCGTTCGATCGCGCCTGATCAACAGCACATGACGCATGCGGTGAGCGCCGCGAACATGCGTGATGTGCCCGTCGTCGAGCGATGGAACCGCTGCTGCCTCGTCGCCCTCGAAGGGTCATGGAGGACATCTCCGGACCGTTCCGGGCGAGCGAGGCGATCGCGGCCGGCCGGATCACCCGCGGTCGGGTCGCGGGCCCGGCAGCGCGACGGCTCTTCCCCGACGTCCACGCGCTCACCGACCGGGTCGCCACCCCCGATGACCTCGTAGGCCGCGCTGCCGAGGCAGCTCTCTACGTGCGGGGTTCACCTGCCGTGATCGGCGGCTACGCGGCCGCGGAGATCCTCGGGGCGAGCTGCGGGCCCCGGCCGGCGGCGGTGGACCTCGTCGTCGGACGGCGACGGGTCCGTCCGCGGCCGGGTCTGCGCATCCGTCAGGACCTGCTGGCTCCCGACGAGATCGTGGAGGTCGGCTCGCTGCTCGTGACGAGCGCGGTCCGGACGGCGTGGGACCTCGTGCGTGAGCTCGACGCCGTCGAGAGGGTCGTGGCCCTCGACGCGCTGGCCCGGATCGGTCCCTTCGACCCACAGGATCTCCTGGCGTTGGTCGAGTCCCGGCCACGATCCCGTGGCGCGGGTCGAGTGCGCGAGGCCGTCGCCCGGTCGGACCCGCGGGCGGGATCGCCGCCGGAGACCCGGATGCGGCTGGCGCTCGGTGCCCACGGGGTGCCGGCGGCGGTGCCGCAGTTGGAGGTGTGCGACGCCGAGGGCTGGTTCGTCGCGCACGTGGACCTCGGCTGGAAGGAGGCGAAGGTCGCCGCCGAGTACCAGGGCGATCACCATCGCGTCGATCGCGAGCAGTGGATGTATGACCAGGCCCGGTTCGCCGATCTCGCGGGTGCGGGGTGGCTGGTCCTCCCCTGTACGGCGCAGGACCTGCGATTCCCGCGCGCGTTCGTGAAGCGGATCCTGGCGGCGTTGTCGGCCCGGACAGGATGATCAGGGGCGCACCTGGCACGGCGGACGCGCTCGGAGGGTGGGCTGTGTGCCCCTCGTGCGGCGGGCCCGACTGCCGGCCTTGATCAGGAGCACGTCAGGCATGCCGACAGCGCGTCGGATCTGCGTGGTGTGCCCCTCGCAGGAAGGGGCGACGCGCGGGCCGGAGGGCCGAGCGGGTCCTAGAAGGGCCAGCCCAGCGCGGGCCAGCCGAACGCCGAGTCCACCGCGACCGCCACGAAGAGCCCTGTGAGGTAGGTGTTCGACAGGTGGAACAGGCGCATCGTGTTGACGACCTCGTCGCGGTGCACCGCGCGGTCGAGCCGGTGCGCGGCGATGAGGAACCAGACGCCGCCGACGACGGCCGTCGCGAGGTAGATCCACGACGTGGCCGGGACGAGCAGCGCCGACCACGCCACCATCGCCCACGAATAGAAGACGATCTGGCGGCTCACCCGCTGGGGCGAGGCCACGACCGGCAGCATCGGCACCCCGGCCGCCGCGTACTCGTCGCGGTAGCGCATCGCGAGCGCCCAGAAGTGCGGCGGCGTCCAGAAGAAGATGATCCCGAACAGCACGAGGGCGGGCCAGCCGACGGTGCCCGTCACGGCCGCCCAGCCGATCACCACGGGCATGCAGCCCGCGGCGCCGCCCCACACGATGTTCTGCGAGGTCCGGCGCTTGAGGACCAGGGTGTAGACGACGATGTAGAACGCGATCGCCGCGACGGACAGGCCCGCCGCGACCCAGTTCGCCGTCAGGCCGAGCCACACCGCCGAGGCGGCACCGAGCACGAGGCCGAACACCAGGGCGTGCGAGCGGGGCACCGCGTCGCGGGCCAGCGGCCGCTTGCGGGTGCGGGCCATCTTGGCGTCGATGTCCGCGTCGATGACGCAGTTCAGGGCGTGCGCGCTGGCGGCGGCCGCGGCACCGCCCACGAGGACGGCGAGGACGAGCCACAGCGACGGCACGGACCGCTGCGCGAGCATCATGGCCGGGACCGTGACCACGAGCAGTTGCTCGATGATCCGGGCCTTCGTCAGCGCGAGGTACGCCCGGACGGTGGCCATGGAGCGGGCCCAGAGCCCGCCCAGCCTGGTCCGGTCCCCCGACGGCGCCGGACCGACCGCCGTGCTCACCCGATCACCCGGTCCTCTCCCCGTCCTGCCGACGGTGCCTCGGGAGACACCCGACGGCCACCTCCTACACGCTGTCGTCGGTGCAGTCTGCACCCCGGGCGTCCGGCCCGCTCGCCCGGCCCCCGCGCGTGTTTCACGCGTGCGAGGCACTTCACCGGGGCTCCACGTCGGGGGGCCCGGGAGACGCGGGCGCCGATGATAGGGGCCGGGTGTCCTCGCGCGCGGGAGCGGGTAGTCGCCGACCGGGTTCCGACGGTGCACCTGTGTGACGCCTCGGCGTGGCAGCATGGGTTCCCGAGGGGGCTTCGGGATCGATCCAGCCGCACAGCCGGAGAATCGGTCCCCGATCCCCCGACGGCCGGTTCGAGCCGGCGGTTCGAGAGGGACCGGGACAACCGAGCTGTGGGCGTCCGCGCCGCGGCCCACGACGCGACACCAGGGAGAACACGTTCGTGACCACGACCGACGTGGAAAGCACCCGTCCGGCGAGTGAATCGCCCGACGAGATCGCCGCCCTCACCACCCCGAACCGCCCCGACGACTGGTCCGATCTCGACCAGCGTGCCGTCGACACCATCCGCGTGCTGGCCGCCGACGCCGTGCAGAAGGTCGGCAACGGCCATCCGGGCACCGCCATGGCGCTGGCCCCGCTGGCGTACACGCTGTTCCAGCACACCATGCGCCACGACCCGGCCGACGCCGACTGGCCCGGCCGCGACCGGTTCGTGCTCTCGGCGGGCCACTCGAGCCTGACGCTGTACATCCAGCTCTTCCTGGCGGGCTACGGCCTGGAGATGAAGGACCTCGAGGAGCTGCGCACCTGGGGCTCGCTGACCCCGGGCCACCCCGAGTTCCAGCACACCACCGGCGTCGAGATCACCACGGGCCCCCTCGGTCAGGGTCTCGCCTCGTCGGTCGGCATGGCGATGTCCGCGCGCCGCGAGCGGGGTCTGTTCGACCCCGACGCCGCGCCCGGCGGGAGCCCCTTCGACCACTTCATCTACGTCATCGCCTCGGACGGCGACATCGAGGAGGGCGTGACGGCCGAGGCGAGTTCGATCGCCGGCCGCCAGCAGCTCGGGAACCTCGTCGTCTTCTACGACGACAACCACATCTCGATCGAGGACGACACCACGGTGGCGCTCTCGGAGGACGTGGTCGGTCGCTACGAGGCGTACGGCTGGCACACCCAGGTGGTGCGCGGCGGCGAGAACGTCGTCGGCATCCGCGAGGCGATCGACAACGCGAAGGCCGTCACCGACCGGCCGAGCTTCATCGCGCTGCGCACCGTGATCGGCTACCCGGCGCCCGAGAAGATGAACTCCGGGGCCGCGCACGGCGCCGCCCTCGGGGACGACGAGGTCGGGGCGGTCAAGAAGATCCTCGGGTTCGACCCCGACGAGTCCTTCCAGATCGAGGACGAGGTCCTGGCACACGCGCGCCAGGTCAAGGATCGCGGGCGCGAGGCCCACCAGGCGTGGACGAAGCGGTTCGACGACTGGGCCGCGGCCAACCCGGAGCGCCGTGCGCTCTTCGACCGCATGGCCAAGCGCGAGCTGCCCGCGGGCTGGACCGACGCCCTCCCGACCTGGGGTACCGACGACAAGCCGCTCGCCACCCGCAAGGCGCTGCAGAAGATCCTCGGCAACGTCGGACCGGAGCTGCCCGAGCTCTGGGGCGGCTCGGCGGACCTCGCGGAGAGCAACAACACGACGATCCCCGACTCGCCGTCGTTCGGCCCGTCGACGGTGAAGACCGAGATGTGGGGCCAGATGAGCCCCTACGGCCGCGTGCTGCACTTCGGGGTCCGCGAGCACGCCATGGGGTCGATCCTCAACGGGATCGCGCTGCACGGCGGCACCCGCGTCTTCGGGGGCACCTTCCTCATCTTCTCCGACTACATGCGGCCTCCCGTCCGGCTCGCGGCGCTGATGAACCTGCCCACCATGTACGTCTGGACCCACGACTCGATCGGGCTCGGCGAGGACGGCCCGACCCACCAGCCGATCGAGCAGCTGGCCAGCCTCCGGGCGATCCCGCGGATGTCGGTGGTCCGCCCGGGCGACCCGAACGAGACCGCCCACGCGTTCCGGGCGATCCTCGAGAACCCGACCGGCCCGGCCGGACTCGCGCTCACCCGCCAGAACCTCCCGGTCCTCGAGGGCACCTCGGCCGAGGGCGTCGCGAAGGGTGGCTACGTGCTCGCCGACGCGACCGGCGGCGACCCACAGGTGGTCCTCATCGCCACCGGCTCGGAGCTCCAACTGGCCGTCGAGGCCCGCACGACGCTCGAGGCCGACGGCGTCCGCACCCGCGTGGTGTCGATGCCCTGCCTCGACTGGTTCGAGAACCAGGACGAGGCCTACCGCGAGAGCGTGATCCCCGCGAAGGTCACCGCGCGGGTCTCGGTCGAGGCCGGCGTGGCCCAGCCCTGGTACCGGCTCATCGGCACCGTCGGGGAGCCCGTCTCCATCGAGCACTTCGGGGCGAGCGCCGACTACAAGACCCTGTTCGAGAAGTTCGGCTTCACCGCCGAGGCCGTCGTCGACGCGGCGCGGCGCACGCTGGCCCGCACGTCGTCCTGACCCGGCCACCCACGTCCCTTCCGGAGGACACCATGAGCTCCACTCCCCTGGCCGACCTGTCGGCGGCCGGCGTCTCCATCTGGCTCGACGACCTCTCCCGCCAGCGCATCGAGAGCGGCAACCTCGCGTCGCTGATCTCCGAGAAGCACGTCGTCGGCGTCACGTCGAACCCGACGATCTTCGCGAGTGCCCTCGCCGACGCCGACTACTACACCGAGCAGCTCGACGACCTCGCCCGCCGCGGCGCCTCGGTCGACGACGCGGTCCGCGAGATCACCACCGACGACGTCCGCCGCGCCTGCGACGTGTTCCGCGGCGTGTGGACCGAGACGGACGCCGCCGACGGCCGCGTCTCCCTCGAGGTCGACCCCCGCAAGGCCCACCAGACGGACGCCACCGTCAGCGAGGCCGTCGACCTGTGGAAGACGGTCGACCGGCCCAACCTGATGATCAAGATCCCGGCGACCCCGGAGGGCCTCCCGGCGATCACCCGCACCCTCGCGGAGGGCATCAGCGTCAACGTCACGCTGATCTTCTCGGTCGACCGCTACCGCGCCGTGATGGACGCGTTCCTCGCGGGCATGGAGCAGGCGCGGGCCAACGGCCACGACCTCTCGACGATGGCCTCGGTCGCCTCCTTCTTCGTCTCGCGCGTGGACTCCGAGGTCGACAAGCGGCTCGACAAGATCGGCACCGACGCGGCGCTCGCGCTGCGCGGGACGGCCGCGGTCGCCAACGCCCGGCTGGCCTACCAGGCCTACCTCGACGTCTTCGGCACCGAGCGCTGGGCGACCCTGCAAGGCGCGGGCGCCAAGGCCCAGCGGCCGCTGTGGGCGTCGACCGGCGTGAAGAACAAGGCCTACCCGGACACGATGTACGTGACCGAGCTATCCGCCCCGAACACGGTCAACACGATGCCCGAGGCCACCCTCGACGCGTTCGCCGACCATGGCGAGCTCCACGGTGACGCGGTCTCCGGCACGGCCGACGCCGCCGCCGAGGTCTTCGCCGCCCTCGCCGAGGTCGGCATCGACGTCGACGACGTCTACCACGTCCTCGAGAACGAGGGCGTGGACAAGTTCGACGGGTCCTGGAAGGAGCTGCTCGACACGATCTCCGAGCAGCTGACGCGCCGCAGCCCGGAGCAGGCGTGAGCGCCGCGGGAGACCCGGGCGTCTCCGTCTCGCTGGTCGACCCGCAGCTGGCCGACGCCGCTGCCGCCCTCGTCGAGAAGCTGGTGGGCGACGGCGTCGCCTCCGCCCTGGCCCGTCAGGACCCCACGCTGTGGGGCCCGGACGCGCAGAGCGAGGCGTCCAAGCGCCTGAGCTGGGTGACGCTGCACGAGTCCTCGCGCCCGCTGGTCGACCGCCTCACCGCCCTGCGCGGTGACCTGCACGCCGAGGGCGTCGACCGCGTCGTCCTGGCGGGCATGGGCGGCTCGTCCCTGGCCCCCGAGGTCATCTGCCACACCCGCTCCGGCTCGGCGGTCGGCGGGCGGCACCCGATCACGGTGCTCGACACGACCGATCCCGGTCAGGTCTCCGACGCGCTCGCCGGTGACCTCTCGCGCACCGTCCTGGTGGTGAGCTCGAAGTCCGGCGGCACCGTCGAGACCGACAGCCAGCGCCGCACCTTCAGTGAGGTGTTCGCCGCGAACGGCATCGACGCCGCCGGTCGGATGGTCGTGGTGACCGACCCGGGCACGAAGCTCGCCGACCTCGCCGCCCGCGCGGGCTACCGCGCCATCGTCGAGGCGGACCCGGCCGTGGGCGGGCGCTACTCGGCGCTCACCGCGTTCGGCCTGGTCCCCTCGGCGCTCGCGGGAGTCGACGTCGGGGCACTGCTCGACGAAGCCGCCGCGGCCGCCCCGGCCCTGCGGGCCGACAGCGCCGACAACCCCGCGATCCTGCTGGGCGCGGCGCTCGCCGCCGCCCACAACGCCGGCGCGGAGAAGGTCGTCCTCGCCGACTCGGGCTCCGGGCTGATCGGCTTCGGTGACTGGGCCGAGCAGCTCATCGCCGAGTCCACGGGCAAGCAGGGCCTCGGCCTGCTGCCGGTCGTCGTCGAGTCCACCGACGCGCCCGGATTCGCCGACCACGGCAACGACGCCACCGTGGTGACCATCGGGCCCGCCGCCGGGAACGCGCAGATCGCGGCCGAGGGCACCCTCGGAGGCCAGTTCCTGCTCTGGGAGACCGCGGTCGCGCTCGCCGGACGGCTGATCGGGATCGACCCGTTCGACCAGCCCGACGTCGAGTCCGCGAAGCAGGCCACCCGCGACCTGCTCGACGAGGCAGGCTCCGGAGCGAGCCAGACCAAGGACGAGGCGCCCGTGCTCGTCGACGGGTCCGTCGAGGTGCGGGGCGGACCGTGGCTCGGATCGCCGAGCACGCTCGGCGAGGCGATCCGGACGCTGGTGAGCGCCGCCCCGGACCACGGCTACATCGCCGTGCAGGCCTATCTCGACCGGCTCGACGACGCCTCGGCCGCCGTGCTGCGCGCCGAGTTCGCGGCCCGCACCGGCCTGCAGACGACCTTCGGCTGGGGCCCCCGGTTCCTGCACTCCACCGGGCAGTACCACAAGGGCGGACACCAGAACGGCGTGTTCCTACAGATCACGGGCTCGGTGGCCGACGACCTGGCCATCCCCGACCAGCCCTTCACGTTCGGTCAGCTCCAGCACGCGCAGGCCGCGGGCGACGCCAAGGTCCTCTCCGACCACGGGCGCCCCGTGCTCCGCGTGCACCTCGCCGACCGGGCGGCCGGGTTGGTGGCTCTCGCGAACGCGGTCGCCGGGGCGACGGGGAGAGGAAGCACGGAGGTGACGCGGTGAGGCGTGTCGGTTCCCCCGACTCCGCCCGTACGGACTGGAGCAATCCCCTGCGCGACGCGCGGGACAAGCGGTTGCCGCGGATCGCGGGCCCGAGTGGGCTCGTGCTGTTCGGCGTGACCGGCGATCTCGCGCGCAAGAAGCTCATGCCCGCGATCTATGACCTCGCGAACCGGGGGCTGCTGCCGCCCGGTTTCGCGCTCGTCGGGTTCGCGCGCCGGGACTGGACGCACGAGGACTTCGCCGAGGTCGTGCACGACGCGGTGCGTGAGCACGCCCGCACGCCGTTCCGGGCCGAGGTGTGGGACCGGCTCCGCGAGGGCCTGCGCTTCGTGCAGGGCACGTTCGACGACGACGACGCGTTCGACCGGCTCGCGGCGACCGTCGCCGAGCTGGACACCGAGCGGGGCACGAACGGCAACCACGCGTTCTACCTGTCGATCCCGCCGGACGCGTTCCCGACCGTGTGCAAGCAGCTCTCCCGGTCGGGGCTGGCGGAGTCCACCGAGGACGCCTGGCGCCGCGTCGTCATCGAGAAGCCCTTCGGCCACGACCTGCGCTCGGCCAAGGAGCTCAACGCCATCGTCAACGACGTCTTCCCCGAGGAGTCGGTGTTCCGCATCGACCACTACCTCGGCAAGGAGACGGTGCAGAACCTGCTGGCGCTGCGCTTCGCCAACGAGCTCTTCGAGCCGATCTGGAACGCCCACCACGTCGACCACGTGCAGATCACGATGGCCGAGGACATCGGGGTGGGCGGCCGCGCCGGTTACTACGACGGCATCGGCGCCGCCCGCGACGTCATCCAGAACCACCTGCTGCAGCTGCTCGCGCTCACGGCGATGGAGGAGCCGCTCTCCTTCTCTCCGGACGACCTGCGCGAGGAGAAGATCAAGGTCCTGTCGGCGACGACGCTCGCCGAGCCGATGGACGAGACCACCGCCCGCGGGCAGTACGCCGCCGGGTGGCAGGGCTCCTCCGAGGTCAAGGGCCTCCAGCAGGAGGACGGGTTCCCACCCGACTCGGTCACCGAGACCTACGCCGCGATCACGTGCGAGGTGAGCACCCGCCGGTGGGCGGGGGTGCCGTTCTACCTGCGCACCGGCAAGCGGCTCGGCCGGCGGGTCACCGAGATCGCCGTGGTGTTCAAGCGGGCGCCGCACCTGCCGTTCGACCAGACGATGACCGAGGAGCTCGGGCAGAACGCGCTGGTCGTCCGGGTCCAGCCCGACGAGGGCGTGACGCTGCGGTTCGGCTCCAAGGTGCCCGGGTCGGGCATGGAGGTCCGGGACGTCACGATGGACTTCGGGTACGGCACCGCCTTCACCGAGGCCTCCCCCGAGGCCTACGAGCGCCTGCTGCTCGACGTCCTGCTCGGTGAGCCGTCGCTGTTCCCCACCAACACCGAGGTCGAGCTCTCGTGGCGGATCCTCGACCCGGTGATCGAGAAGTGGCACCGCGAGGGAACCCCCGACGCGTACGCCGCGGGCACGTGGGGGCCGAAATCGGCCGACGAGCTGCTGTCGCGCACCGGACGCGTGTGGAGGAGGCCCTAATGATCGTCGACCTGCCGTCGACCGACACCTCGGCGGTCAACCGCAAGATGGTGGAGCTGCGCGAGAGCGCGGGTGCCGTGGCCCTGGGTCGGGTGCTCACCCTCGTGATCTCCACCGAGGACGGGCCGGGCGCCGAGAGCGCCATCCAGGCGGCGAACGACGCCTCGCGCGAGCACCCGTGCCGGGTGCTGGTGCTGGCCCGGGGGGCGCGGCGTGCCGCGTCCCGCCTCGACGCCCAGATCCGGATCGGCGGCGACGCCGGCGCGAGCGAGGTCATCGTCCTGCGGATGTACGGGCCCCTGTCCGAGCAGGGCGGCAGCATCATCGTGCCGCTGCTGCTCCCCGACGCCCCGATCGTCGCGTGGTGGCCGAGCGAGCCCCCGGCCTCGCCCGCGGAGGATCCGGTCGGCTCGGTCGCGGGCCGCCGGATCACCGACGTCGCCACGACGCGGTCGCCGTCGAAGACGCTCGCCCGTCTGGCGGGGCGCTACCACCCGGGCGACACCGACCTCGCCTGGACCCGCATCACCTCGTGGCGGGGCCTGCTCGCCGCGGCGCTCGACGAGCCGCCGCACGACGACGTCACCCGCATCGAGGTGTCGGGTGAGGCGAACTCCGCCTCCGCGGACCTGCTGGCCGGATGGCTCTCGTCCCGCCTCGGGGCGCCCGTGGAGACCACGGTCTCCGAGGTGCCGGGTGGTGGCATCGGCTCGGTGCGTCTCGAGCGTCCCTCCGGGCCGGTGGAGCTCCGCCGCGTCGACAGCAAGACCGCCCGCCTCTCGCAGCCCGGTCAGCCGATCCGTCGCGTGGCCCTTCCCCGGCGCACCGTGCGCGAGTGCCTGGCCGAGGAGCTGCGCCGCCTCGACCCGGACGAGATCTTCCAGGAGGCCCTCGACGCGGTCCCCCGGTCCGGGAACCGCCGCTCGTCCTCGCGCGCGAAGGCCAAGGCATGAGCGCCGGCGCCCGCATGGTCGCGGGCCGCGAGGTGGTCGTGCACGACGACGACGAGGCGGTCGCGGCCGACGGCGCCGCCCGCCTGCTCACGACGCTGGCCGCGGCACAGTCCGCGCGGGGCCACGCCTCGGTGGTGCTCACCGGCGGGGGCGTCGGCATCGCGATGCTGCGCGCCGTCGCGGCCTCGCCCGACCGGGACACCGTGGACTGGTCGAGGGTCGAGGTCTTCTGGGGCGACGAGCGCTTCGTGCCCGCGGGCGACGCGGACCGCAACGACACCCAGGCCCGGGAGGCCCTGCTCGACGCGCTCCCGGTGGACCAGGCCCGGGTGCACCCGATGGCGTCGTCGACCCCGGGCCACGCCGCGCTCGAGGCGGGCGACGTCGAGCTGGTGGGCTCCGCGGACCCCGACCAGGGGGCCGGGGCCTACGCACAGGTCCTCACCGCGGCCGCGGCACGGCTCGGTGAGGCGGCGGAGGTGCCCGGCGTCCCGGCGTTCGACGTGCTGCTCGCCGGCTGCGGTCCGGAGGGTCACACGCTCTCGGTCTTCCCCGACTCCCCCGCCGTGCACGCCACGGCGCCCGGGGTCGTCGCGGTCCGGGACTGCCCCAAGCCGCCGCCGACGCGCATCTCGCTCACCCTCGCCGCGTCCCGGGCCGCCCGCGAGGTCTGGCTGGCGGCGACCGGGTCGGGCAAGGCGGAGGCCCTGGGTCGCGCGGCCCGGGGGGCGAGCGAGGTCGAGATCCCGCTCGCGGGGCTCGCCGGCACCGAGCGCACGCTCTGGTTGCTCGACGGCGGGGCCGCTTCCGAGCTGTAGGTGGCCTCCGGCCTCGTGAGCACTTTCGGGTGCTATGACCCCAGAAAGTGCTCACGAGCGCGTCAGCGCACCTTCTCCTGCTCCCACGGCCGCAGGGCCCGGTCGTAGGCCTCCCACGCGCGACCGTGCGCGGCGACGCGGCGCCCGAACGCCGCCAGCAGCGCGAGGTCGGCCGCCGGGGTGTGCGCGTACTGCGGGCCTCGCGGCCGGGCGGGATCCCGCGGGTCGGGCCCGGAGTCGAAGCGGGTGTCGGCCCCGTAGCGGGCGACCGCCAGGACGGCGACGACGACGAGGGCTCCGATGACGGTGATCATGGCGGTCTCCTTCGATGTGGCAGGTTCGAGGTCTAGAGTGGCTCGCTAGTGGCAGTCGATGCGAGAGCCAATGAGGGCCGAGTGGCACCTGCATTGGCAGGAGTGGCAGGTGGTCCGTGGACACGCAGCTGAACGGTTCGGCGTTCGTCCGCCACCTCGGGACGGTGTCCGGGGACGGGCGGGCCGGGTACGTGGCGCTCGCCGACCGGGTCCGGACGCTGCTCTCCGACGGCAGGCTCGCGGTCGGCACGCGGGTCCCGAGCGAGCGGGAACTGGCGGCGGCCCTCGGCATCGGGCGGGGCACGGTGGCTGCCGCGTACGAGCAGCTGCGCGAGACCGGCCACCTGGCACGTCGCCGCGGGTCCGGGACCTGGACGGCCCTGCCCACCGGCCCGTCCGCCGCCGTCGTGCCGTTCGCGCCGACGAGCGGGGCGGGCCCCTCGGAGATCACGCCCGGCGTCATCGACCTCGCGCACGCCGCGCCCGCGGCCCCGCCCGACGCCATGGCGGCCGCCGGTCAGGAGGCGCTCGCGGCGCTGCCCGCCCACCTCGTCGGACCCGGCTACGACCTGCTCGGCTTGCCGGTGCTGCGCGCGGCGATCGCGGACCGGCTGAGCGGCCAGGGTCTGCCGACGGCGCCCGACGAGGTGATGGTGACCGCAGGCTCCCAGCACGCCCACGCGCTCGTCGTGCGCGCTCTCGTCCGGCCCGGCGACCGGATGCTGCTCGAGCAGCCGACCTACCCGAACGCGATCGACCTGGTCCGCCACGCCTCCGCGCGCCCGGTCCCGATGGCGCTCGACCGTGACGGGCGCGGACGGCCCCGCTGGGACGTCGCCGCGTTCGCGGCCATCCTGCGGGAGTCCGCGCCCGCGCTCGCCTACCTGGTGCCCGACCACCACAACCCCACGGGCGGGGTCATGGACGCCGAGACCCGCGGCGCCGTCGTCGCGGCCGCCCGCCGTCACGGCGTCCCCCTCGTGGTCGACGACTGCCTGCGCGACCTGTGGCTCGACGACCCGGTCCCGCCCCCGGTCGGGGCGTGGGCGACCGTCCCCGGCGAGGCGCCGGTGCTGACGCTCGGGTCGCTGTCGAAGACGGTCTGGGGCGGCGTGCGGATCGGCTGGCTGCGGGGGCCGCGGGCGGTACTGCGCCGCGTCGCCACCAGCCGGGCCTCCGACGACATCGCCTCGCCGGTGCTCGAGCAACTGGTGGCCGCCGCCCTGCTGCGTGGCATCGACGACCTGCTGCCCGCGCGGCGCACGACCATGCGCGAACGCCGCGACCACCTGCTGGGCGCCCTGGGGCGGGCGCTGCCGGACTGGTCCGCGCCGCGGCCCACGGGTGGGCTGAGCCTCTGGGTCGACCTCGGCGCGCCCCGGTCGAGCGCGCTCGTCGAGGCCGCGGCCCGTCACGGTGTGCACCTGGCGGCGGGGCCCCGCTTCGGCACCGGCGGGGCCTTCGAAGGCTTCGTCCGGGTGCCCTACACGCACCCGGTCGACGTCATCGACGACGCCGTCGCGCGGCTCGCGACCGCGTGGGAGACGCTCGACGCCGGCACGCCGGCGATGCTGTCGCCCGTCGTCTGACCTGGTCGCCCCGGCCGCTGTGACCGATCACGGCTCGTCGGGCATCGTCCCCGCGAGGTGGTCGGAGTACGCCGCGAGGTCGAGCAGGCCGTGCCCGCAGTAGTTGACGAGGATGACCCGCTCCTCGCCCTTGGCGGTAGCGTCGTGGGCCTCGGCGATGGCCGACGCGATCCCGTGCCCCGCCTCGGGCGCGGGGAGCTTGCCCTCCACGCGGGCGAACAGCACGTTCGCCTCGAACACCGCCCGCTGCCGGTGCGCCACCGCCTCCATCCGGCCCTCGTGGACCAGCTTGGAGATGATCGGCGAGTCGCCGTGGTAGCGCAGCCCACCCGCGTGGATGCCGGGCGGCATGAAGTCGTGGCCCAGCGTGTACATGTTCATCATCGGCGTGAGGCCCGCGGTGTCGCCGAAGTCGTACTCGTAGCTCCCCTGCGTCAGGGTCGGGCACGACGCGGGCTCGGCCGCGAGGAGGCGCACCGCCCGGTCCGGGAGGAACGGCAGCGCGATCCCGCCGAGGTTCGACCCGCCGCCGCAGGGCGCGATCACGACGTCGGGCCGGGTCTCCCCCGCGAGCGCCAGCTGCTGCTGGGCCTCCAGGCCGATCACCGTCTGGTGCAGCAGCACGTGGTTGAGCACCGAGCCGAGCGCGTAGTGGGTGTCCTCGCGGCCCACGGCGTCGCGGACGGCGTCCGAGATGGCCGAGCCGAGGGACCCGGCGTTGTCCGGGTCGTCGATCGGGGACGGCACGACGCTGCCGCCCCAGGTCTCCATGATCACTTTGCGGTAGGGCTTCTGTTCGAAGCTCTTGCGGACCATGTAGACCGCGCACTCGAGGTCGTACTGCGCGCAGGCGAAGGCGAGCGCCGTGCCCCACTGCCCGGCACCGGTCTCGGTGCTCAGGCGGGCGATCCCCTCGCGGGCGTTGTAGTAGGCCTGCGGGACCGCCGAATTGGGCTTGTGCGACCCGGCGGGCGAGACCGACTCGTCCTTGAAGTAGATCCGCGCGGTGGTGCCGAGCGCGGCCTCGAGCCTGCGGGCCCGGATCAGGGGCGTGGGCCGCCACAGCCGCAGCACGTCGAGCACCTCACCCGGGATGTCGATCCACGGGTCCGCCGACATCTCCTGGCCGATGAGCTCGGCGGCGAACAGCGGCGCGAGGTCGTCCGGGCCCACCGGCTCCCGGGTGACCGGGTGCAGCGGCGGGTCCAGCGGACTCGAGAGGTGCGGGGCGACGTTGAACCACGCCGACGGGATGTCGGCCTGGCTCAGGGTGAAGCGGGTGTCGGAGATCTCAGGAGCGGCCACTCGGCCACTGTCCCAGCTCTCCCGCCGCGACGGGGCCTCAGTTCTCGCCGCGCCGCGCGCGCAGTTTGGCGAGGGCCTCCTCGAGCAGCGCCTCGCCGTCGGCGTCCGAGCGCCGCTCCTTCACGTACGCGAGGTGCGTCTTGTACGGCTCGGTGCGCCGCGCGGGCGGCGGGTTCTTCTCGTCGGTGTTGGCCGGCAGCCCGCAGCGCGGGCAGTCCCAGGTGCTGGGCAGCTCGGCGTCGTGGGCGAACGACGGCTGCGTGTGGTGGCCGTTCGAGCACCAGAACGACACGATGATCCGTTGGGCGCTCTCACCGCGCTCGGACTCCCCCGTCGGACCGGACCCGACCCGGGTTCCCCGGATCGCATTGCCAGTGGCCATGTCGGCGCTACCTCCGCATCGTCAACACCAGCGAGGCCCCGGCGTCCGTGCGGGGCCGGCCGTCAACCCTCGATCTTGATCAGCAGGCCCGTGCCGACGATCGCGATCAACCAGATCGCGCCGACGAACAGGGTGAGGCGGTCGAGGTTCTTCTCGACCACGCTGGAGCCCGCGAGGCTCGACTGCACCCCACCGCCGAACAGCGACGAGAGACCACCGCCCCGACCGCGGTGCAGCAGCACCAGCAGCACCAGCAGCACGCTGGAGACGATGAGCAGGATGTCGAGGAACAGTCGCATCTCGGGCTCCGTGACCTCCGTCTATCCGGTGCCCCGCGGTCTCGGCCTGCGGGGCGTACGTCCATCGGTCACACTACCCGGCCCCTCCCGGAGGAGAGCCTCGGGTCACACCCCTTCCGGCGCGGACCTCGTGGGGCTCAACGATCATCTGCGTCGCAGGTCACGGCCGCCCCGGAATCCGGTCCGTCGCGCCGCGCCCGGAACGAGCGAAGGGCCCCTCCGCTCGAACGGATCGAGCGACGGGGCCCTTCGGTCAGCGCCGGGAACGGCCTACAGCGGGCCGCCCGCGGCGAGCGCGCAGAGTTCCGCGAACCCTTCCGGGTCCAGCGACGCCCCACCCACCAGCGCCCCGTCGACGTCGGGCTGACCGACGAGCTCCTTGGCGTTGTTCGACTTCACCGAGCCGCCGTAGAGGATGCGGACGGTGTCGGCCACCGCGTCCCCGTGGGTCTCCCGCAGCCGCTCACGCAGGGCGTGGCAGACCTCCTGGGCGTCCTCGGTGGTCGCGGTCTTCCCCGTCCCGATGGCCCAGACGGGCTCGTAGGCGATCACGATCCTCGCGACGTCGTCACCCGACAGGCCGGCCAGCGCGCCGTCCAGCTGCGCGGTGCAGTGCCCGACGTGCCCACCCGCGTCGCGGACCTCCTCCCCCTCACCGAGGCAGAGGATGGGCGTGAGCCGGTTCTCGAGCGCCGCGCCGACCTTGCGGTTGACCAGGGCGTCGTCCTCGCCGTGGATCGTGCGGCGCTCCGAGTGCCCCACGATGACCCAGGTGCAGCCGAGCTTGGCGAGCATCGCCCCGGAGACGTCCCCGGTGAACGCGCCCGACTGCTCGGGCGAGAGGTCCTGGCCGCCGTAGCTGATCGGCATCGAGTCGGCGTCCGTGACCGTCTGCACGCTGCGCAGGTCGGTGAACGGCGGACAGACCGCGACGTCCACGTGGTCGTAGTACTTGCTCGGCAGCGCGAAGTAGAGCTTCTGGACGACCCCGATGGCCTCGAGGTGGTTCAGGTTCATCTTCCAGTTGCCGGCGATGAGCGGCTTCCGCGCCACTAGGCCTCCTCCAGAACAGCGATACCGGGGAGCTCCTTGCCCTCCAGGAACTCCAACGACGCTCCGCCCCCGGTGGAGATGTGCCCGAACCGATCTTCGGCGAGTCCGGCCGCCCGGATCGCCGACGCCGAGTCGCCGCCGCCGATGACGCTGAACGCGCCACTGGCCGCGACCGCCTCGGCGACCCCGGTGGTGCCCGCCGCGAACGGCGCCATCTCGAACACGCCCATCGGGCCGTTCCAGAACACCGTGGCGGCATCGGCGAGGTGCGACCCGAACGCCGCGACCGTCTCCGGCCCGACGTCGAGGCCCAACCAGCCGGCCGGGATCCCGCCCGCGGGCACCGTGCGGGTGTCCGCGTCGGCGGAGAACTCGCTCGCCGCCACCACGTCGGTCGGCAGCACCAGGGTGTCGGCGTAGCGGCTCAGGAGGTCCCTGCAGGTGTCGATCTGGTCGGACTCCAGCTTGGAGCCGCCCACGTCGTGGCCCTGCGCGGCGAGGAACGTGAAGCACATCGCCCCCCCGACCAGCAGCGTGTCCACCTTCGGGAGCAGGTTGGTCAGCACCGCGAGCTTGTCGGAGACCTTCGACCCGCCCAGGATCACCACGTACGGCCGGGCCGGGTCGCCGGTGAGGCGGCGCAGCACCTCGGTCTCCCGCGCGACCAGGTCGCCGCCGTAGGCCGGGAGCTTGCGCGCGATCTCGTAGACCGACGCCTGCTCGCGGTGCACCACCCCGAAGCCGTCGGAGACGAACGCCCCGCCGGGAACGAGCTCGGCGAGCTCGGTCGCCAGCGCCTCCCGCTCGGCCGGGGTGCCGGTCTCGCGCGGGTCGCACCGCACGTTGGCCAGCAGGCCGACCCCGCCCACCGCAAGGCTCTCCGCGACGTCGTGCGCCGACTCCCCGACGACGTCCTGGGCCAACGAGACCCGGTCGTCGAGGAGCTGACCCAGCCGCCCGGCGACCGGCGACAGGGTCGATCTGGGGTCGCGCCCCTGCGGCTCGCCGTCCTTCGGGCGGCCCAGGTGCGCCATGAGCAGCACCTTCGCGCCCGCGCCGACGAGCTTGGTGATCGTCGGCAGCGCGGCGCGGATGCGGCCGTCGTCGGTGATCTGATAACCGTCCAGCGGGACGTTGAAGTCCACCCGGAGCAGGACGAACCGGCCCTGGACGCCGTCACTGATGAGGTCGTCGAGGGTCTTCATCGAATGGTCCAGCTCCGCTTCGCTTCGTGTCCTCGCATCAGAGCTTGGAACCCACCAGCGTCGTGAGGTCGACGACGCGGTTGGAGTAGCCCCACTCGTTGTCGTACCAGCCGATGATCTTCACGGTGTTGCCGTTGAGGACCTTCGTCATCCCCGAGTCGAAGGTGCACGACGCGGGCTCGCCGACGATGTCCGAGGACACGATCGGGTCCTCGGTGTAGACCAGCACACCTTTGAGCTCGCCCTCGGCGGCCTTCTTGAAGGCCGCGTTGACCTCGTCGGCGGTGACCTCGCGGTCCAGCGTCGCGGTCAGGTCGGTGACCGAGCCGTCCGGCACCGGCACGCGCATCGCGACGCCGTTGAGCTTGCCCTCCAGCGCGGGCAGCGCCAGGGCGGTGGCCTGGGCGGCACCCGTCGTCGTCGGGATGATGTTGACCGCGGCGGCGCGGGCGCGGCGCAGGTCCTTGTGCGGGGCGTCGTGGACGCGCTGGTCGCCGGTGTAGGCGTGCACCGTGGTCATGAACCCGGTCTGCAGGCCGAACGCGTCGTGCAGCACCTTCGCCATCGGGGCGACGCAGTTGGTCGTGCACGAGGCGTTGGACAGGATGTTCTGGGTGCCGTCGTAGGACGAGTCGTTGATGCCCATGACGACCGTGAGGTCCTCGCCCTTGGCCGGAGCCGAGATGACGACCTTCTTGGCGCCCGCCTTGAGGTGCTTCCCGGCGCCCTCGGCGTCGGTGAAGATCCCGGTCGACTCGATGACGATGTCCGCGCCCAGGTCGCCCCACGGGAGGTTGGTGGGGTCCTTCTCGGCGAACGTCTTCACCGTGTGGCCGTTCACGGTGAGCGAGCTGTCGTCGAACTCGACGGTGCCGTCGAAGCGGCCGAGCACCGAGTCGTACTTCAACAGGTGCGCGAGGGTCGCGTTGTCGGTGATGTCGTTGACCGCGAGCACCTCGATGTCGGCGGTGCCGGCGGCACGCTGGACCTCGAGCGCCCGGAACACGTTCCGGCCGATCCGTCCGAAGCCGTTGATGCCGATCTTGATCGTCACAGGGCGTTGTCCTGTCTCTCGTGGTCTCCCGCGCCGCCGCGGCGCTCGTGGCTCCCGGGCGGCGTTACCGCTGGCAGCGCGACCCTAACGAAGCGGACGCCTCACGCCGACCCGACGACCCCGCGGTGTGCGCAACCGCTCCCGGGTCCGGACCGTGTCAGTGATCCGGACCGCGCCTCACCGCTCGTGCCCGGCGGGGACCTCGACCAGCTCGTCCATGTCGTCGGACACCGAGGCGGAGGTGTCCGGGACCCGCATGTCCTTGGCCTTCTTGTCGGCCATCGCGAGCAGGCGCCGGATGCGCCCGGCGACCGCGTCCTTGGTCATCGGCGGCTCGGCGAGCTGGCCCAGCTCCTCCAGCGAGGCCTGCTCGTGCTGCACGCGCAGCTGTCCGGCCATGATCAGGTGGTCGGGCACCTCGTCGCCCAGCAGTTCCAGCGCGCGGTTGACGCGGGCGGAGGCGGTGACCGCGGCCTTCACGGAACGGCGCAGGTTGGCGTCGTCAAAGTTCGCCAGACGGTTCGCCGTCGCGCGGACCTCGCGCCGCATCCGGCGCTCCTCCCACGCCAGCACCGACGAGTGCGCCCCGATCCGCGTGAGCAGCGCCCCGATCGCGTCACCGTCGCGCACCACCACGCGGTCGGCGCCACGCACCTCGCGCGCCTTCGCCGCCACCCCGAGGCGCCGGGCCGCGCCGACGAGCGCCATCGCGGCCTCCATACCCGGGCAGGTGATCTCCAGGGCCGACGAGCGGCCCGGCTCGGTGAGCGAGCCGTGCGCCAGGAACGCGCCCCGCCAGGCGGCCTCGGCGTCGCACACCCCGCCCGAGACGACCTGCGGCGGCAGCCCGCGCACCGGACGGCCGCGCGGGTCGAGCAGCCCGGTCTGGCGGGCCAGCGAGTCGCCGTCGGCGGCCACGCGCACCACGTACCGGGTGCCCTTGCGCAGGTTGCCCTGGGAGAGCACGTGGACCTCGGGCTGGTGCCCGTAGAGGTCGTGGATCTCGCGACGCAAGCGGCGCGCGGCGTTGCCGGTGTCGAGCTCCGCCTCGACGACCACCCTCCCGTTGACGATGTGCAGCCCGCCCCCGAAGCGCAACAGGGCCGAGACCTCGGCACGGCGGCAGCAGGTCTTCGTGACGGAGAGCCGACTCAGCTCGTCCTTCACCGCAGCGGTCATGGCCACCGGAGGTCCTCCTCGTCGTAGCGGCGCGGGTCGCCGGTCGGGGTGAAGAACACGTCGGCGGCCCCGAGACGGCGCCGTGCTCCGCTCCCCCATGTGTCGACACGCGCGTCCCACTCGTCGGGTGGGACGCGATCCGGCGAGGCGGCACTGCCCGCCGCCTCGCGCAGTGCCCCGGCCAGAGCCACGGGATCGTGGCACGGGGCGCCGCCGGCCTCGCCGACGGCGGTGAACAGGGTCTCGGCGCCGAACGCCTCGGCGCCCCGGCGCAGCCGGTCGGGCTCCGGCACGGCCTCCGGGTCGGCGACGACGACGTCCAGACGCAGCCGCGGCGCATGCTCGGCCAGGGCGTCGAGGTGCTGCTCCGGGGAGAACCCGGCCGTCTCGCCCGGCTGCGGGGCGAGGTTGAGCACCAGCACCCGCCGGGCCTCGGTCTCGCAGAGCGCCGTGAAGATCTCCGGCACGAGCAGGTGCGGCATGACGCTGGTGAACCACGACCCGGGCCCCAGCGTGACGATCTGCGCCGTGCGGATCGCGTCGACCGCCTCGGCGCACGCCTTGGGCCTGCGCGGCACCAGCCGCACCTGCCGGACCTGGCCCGGTGTCGTCGCGACGGCGACCTGGCCGCGGATGCGGTGGGCCACGTCGGCGCCCTGGCCGCTCCCGGCCGTCTCCGAGAGCCCGAGCCCGGTGACGTCGGCCTCGATGTCGACCGGGACCGGGCTCATCGGCAGCACGCGTCCCCGCAGCCCCAGCAGCCGGCACGCCTCGTCGAGGGCCGCGACCGGCTCGCCGAGGACGTCGAGCAGGCCCGCGAGGACGAGGTTGCCGACGGCGTGCCCGGCGAGGGCGCCCGACCCGCCGAGCCGGTGCTCGAAGACCCTCCGCCACGTCGCGGTGTCGGTGGGACCGGTGTGATCGCGCTCGGCGAGGGCGTCGAGGGCCATCCGCAGGTCGCCCCACGGGAGGATGTCCAGCTCGCGGCGGATGCGGCCCGACGACCCGCCGTCGTCGCCCACGGTCACCACCGCGGTGACGTCGTCCGTCAGCCGTCGCAGCGCCCGCAGCGTCGCGTGCAGGCCGTGCCCGCCGCCGAGCGCGGTCGCCTTGAACGGCGTGCCGGGCCCGTCGGGGACGTGGCCGTTGGTGGGTCGGGTCATTCGCGCCCCACGTCCCGGTGCGAGACGGTCACCCGCACCCCGTCCTCGCCCGCCATCCGCCGGGCGAGCTCCTCGGCGATCGCGACGCTGCGGTGCCTGCCGCCCGTGCATCCGACGGCGACGGTGAGGTAGCGCTTCCCCTCGCGGCGGTAGCCCACCCCGACCAGGCGCAGCAGCGCGAGGTAGGCCTCGAGGAACTCCTCGGCGCCTTCCTGGGAGAGCACGTAGTCACTGACCACCGCCTCGCGGCCGTCGTGCTCGCGCAGCTCGGGGATCCAGTGCGGGTTGGGCAGGAACCGCACGTCGACGACGAGGTCCGCGTCGCCCGGGAGGCCGTGCTTGTAGCCGAAGGACAGCACCGTGACGCTCGACCCGACCTCGGCGGCGCTCTGGGCGAACGCCTCCTCGACGGCCTTGCGCAGCTCGTGGACCGAGCGGTGCGAGGTGTCGACGACGAGGTCCGCGAGGTCGCGCAGGGGCGCCAGCAACTCCCGCTCGGCGTCGATGCCGTTGACGAGCCTGCCGTCGCCCTGCAGCGGGTGCGAGCGGCGGTTGGCCTCGAACCGGCGGATCAGCACGGCGTCGTCCGCGTCGAGGAAGACGACCCGCGGGCGAGCGCCCCGGGTGTCCAGTTCCTTGAGCGCCGAGCCCAGGTCGGCGGTGAACGCGCGGCTGCGGACGTCCATGACGACCGCGATCCGCGTGACCTGCCCCTTCGAGCGGGCGCCCAGGTCGACGACGGTCTCGAGCAGTTCGGGCGGGAGGTTGTCGACGACGAACCACCCCAGGTCCTCGAGCACCTTCGCGGCGGTACTGCGCCCCGCCCCCGAGACCCCGGTGACGATCGCGACCTCGACGCCCCCGTCGGGCGTGTCCGGCGTGCTCACCCGTCGGCCCCTCGCCTCACGACGCCTCCCCCTGGTTCATGCTCGCGCCCTGCTGCGCGTCGTCGGATCCGTTGAGAGCGTTCAGTACCGCCTCGGCGGTCCTTCGGCCGACCCCGGGTACCTCGGTGATGGCCTCCACGGAGGCGGCCCGCAGCTTCCGGACCGACCCGAAGTGCTTCAGCAGCGCCGTCCGACGGGTCTCGCCGAGCCCGGGGACCCCGTCGAGGGCCGAGCTCGTCATCCGCGTCGACCGCTTCTGGCGGTGGTAGGTGATGGCGAACCGGTGGGCCTCGTCGCGCACCCGCTGGAGCAGGTAGAGCGCCTCCGAGGCGCGCGGGAGGATCGCGGGCGCCTCCTCACCGGGCAGCCACACCTCCTCGAGCCGCTTCGCGAGCCCGCACACCGCGACGTCGGTGATCCCCAGCTCGGAGAGCACCTCCTGGGCCGCCGCGACCTGCGGGGCGCCGCCGTCGACCACCAGCAGGTTCGGCGCGTAGGCGAACTTGCGCGGCCGGCCGGTCGTCGGGTCGATACCCGGGAGCGGGCCGTCGACCTGGGCCGGGTCGAGCTCACCGGACTCGGGCGCGTCGTCGGTGCCGGACCCGTCCTCGGCGGTCTCGCGCAGGTAGCGCGCGAAGCGCCTCCGGACGACCTCCGCGATCGCCGCGACGTCGCCGCCCTCCGCGCCGCCGCGGATGGAGAACCGCCGGTAGTCGGACTTCTTGGGCAGGCCGTCCTCGAACACGACGAGGCTCGCGACGACGTCCGAGCCCTGGACGTGGCTCACGTCGGTGCACTCGATGCGCAGCGGGGCGGAGTCCAGCTCCAGGTACTCCTGGATCTCCTCGAGCGCGGCGCTGCGGGCCGTGAGGTCCCCGGCGCGCTTGAGCTTGTGCTGGTTCAGCGCCTCGGCCGCGTTCCGCTCGACGGTCTCGGCGAGGGTCCGCTTGTCACCGCGCTGGGCCACCCGCAGGCTCACCCGGGAACCCCGCAGTCCGGAGAGCCATTCGGTGAGCACCGCCTGGTCCTCGGGCATCGCCGGCACCAGCACCTCGCGCGGGACCGGCTGCACCGCATCGTCGGCCGAGCCCGCCAGCGCGGCCTGCTCGCCGTAGAACTGCGCGAGGAACTGCCCGACGAGGCTCTCGAGCCCGTCCTCCTCGCCGCGCTCGACGACCCATCCGCGCTGGCCCCGCACCCGGCCGCCGCGCACGTGGAACACCTGGACGGCGGCCTCCAGGGGATCGAGCGAGAACGCGACGACGTCGGCGTCGGTCCCGTCGCCGAGCACGACCGCCTGCTTCTCGACGATCCGCTTCAGCGCGCCCGCGTCGTCGCGCAGCCGAGCGGCCCGCTCGAAGTCCATCTCGGCCGATGCGGCCTGCATCTCTTTTTCGATGCGGCCGATGAGCTGGTCGGTGTGGCCCGCGAGGAAGTCGCAGAAATCGTTCACGATCGCGCGGTGCTCCTCGGCGGACACGCGGCCGACGCACGGGGCGGCGCACTTGCCGATGTAGCCGAGCATGCACGGTCGGCCGATCTGGCCGTGGCGCTTGAACACCCCGGGCGAGCAGACCCGCGCGGGGAAGACCCGCGTGAGGAGCTTGAGGGTCTCGCGGATAGCCCACGCGTGGGCGTAGGGCCCGAAGTAGCGCACGCCCTTGCGACGGGGGCCACGGTAGATCTTGAGCTGCGGGTACTCCTCGTTCAGCGTCACCGCGAGGACTGGGTAGGTCTTGTCGTCGCGATACCGGACGTTGAACTGCGGGTCGAACTCCTTGATCCAATTGTACTCGAGCTGGAGAGCCTCGACCTCGGTAGTAACGACGGTCCACTGCACGGCCGCGGCGGTGGTCACCATCCGGCGGGTGCGCGGGTGCAGGGTCGCCAGGTCGGCGAAGTAGGAGTTCAGCCGACTGCGCAGGCTCTTGGCCTTGCCGACGTAGATGACACGCCCGCTCGCGTCGGAGAACCGGTAGACGCCCGGGTCCTCCGGGATGGTTCCCGGGGCGGGGCGGTAGGTGCTCGGATCGGCCATGGCGGGTTCCAGCGTAGGCGTGTCCGCTCAGCGTGTCGGCGTACACCCATGCGGGTGGAATCGGCGTGTCGGTCGGCGTGTCTCGTGCGGGGACACTTGCGCGACGGCGTGTCGGCTCGACACGTCAGAACCGCTCGGGCTGCCGCTCCTGCCACCGTCGGAACTGGGTCTCCCGCCACCGGGCCTCCCGCCGGACGTACGCGTGCCGGGCGACGACGTCGATGATCGCCGGCAGGGCGCGCAGCACCGCGAGCCGGTCGTGAGGCGGGAGCTGCGCCGCGACATGCACGAGGTCGGTGCGCAGTCCGGCCCGGTCGGCGTCGAGGGCCTCGTCGCCGAGCGCGGTGCGGCCCACCCACCAGCCGCTGCGCCCGTCCCCCTCGTCGGTGACGTGCTCGGCGTATCCCCGCTCGACGAGCCGCGCGACCGCCCGGACCGTCGCCGCATGGCTCAGCGAGCAGCGCCCGGCGAGCGCGGCCACCGACAACGGGGAGACGAGACCGAGGATCCCGAGCACCGCGAGCATCGAGTGGTCCAGCCCGAGCTTCGCGGCGTCCGCCCGCAGGAACTCGTCGACCACCGGCACCAACCGGTCCAGCACGCCGCCCGCGAACTCCGCGTTCTCCACGTCGTCGGTCGCGATCTGCGGGTCGGAATCGATGTCGCCCACGCCGACCGACGGTAGAGAGCGCGGACGTCCGCCGGGTCCGATTCGGAGGAACCGGACCGAGGGTCGGCCGCGGTCCTCGCACCGGCTCCCCGCCGCTACGGGGTCGAGTTCCGGGCAGATCGACGCGCGGCGCACACACTCGGCCGGGGACCGCCGGAGCTCTTGGGGAGACCGACGCGCCGCGCACACACTCGGCCAGGGACCGCCGATGCTCCTGGAGGGACCGACGCGCCGCGCACACACTTCGCCGGGTAACGGCGTGGCACCGGGAACGGTCGCGGACGCGCTCGGTGGGCGGTAGGTCGGGCGGCCCTGGCGGCTCGGCTCCATGCCCTCGCTCGAGGCCGACGAAGCGTGTGCGCGGCGCGTCGGTCCCCGCGAGCACGCGCGGCCGGTGGATCTCGTCGATCCAGGGCTGAGGGATGCCGCCGCCCGAGACACGATCAGCGAAGTGGCTCCGTGGGACTCGGGCCGTGCCTCGTGGTGCCCGCCGCGGCCTCGACGTGTGCGGCGCGCGTCGGTCGCTGGGGGGTGGTCCGCTGGGCCGGAGGTTGTGTGCGGCGCGCGTCGGTTTGCCGGAGGTGATGGTCGGGGCCTCGGTGTGTGTGCGCGGCGCGTCGATCTCCCCAGGAGCATCGGCGGTTCCCGGCCGAGTCTGTGCGCGGCGCGTCGATCGCGGTGCAGCCCTACTTCGTGTCGAGGACGAGGAAGCCCTCCGCATAGCGGCGCTGGTCCTCGGGCGTCCCCTCCTCGCACCATCCGGCTGCCTTCGCCTGCGCGTAGCCCCACATCTTCATCCGGTCGCCGAGTTCCTCCATGTGGCCCGTCTGGCTCTCGTGGGCGCGCAGCGCCGCGACCTTGGCCTCGATGTGGTCGGTGATGTCGATGTAGAGGTCCGCGCCCTCACCGGGGTTGGCGATCCACGTCTCACCGACCGACCACGCCTCGAGCCCCTCCTCGGCGAGGAGCTCCGGGTGCGCGAACGGATTGCGGGCGTCGGGATACACCGCGCACATCGCGGCCTCTCCCGCGGCGATGTGGTCGGGGTGGCTGCCGTAGGTGCTGCGCAGGTTGCGGGTGGGTGAGGGGACGACGACCCGGTCCGGGCGGTGGCGCCGGATCGAGCGGCTGATGTCGCGGCGCAGCTCGTGGGTGACGTAGAGCCGGCCGTCGGGGTGTCCCAGCCAGTCGATCTCGCCGACCCCGTACACGTCGGCGGCGGCCCGCTGCTCCTTGCGCCGCAGCTCGGCCATCTCGCTCCGACCGACCGCCTCGTCGTATCCACCGGCGTCGCCGTCGGTACAGATGCAGTAATCGACGGTGTTCCCCTCGGCCACCCACCGGGCCACCGAGCCGCCGCTACCGAAGTCGATGTCGTCGGGGTGCGCGACGATCATGAGGATGCGTGCCACGGCATCGTTTCTACCCGTTCTGCGTCCCGAACCTGCGGTAGAGGGGTCGTAACGCCTCCCGGACGTCGATGTCGGCGCCGTCGGACCCACCGGCGACGAGCAGCCCGAAGGGCGGCATCTCGTCGAGCAGCGCCTCCGAGCGGCCCGGGTCCGGCGACGACCTCGCCATCTCGGGCAGGGGTCCGCCCGCGGCGAAGTACCGGTCGACGACCGTGGCGAGCGGCGCGACGGCAGGATCCGCATCGTCGCGGCGCGACCGGATCCCGGCGAGCAACGTCGTCCGGTCCCGGCCGCGCCAGCGCAGGATGAGGAACGGGTCGTCGTCGAAGCGCTCCGCCACCAGGTAGGCGACCGCCGCGAGGTGCTTGCACGGCACCGACCAGTCGGGGCAGGAGCAGTCCATGGGCATCTCGCGGATGCCGGTCGGGAACAGCGAGAGGCCGACGGAGGCGAACACGTCCTCGAGGTCGTCGGGCACCGTTCCGCCGAGCAGCGACGCGGCGAACCAGGAGTCGCGGGCGAACGCGTCCTCGACGGCCTCCCACGCCTCGTCGGCGAAGGGCGAGAGGCCGATCCGGGCGCGGTAGGGCTCGTCGCGACTGCCCTGCACGGAGGCGACGATCTCGCCCGGCTCGATCGCGAGGTCGATCACCTGGCCCGCCCGGGCGTAGGTCTTGCCGCGGGTCAGACGGCCGCCGACGCCCAGCTTCTCCAGCACGGCGAGGAATCGCTCCGACCACCAGGACTCCCCGATCGCCCCGCGCCTGCTCTTCGCGGCCACGCCGCCCTCGACGGGGATCCGGCGGCCGTACTCGGAGAAGTCGGTCCGGCTGGGCTCGCCGGAGGGAGCGTCGTCGCGCGGGTCGGGGAACTTCTCGCGGAACGGCTGCTTCTTCCGCGGCGGGGGTTCAGGCGGCACCGGGGCCCCCGTCCAGGTCGACCGGCTCGGTGTCCGCGTCGGTGTCGTCCTCCTCGTCGTCGGGCTCGGAGCCCGCGGCGTCGTCGAGGGCGATGACACGGCGCAGTTCGTCGGTGGACAGCCCGGTGAGCCAGTCGGGGTCGTCGCCGTCGAGGGCCAAGCCGCCGATCACCTGGCCGGCCAGGACCCGCTTGCCCGCGATGAGGTCGTCGATGCGCTCCTCGACGGTCCCGGCGCACACCAGCTTGCGCACCCCCACGGTGCGCTTCTGGCCGATGCGGAACGCCCGGTCGGTGGCCTGGTCCTCGACGGCGGGGTTCCACCACCGGTCGAGGTGGATCACGTGCTGGGCGGCGGTGAGGGTCAGGCCCGTGCCGCCGGCCTTGAGCGAGAGCAGGAAGAGCGGTGGGCCCCCGCTGCCGTCCGGGCCGCCGGACTGGAACTCCTCGACCATGCGGTCGCGTGCCCGCCGTGACGTGCCGCCGTGCAGCCACAGGACCTCGACGCCGAACCGGGCCGCGAGGTGCGGCGCGAGCATGTCCCCGAACTCCGTGAACTGGGTGAACAGCAGCGCCTTCTCCCCCGCGGCGAGGATCTCGGCGACGATCTCCTCCACCCGGGCGAGCTTCCCCGAGCGGCGGCCCAGGGCCGACCCGTCGTGCAGCAGCAGCGCGGGGTGGTTGCAGACCTGTTTGAGCTTGGTCAACGCGGCCAGCACCCGCCCGCGCCGCTCGATGCCTGCCTTCCCCGCGGTCTCGAGGTCGTGCAGCGTCTCGGTCATCTCGTCGACGACCACCTGGTACAGCGACGCCTGCTCCGCGGTCAGGAGGCACCGCTCGATCGTCTCGATCTTGTCCGGGAGATCGTCGACGACGGCGGGGTCGGTCTTCACGCGCCGGAGGAGGAACGGGCGGACGGCGGTCTGGAGGCGCTTGGCGACGTCGGAGCGGCCGTGGCGCTCGATGGGCACGGCGTAGCGGTCGCGGAACGCGGTGACCGTTCCCAGCAGACCCGGGTTGACCGCATCCATGATCGACCACAGTTCGGCCAGCCGGTTCTCCATCGGGGTACCGGTCAGGGCGAGCCGGTGGCCGGCGTCGATGGTGCGCACGGCGCGGGCGGCCCGGGAGCGGTTGTTCTTCACCAGCTGGGCCTCGTCGAGCACGAGGCGGTGCCAGGAGTGGCGGGACAGCTCGGAGACGTCGCGGGTCAGGGTGCCGTAGGAGGTGACGACGAGGTCCGCGTCGCCGAGCATCGTCGCGAGATCACCCCGTGCGCGGCCCGCGCCGTGGTGCACGGCGACCCGCAGGTCCGGGACGAAGCGGGCCGCCTCGCGCTGCCAGGTCCCGACGACGGAGGTGGGCGCGACGAGCAGCGTGGGTCGGCTCGGACGGTCGTCGTCGGGCGCGGATCCCCCGTCGTCACGGCACCGCTCGTGCGCCTCCAGGGCCAGGACCTGCAGGGTCTTGCCGAGCCCCATGTCGTCGGCGAGCACGCCCCCGACCCGGAGGCCGGCCAGGAACGCCAGCCACGAGACGCCGCGGCGCTGGTAGGGGCGCAGCGTGGCCTCGAGTGCGGGCGGGTCGTCGAGCAGCGCGAGGTGGGACTCCGCCGCCCCGGTCAGCAGGTCCCCGAGCGCTCCCCCGGCGGTGATCTCCTCGACCGGCAGCGGCGCGGCCCAGTCGGGCGGGAGATCGTCGTGGTAAGTGGCGTGGAGGGCTAGGACGTCGCCGACGGTGGACGATGTGGGCGCCCGGTCGAGGAACTCCAGCCCGGCGCGCAGGCGGTCCCGGTCGAGCGCGACCCACTGCCCGCGCAGGAACACCAGGGGCGCCTTCGCGTGGACCAGGCTGCGCATCTCCTCGTCGGACAGCGGCTCGCCGTCGACGGCCAGGCGCCACGAGAACTCGACGAGCTCCTCGCGGCGCAGGCGCCCGGGAACGGCGACGACGCCGTCGGGAGTGGCTCCACCCTCGGCGTTCGCGGTGAGGCCCAGGGCGGCGGGCTTGGACCACCAGCTCGGCAGGAGCACCCCGAACCCGGCGCGGTCGAGGTCGGCCGCGACAGCGAGCAGGAAGTGGTGGGTCCCCTCGCGGTCGAGCTCCATGCCGGTCGGGCGCGGGACGCGCAGGGCGTCGGTGAGCTCGGGGTAGAGGCTCGCCGCGCGGCCGAGCTCGGCGAGCAGGACCTCGCTCGGGTCGTCGAGCCAGCGGCGCAGGGCTCCGGCGTCGCGCCAGATCGACTCGGCGGTCACCCGAAGGCTCGCGTCCTGGGTCGACTGCAGCGAGAACTCCAGCCAGAAGCGGGGCTCGCCCTCGACCGCGTGCCCCAGCCGGTCGACGGTGATCTCGGTCAGGCGGAACGTCCCGCGGGCCGGGCCGGCGTGCGGGGCGCCGACGACGTCCCACCGCGCGAGCCCGGCGTCGAGTCCCCCGGTCGCGGCGGCCTCGAGCAGGTCGTCCGACGGCGGGTCCTCGTCGACGAGGCGGTGGCGGGCCTCGGCGTCGACGAGCGCGGAGAGGGCCTCGGTGACGACGTCCGCGGGCTCCGGCCCGGCGCCGTCGCGCACCGGTCGGCCGTCGAGGGCCTCGGCGCGCACCGCGGGCGGGAGGGCGGCGGCGAAGGCGTCCGTCGCGACGAGGTCGCGGCCCTGCAGCACCGGACGCCAGCCGAGTGCGTGCTCCTCGTGGTGCGGGTCGGGGGCCGGGAGCACACGGCCGCGGGTGACGAGGTCGGCGGCGAAGCGACCCAGCGCCCGGAGGACCTCGAACTCGGGCCCCTCGCCCGGGAGCGGCTCGGAGCGCAGGAGCACACCGGCCTCGAGCTCCAGGACGGGCACGGTCCAGGGGGCGAG
The DNA here is from genome assembly GCF_036497245.1 of Actinomycetospora sp. Lineage (GTDB taxonomy): Bacteria > Actinomycetota > Actinomycetes > Mycobacteriales > Pseudonocardiaceae > Actinomycetospora. Next base: position 10,505 of record NZ_DASXJS010000208.1, on the reverse strand, counting down.
CGCGGCCGTCCGCGATTCCGCATCCTCGGTGACCGCGGACGACGGGCTCGGCGTCCGGTCGGCGGCGTCCGGTCCTCCGGTCGAGGGCAGGTGGAGCACCGCCTGCCCTTCGGCGCCCGTGGTCCCGAGCGCCGCCGCGACGGCGCGCAGCTGCTCGTGGTCGGCGGCGAACGGATGGGGTCGGGCCCCTCGGGCCCGGCTCGCACGGCGCTCTCCGCGCGCGGGGTCCTCGGCCCAGAGGCAGACACCTCGGCCCGGGGACCACGCGACATGCAGCGCGAGCATCGTCAACCCCCCCGTCGGTGTCCTCGCTCCGGTCAGGCGAACTGCACCTGGCCGTTCACGATCCGCGTCGAGATCGGCGTCAGCCCGGTGAGCGCCGGACCCTTCTTCAGCGCGCCCGAGCTCGCGTCGAACTGGCTGCCGTGGTTCGGGCACGTGATCGTGCCGCCCTCCGGCGGGTCCACCGTCGTGCCCTGGTGCGGGCACGAGGCGTTGTACGCCTTGACGACGCCCGCGCTGGGCTGGACGAGCAGCACCGGGCCGTTCGGGCCGTCGACGACGGTGCCGCTGCCGACCGGGATCGATGAGACGGGCGTGCCGGACGGAGCGGGCGTGGTGGCGGTGCCCCCTCCTCCGGGGGGCTCGCCGGACGACGAGCAAGCGGCCAGCACGCCGGGGGCGGCGAGCGCGACGACGAGGCCGCAGAGGGCGCGACGGCGGGTCAGGCCCGTCGCGCCGTCGTCCGGAGCGGCACCGTTCTCGGTGGTCTCACTGGTCACGGGGAGGGACCTCCGTGGTCTGGCGAGGCGTGGGTGGCCCGTGGGTGGCGAGCACTGTCCCGATCGTCCTCGGCGGGGATGACGCGGGTCGGGGCCCCGGGGAGCCAGGGACCGACGCTACTCCGGCAGCGCGAGCAGGCCCTCGACGACGTCGTCGAGACCTGGCCCGACGACGTGCGGGCGCAGGACGGCGTCGGGGACCCGGCCCTCGAGCCGCTCGCAGAACCCACCGAGCAGGCCGGCCGCCAGCGCCCCGTGGACGTCCCACGAGTGCACCGCCACCAGTGCCGTGCGCGCGGCCTCGACGGCATCGCCGGCCCCCGACGCTGCGGTCTCCCCGGCCACGCGCTGCACCGCGAAGTCGTACACCCGCCTCGGGGGCTTGAACGAGGAGATCTCTTCGGACGAGAAGACATCGACGAACAGGTCCCGCACTCCCCCGCCCTCCAGGGCGGCCGAGGCCGTCGCGGCCGAGCCGTGGGTGAACCCGTAGGCGGGGACCCCGGCGTCACGCAGCAGGGTCAGCGCGGCCCGGACGTCGTCGTGGACCGGCAGCTCGCGGAACCCGTCGAGGACCGAGGCGACCTGGTCGTCGGTGAGGTCGGGGCCGCTCGTACGACGGAGCATGTCCGTGGCGATCGCGCGGAACGGCGGCGCGTCGCCCGCGAGCGTGAGGGCCATCCCCTGGTGCAGGAGGCGGGCGAAGAACAGCTCCAGGTCGGTGCCGGGGCGGCCGAGCGCCACGAATCGGGGACGCAGGCCCTCGAGCTGCAGGCAGGTCTCGAAGAGGTCGAACAGCACGACCTTCGGACGGCGGGCCGGCGCGAGCTGGGGGGCGGTCACGGTCGTCCATGGTGCCGGGCGGGGGGTCGGTCAGCGCGGCGAGCGTCGCGTCCCGCCTCGGTCCTGGGCGCACCGACGCGCGGCGCACACAGTCGGGCGCCGCCGCGATGCCGTTGTGGGGATCGACGCGCCGCACACACACCGGCGCCGACGAGACGCGGAGCGGCCGGAACGGCCCGTGACGCGACCGACCAGCCGCGCGCCGCGGACCCGTCAGGCCGCGTGGCGGGCGCGTACCTGCCGCCAACAGCCCGCCGTCGTCGAGGGACCTGCGCGCGGCGCGTCGGTACGGGCTGAGCCGATGGCGGCATCCGATCACCCCGCGGCGAGGTCCGCGTTCACCCGCCCCGGCCAGACCGGCCCGCCGTAGACGAACCCGGTGTACGCCTGGATCAGCGTCGCGCCGGCCTCGAGCCGGCGGCGGGCCTCCGCGGCGTCCGCGATCCCGCCCACCGACACCAGGCAGAGCCGACCCGCGACCCGCGCGGCCAACCGCGCCAGGACCGCCCGCGCCGGCTCCACCAGCGGCGCGCCCGACAGGCCTCCGGTCCCGGCCGCCTGGACGACGTCGGCGGGGGTCACCAGGCCCGCTCGGGAGATCGTCGTGTTCGTCGCGATGATCCCGTCCAGACCCGACGCGACCGCGAGATCGGCGATCGCGTCCACGCCGTCGTCGTCGAGGTCCGCGGTGATCTTGACGAGCAACGGGGTCGGCCCGATCTCCCCCCGCACCGCGGCGAGCAGCGGATCCAGGGCGTCGACGCCCTGCAGGTCGCGCAGGCCCGGGGTGTTCGGGGAGGAGACGTTGACGACGACGTAGTCCGCGTACGGCCCGAGCGTGCGGGCCGAGTAGCGGTAGTCCTCGAGGGTCTCGTCGGGGCCCGTCGCGATCTTCGACTTCCCGATGTTCACGCCGAGCACGGTGCCGAGCGGCCCGTCGGCACGCAGCGCCGCCAGGCGTGACGCGACGGCGTCCGCCCCGGCGTTGTTGAACCCCATCCGGTTGACCAGCGCATGGTCGGCGGGCAGCCGGAAGAGCCGCGGGCGCGGGTTCCCCGGCTGCGGTCGGGCGGTGACGGTCCCGATCTCGACGGCGCCGAAGCCGAGCCGGGCGAGGCCGCGGATCCCCTCGCCGTCCTTGTCGTAGCCGGCGGCGACCCCCAGCGGCGAGGCGAAGTCGAGGCCCATCGCGGACACCGCCAGCGACGGGTCGGGCGCGCGGTGCGGCAGGACGGGCGTCGCCGCCTGGAGGGCCCGCAGCCCGATGCGGTGGGTGCGCTCGGCGGGCACCCGGACGGCGACGTGCCGGAACATCGCGCCGTAGAGCCCCGTGCTCACGACAGCTCCCCCGTCACGACAGGGGCGTCCCGTAGCGGGCGTGCAGGTCGCGGAGTCGGCCGATCCCCCGCGCCGCGTGCTCCTTGTCGACGGCCTGGATCGCGGAGACCACGAGGTACTCGTCGTCGGGGAGGTCGAGCCGGGCGAACTGCGCGCCGTCGGGGAAGCTCACCGCGACGACGTCGGCCCAGGCGACCCGGCGGGTGAGGATCGTGGCCCGCACCTCCACGCCGCCCCGTCCGGCGCGGAGCCGGGGGCGGGCGAACAGCAGCGCTCCGCCGGCCAGGATCAGGCCGAGGACGACCATCGCGACCTGGTCGGCCGGGCGGAAGTTGAACCCCGCCGACTGGACGTAGACCAGCAGCGCGCCCGTCGCGAAGAACGCGAACAGCAGCACCGCGAGGACCCAGGCGACCCAGCGGATCCGGTGCGGTCGGAGCTCGAGCTCGACCGGTCCGAGGTCGAGGTCCTCCGGCGGCACGACGACGGGCCCGGGAGCGGCCTCCTCCGGCCTGCTCACCGCGCGAACCCCACCGGGCTGCGACGGCTCCCGTCGCGCAGCACGCCGAGGGTCAGGGCGGCGTCGAGCGCCGCGACGACGGCCTCGAAGCCCTTGTCCTCGGTCGAGTCCGGCGTCCCGGCGCGTGCCCAGGCCTGGTCGAGGCTCTCGACGGTGAGCACGCCGTTGCCGACCGGGGTGCGCTCGTCGAGGCCCACGCGCAGCAGACCCGCGGTGACGGCGTCGCAGACGTAGTCGAAGTGCGGGGTCGAGCCGCGGACGACGGTGCCGAGCCCGACGACGGCGTCGTGGGCCGCCGCGAGCCCCTGGCAGACGACGGGGAGCTCCATGGCGCCGGCGACGTGCACGACGGTCGGCTCGACCACGCCGGCACGCTCGGCGGCGAGCAGCGCCCGTTCGAGCATCGTGTCCACGATCTCGCCGTTCCAGCGGGTCGCGGCGATCCCGAGGCGCAGCCCGGTGGCGTCGGGCGCCTCGATCTCCGGCCGTCCCTGGGTGCTCATGCGCCCGACCTCGAGCCCTTGCTGTTGACCAGGCCGTCCTCGTAGGTGTCGAGCCCCTCGAGGTCGTGGCCCATCCGGTCGCGCTTGGTCCGCAGGTAGCGCAGGTTCTCCGGGGTGGCCCGTGCCGGCAACGCCACCCGGTCGAGGATCTCCAGGCCGTAGCCCTCGAGCCCGGCGCGCTTCTCCGGGTTGTTGGTCAGCAGGCGCATGCTCTTGATCCCGAGGTCGGCGAGGATCTGCGCGCCGGTGCCGTAGTCGCGGGCGTCGGCGGGCATGCCGAGGGCGAGGTTCGCGTCGACGGTGTCGGCCCCGGCGTCCTGCAGCTGGTAGGCCTGCAGCTTGTGGATCAGGCCGATCCCCCGGCCCTCGTGCCCGCGCACGTAGAGCACCACGCCGCGGCCCTCGGCCGCGACGGCGGCCATGGCGGCGTCGAGCTGCGGTCCGCAGTCGCACCGGCGGGAGCGCAGGACGTCTCCGGTGAGGCACTCGGAGTGCACCCGCACGAGCACGTCGTCGCCGTCGCCGATCTCCCCGTAGACCAGGGCGACGTGCTCGATGCCGTCGAGCAGCGAGTCGTAGCCGTAGGCGGTGAACTCCCCGTGGTCGGTGGGGATGCGCGCGTGCGCGACCTGGGCGACCTGCTTCTCGGAGCGGCGCCGGTAGGCGATGAGGTCCTTGATCGTGATGATCGCGAGGTCGTGCTCGTCGGCGAAGACGGCCAGCTCCTCGTAGCGCGCCATCTCGCCGTCGTCCTTCTGCGAGACGATCTCGCAGATCGCCCCCGCCGGCTCGAGACCGGCGAGCCGCGCGAGGTCCACCGCGGCCTCGGTGTGCCCGGGGCGGCGCAGCACCCCGCCGTCGCGCGCCCGCAGCGGGACGACGTGGCCGGGGCGGGAGAGGTCGGTCGCGGTGGACCCGGTGTCGGCGAGCACCTGGATGGTGCGGGCGCGGTCGGTGCCGGAGATGCCGGTGCCGATGCCCTCGCGCGCGTCGACCGAGACGGTGTAGGCGGTGCCGTGGCGGTCCTGGTTGATCGAGTGCGCGGGCGGCAGGTCGAGCCGGTCGCAGGCCTCGCCGGTGAGCGGGACGCAGATGTAGCCCGAGGTGTAGCGGATCATGAAGGAGACGAGCTCCGGCGTCGCCTTCTCGGCCGCGAAGATCAGGTCGCCTTCGTTCTCCCGGTCCTCGTCGTCGACCACGACGACGGCCCTGCCCTGCGCGATCTCGTCGATCGCGCGCTCGATGTGCTCGAAGCCGTCCACGTGCCTCATCCCTCCGCTCCCGCTGCTGCCGTACCCGCGCCGAGAAGGCGCTCGACGTACTTCGCCAGGACATCGACCTCGAGGTTCACCGTCGCCCCGACCTCTCGTGATCCCAGGGTGGTCTCGGCCAGCGTCGTGGGGATCAGCCCGACGGAGAACCCGTCGTCGTCGACCGCGGTGACGGTCAGGCTGACCCCGTCCACCGCGATCGAGCCCTTCTCCACGATGTAGCGGGCCAGCCCGACTCCGCCGTCCGCCTCGCGGGGCGTCGAGAAGCGGATCGCCGTCCAGTGCTCGGAGGGCTCCAGGGCGGCCACCGTGGCGGTCCCGTCGACGTGGCCCTGCACGATGTGCCCGCCCAGGCGTGCGCCGGCGGCGAGCGCGCGCTCGAGGTTGACCGTGGCGCCCGGCGCGGCCCCGGCGAGGCTGGAGCGCCGCAGCGTCTCGCCCATGACGTCCACGCCGAAGGTGCCGTCAGCGGGGTCGACCACGGTGAGGCAGACGCCGTTGACCGCGATCGAGTCGCCGGGCCCGGCGTCGGAGGTCACCACCGGGCCTCGGATGCGCAGGCGCGCCGAGTCCTCCAGCGACGTGACGTCGACGATCTCGCCGACCTCTTCCACGATCCCGGTGAACACGCACTTCCCCTGTCGTCCGGCACCCGCGAGCTTCCTCGCTCAACCACGGGCGATCCCTGCATCATCCTCGGCCACCCGTTCGCGTGCCGTCGCCCGGGGCGGCGCGTGCGGTGAAACCGGCCACTGAGCTCAGATTACTTGCGGGTAGGGCTCGTGCGGTGCGGGGACGCGTGGGCGGCCTGCTCGCGCAGCGCGGCCACCGCGCGTCCCGGGTCCTCGGCGCCGTAGACCGCGCTGCCGGCGACGAAGCAGTCCACCCCGGCCTCCGCGGCCTGCTCGACGGTGTCCGTGCCGATCCCCCCGTCGATCTCGACGAGGACCTTCAGGTGCCCGGTGTCCACGAGCCGGCGCGCGGTGCGGACCTTGTCGAGCACCTCGGGCATGAAGCTCTGGCCGCCGAACCCCGGCTCCACGCTCATGACGAGCAGCGTGTCGTAGTCGCGCAGGACCTCGATCCAGTCCTCGAGCGGGGTGTTCGGCTTGACCGAGAGCCCCGCCAGGGCGCCGGCGGCGTGCAGGTCCCGCGCGAGCATGCGCGGGTCGCGCGCGGCCTCGGCGTGGACGGTGACGTTGTGGGCCCCCGCCTCGGCGTAGGGCGGGGCCCAGCGGTCCGGGTCCTCGATCATCAGGTGGCAGTCGATCGGGATGTCGGTGGCCTTCAGCAGGCTCTCGACGACGGGCAGACCCAGGGTCAGGTTGGGCACGAAGTGCGCGTCCATGACGTCCACGTGCAGCCAGTCCGCGCCATTTCCCTCCGGCCGCCTCACCGCCTCCGCCTCGTCAGCCAGGTGCGCGAAGTCGGCGGACAGGATGCTGGGCGCGATGAGAGGGGCGGGCACGCAGGGCATTGTGGCTGACCGCTCGTCAGGCGGACCGGCGCAGGGTCGCGCAGTACATGGCGTCGGTCCCGTGGCGGTGCGGCCACAGCTGCACCCCGGGTCCGTCGGGGACGGCGGTGGCGGGGATGTCGGGCAGGAACGCCGCGGTGTCGAGGAGCTCCGCGCCGGTCTGCTCCAGCACCGCACGGACCACGTCGACCGTCTCGGCGGGATGCGGGGAGCACGTCGCGTACGTGACGATCCCCCCGGGGCGCACCCGCTCCAGGCCGTGCGCGAGCAGGCTGCGCTGCAGGTCGGCGAGCTCGGCGACGTCCTCGGCGCGGCGTCGCCACCGCGCCTCGGGGCGGCGGCGCAGCGCCCCCAGCCCGGTGCAGGGGGCGTCGACGAGGACCCGGTCGTACGCCGCCTCGGGCAGGGCGACCTCGCGGGCGTCGCCGGTGTGCACGCGCACCGGCAGACCGGCGGTGGCCTTCTCGACGAGGGCCGAGCGGTGCGGGGCACGGTCGACGGCGTCGACGGTCGCGCCCTGGATGGCGGCGAGCGCCCCCAGCATCACGGCCTTGCCGCCGGGCCCGGCGCACAGGTCGAGCCAGAACTCGTCCCGGCCGGTCAGTTCGGCGCGGGCCGCCGCCAGCGCGACGAGCTGGCTGCCCTCGTCCTGCACGACGGCCAGTCCCTCGCGGATCGCCTCCAGGTCGCCGGGGTCCCCGCCCTCGGTGAGCAGCACGCCGTACGGCGACCAGGGGGCCTCGTCGCCACCGGTGATCGCGGCGAGCTCCTCGGCCGTGATCTCGCCCGGGCGGGCGGCGAGGTGGACCGCGGGGCGGGCGTCGTCGGCGGCGAGCGCGTCGCCGAGTTCGGCGTCGGCGGCGGGCCCCAGGGCGTCGCGGAAGACCTCGGCGATCCAGCGCGGGTGGGCGTGGACGAACGCGAGGTGGCCGACGGGGTCCTCGGCGGCGTCGGGCGCGAGCTGCTCGGCCCACCCGGCCTCGTCACGTTCCCCGACGCGGCGCAGGACGGCGTTGACGAAGCCCGTCGGCTTGGAGCCCGCGCGCGAGCGGACCAGCTCGACGGTGGCCCCGACGGCAGCGTGGGCCGGGATCCGGGTGCGCAGCAGCTGCTGGGCACCCAGGCGGAGCGCGTCGAGCACCACGCCGTCGAGCCGGTCGAGCGGGCGGTCTACGCAGGCCCCGAGCACGGCGTCGAGCAGGCCCTGGGCGCGACAGGCGCCGTAGGCGAGGTCGGTGGCCAGCGCGGCGTCACGGCCGGAGATCCGGCGCTCGCGCAGCAGCTTCGGGAGCGTGAGGTTGGCGTACGCGTCGTCCTCGCGGACGGCCCGCAGCGTCTCCAGCGCGGCCTCCCGCGCGGGATCGCCCTGCGGCGGGCGGCTCGGGCCGGAGCGCCCCCGGGGTGGACCGGAGCGGTGCGGCTTCTCCGGGCGGCGGCGGGGGCCGCGCCCGGAACGGTGCCCGCCGGGCGGGACGGAGCTGTCGGTCATGCGTCCCCCGTCGCTTCGCTCGCCCCGGTCATGCGTCCCCCGTCGCTTCGCTCGCCCCGGTCATGCGTCCCCCGTCGCTTCGCTCGCCCCGGTCACGCGAAGGACTCCCCCGCCGCGGGCTGTGCCCCGCGCGTCCAGTCGACCGCGGGCATGGCTGGCTTGCCCGCGGGCTGGACGGTACCGAGCGCGACGGGGACACCCGCGGTCCCGACCAGGACGCGGCGCTTCTCGACGCGCAGCTCGCCGGGCGCCAGGTCGGTCGGGGTGGGCGGGGGAGACTCCGTGCTCACGGGTCCGATCTTGACGCGTTGTCCGCGGAACTCGGTCCATGCCCCCGGGGCCGGGGTGACCGAGCGGACCAGCCGGTCGATCGCCAGGGGCGGGTCCGACCACCGGACCCGGGCATCGTCGACGGTGACCTTCGGTGCCACCGACACGCCCTCGGCGGACTGCGGGACCGCCACGAGCGAGCCGTCCGCGATCCCGTCGAGGGTCGCGGCGAGCAGGCCCGCGCCGGAGGCGGCGAGGCGCTCGAGCAGCGCCCCGGCGGTGTCGTCGTCGGCGATCTTCTCGGTGACGGCACCGAACACCGGGCCCGTGTCCATGCCCTCCTCGAGCCGGAACGTGGTGGCTCCGGTGAGCTCGTCGCCCGCGCGGATCGCCGCCTGCACGGGGGCGGCGCCGCGCCAGGCGGGGAGCAGCGAGAAGTGCAGGTTCACCCAGCCGTGGAGCGGGATCTCCAGGGCGGCCGGGCGCAATATGTTGCCGTAGGCGACGACGGGTGCGCAGTCCGGGGCGATCGCGCGCAGCCGGTCGAGGAAGTCCGGGTCGGAGGCCTTCGGCGGCGTCAGCACCTCGACCCCGGCCTCGTCGGCGAGCGCGCCGACCGGCGATCGCTGGAGTCGCCGGCGTCGCCCCGCGGGCGCGTCGGGGCGGGTCACGACCGCCACGACCTCGTGCTCGTCGGACTCCAGCAGCCGGCGCAACGAGGGGACGGCGGGCTCGGGGGTGCCGGCGAAGACCACCCTCATGACGTCCGGACTCCCCCGAAGAGCGGGTTCACCGGACCGGCGCCGGCGCCGGCGGGGGCGTGGGGGCTGGCCTTCACGCGCGGCGGGGCGGCGGGGTCGAACCAGTCGGCCTGGCGGATGGCCGCCATGGCCTCCTTGCGGGTCGCCGCGTCGAGCTTGTCGAGGAACAGCACGCCGTCGAGGTGGTCGGTCTCGTGCTGGATGGCGCGCGCGAGCATCGAGGTGCCCTCGATCTCCTGCGGCTCCCCGTGCAGGTCCCATCCGCGGGCGACGACGTGGTCGTAGCGGCGGCAGTCCCACCGGAACCCCGGGATGGACAGGCAACCCTCCGGCCCGATCTGCTCGGTGTCGTCGAGCACGGTCCACTCCGGGTTGATCATGTGACCTTCCACCAGCTCTCCCTCGAGACCGGTGGCGCGGAAGACGAACGCCCGCAGTCCGACCCCGATCTGCGGTGCCGCGAGCCCGGCGCCGCCCTGCTCGACCATCGTCTCCTGCAGGTCGGCGACGAGGGTGCGCAGTTCCTTGTCGAACGTCGTCACCTCGGTGGCGCGCTCGCGCAGGACGGGATCTCCGAAGTAGCGGACGGGCTGGACGGTCACGGTCGTCCAGTCTACGGAGACGACGCGGAGCGGGACTCGACCACCGGGGACGTATCGCGCTCGGACATCCGGCTCAGAGCGGATCCTGCGGGTCGAGCAGCACCCGCACCGGATCGGTCTCCTTGCGGGCCGAGCGGGTGGCGACGGCGGCCGCGAGCTCGGTCGCGAGCACCCGCCCGGCACGGCGCGGTACCCGGACCAGGCAGCGCTCGGCCCGTTCGGTGCGCTCGTCACCACCGGGCAGGCGCGTGTTCGCGGGCAGCTCGACGGGGCCCAGGACCTCGGCGTCGGGTTCCCCGTCCCCGGTCTCGGGCAGGTGCAGCACGGCGAGCAGTCCGCGCAGCGCCTCCGGGTCCCCGTCGAGGGCGGCCATCCGGACCGCGGGCGGCAGGCCGAGCTCGGTCCGGGCGTCGAGCTCGGCGCCCGCGTACCCCGCGGGATCCCAGCGGACGAGCGCCTGGACCGCCGCGACACTGGACTCGGCGACGACGACCACCCGCCCGCCGTCGGGACCGGGCCGCACCAGCGAGGCCGCCGCGAACCACCGTCGCACCGTCTCCTCCGCCGCGCGCAGCTCCGGGCGGGCCAGCAGCGCCGACCCGTCGAGCAGCAGGGCCGCGCCGTACCCGCCGTCGGCGACCGGCTCGGC